>NZ_JBWKDW010000001.1:524879-827714 GCF_056435735.1 Streptomyces sp. NPDC043878
TCTCTTCCCCTCCCCCCCCCCCCCCCACCCCCCCCCCCCCCCCCCCCCCCCCCCCCCCCCCCCCCCCCCCCCCCCCCCCCCCCCCCCCGCTCCCGCTCGTCCGCGCCCGGCACGCCTGCGTCTCAGGCCGCCGCCCGTTCCCGGGCGACGGGCAGACCGGGGGTGCGCAGCACGCGCCGGCCGGCGTCCACGGCGAACACCTCGCACCCTTCGAGTCCGGCGGCCCACGCGACGCCCTCGGCGCCCATCGCGAAGGCCGCCGTGGCGACCGCGTCCGCCTCGGTCAGGGTCGGGGCCACGACCGTCAGGCTGAGCAGCGCCGTCGCCGGGCGTCCGGTGCGGCCGTCGAGGATGTGGTCGCCGCGCTCGTAGCGGGCGGAGGTGGCGACCGCCCCGTCGGTGAGTGACAGGACGGTGCACAGCCGGTCGGCGTGCTCGGGGTGCCGTACACCCACCCGCCAGGGCCCTCCGGACGCGACCACGTCGCCGCCGGCGTTGAGGCAGAACCTGCGCGCCCCGGCCTCCGTGAGCAGCTCCGCCGCCCGCTGCACCGACCAGCCCTTGACCACCGCGCAGGGGTCGAGGCCGCGGCCGGGCAGGCGCACGTCGAAGGCGCCGCCGGTCCCGGCCCGGTAGTGCTCGCACAGGCCGAGGACCTCGGCGAGGTCCGCGCTGACGGCGTCGGCCGCCAGCTCGCCCCGGTCCAGCCGGGACACCTCGCTGTCGGTCTTGAAGGGGCTGAACCGGGCGTCGGTCTCCCGCAGCCACGCGAAGACCGCGTCGGCCGCTTCGCCGAACTCGTCCTCGTCGTCGATCCGCAGCGAGACCGGGAAGCCCATCACCTGCTCGACCCGCCGCATGTCAGCCGCTCCTGGCGTCGAGGGCGGCCTGGAGGGACTCGCGGTAGCCGTCGCTGGTGACGGTCGCGCCGGACACCGTGTCGATGTCGGCGCTCTGCGCCTGGAGCGTCTCCTCGACCAGCCGCGGCACGGCGGCCGTCGTCTGCGGGTGGTTCGGCTGCTGGAGCGTCCGTACGGCGGTGATCCTGTCGCCCTCGAAGGTCACCTCGACCTGCACGGGCCCCTTCTCGGTGTTCACCGTCGACCCCGCGACGACCCGCTGGGACGCGGCCGGGGAGCCCGAGGCGTCCGACGAGGAGGACGAGGACGGCGATGACGGCGACGCGGTCGGCGAGGAGGAGGCCGGGGCGGCGGACTGGGTGGTGGAGGTCTCCGTCGACGGCTCGTAGCGCCACAGCGGGACCAGGCCGGCGACGCTCAGGACAAGGACGGGCAGTGCTCGTTTCACGGTGTGTTCCCCGTCTCCCTCAGCCGGCCAGGCTGAAGCGTTCGAAGTGGATCTGCGGCTTGGGCACGCCCAGCTCGCGCAGACTGCCCAGCACGGCGTTCATCATCGGCGGCGGCCCGCACAGGAAGACATCCCGGTCGGTGATGTCCGGCACCAGCCGCCCGAGTTCGGCGGGCGCCAGTTTGTCGGGGCTGACCGGCCCGGTCACCAGGTGCAGTTCGGCGCCCTTGGCGTGGGCGAGGTCGCGCAGCTCGTCGTAGAGGACGGCGTCCCGGTCGGTGGCGACGCGGTAGAGGACCACGGCGTGGCCCTCCAGCTCCTCCAGCAGCGCGCGGATCGGGGTGACACCGACGCCGCCGGCGATGAGCACGGCCTCCGGGCGGGTGCGGTGCAGGGCGGTGAACGCGCCGTAGGGCCCCTCGGCGAAGACGCGGGTGCCGACCTTGACGTGCCGCAGGGCCGCGGTGCCCGCGCCGGCCGTCTTGGCGGTGAGCCGCAGTGTGCGGCCGTCGGGGGCGGCCGACAGCGAGAACGGGTTGGCCTGCCACCAGCGGTCCCGGGTCAGGAAGCGCCACAGGAAGAACTGGCCGGCCCGGGCGGGCAGCCGGTCCAGGTCGCGGCCGGTCATGTGGATCGAGACGACGGTGTCGGACTCGGGGACGACGGCGGTGACGCGCAGCTGGTGACGCCAGTTGCGCCACAGCGGCAGGGCGAGCCGGCCGAGGACCACCGAGCCGAGGGCGACGCCCCACACGGCGTACCAGTAGGTGGTGGCCGCGGACGAGGAGGTGAAGGTGGTGCCGACGGCGACCTGGTGGGTGAAGGCGAGGACCACCGCGGCGTAGGTGTACAGGTGGATGAAGTGCCAGGTCTCGTAGGCGAGCCGGCGCCGGGCGTAGCGTCCGGAGACGGCGCCCACCACGAGGATGACGGCCAGCGCGACGACGGCGCGGAGCACGCCCTCGACGGTCTCGGCGAGGTCGACCAGCTGGTTCACCGGGTCCAGGGAGGACGACTCGGCGTAGCCGAAGGTGATGAACACGGCGTGTGTGAGCAGCGTCCACAGGATGCCGAAGCCGGTCCAGCGGTGCCAGGAGGTCAGCCGGTCCATGCCGATGCGGCGGTCGAGCCACGGCAGCCGGGCCACCAGCAGCAGTTGGAAGGCCATGAGCAGGGCGCCGTACAGGCCGGCCAGCCGGCCCAGCACGATGAGGGTGTTCGACGCGAAGCCGGCCTGGGTGAAGAAGAAGGTCACCACTGCGGCGTTGGCGGCCAGCACGGCGTACAGGCCCGTGCGGGCCACCACCCTGGGCCGTATCGCCGTGGGGGGCGCGGAGGGCGACTGGACGGTCGTCACGGGACGGCAGCTCCTTGATCGGGTCCGGGGTACGAGCTTGGCTCGCGGGAGCTGTCGATTTGCTGTCGTTTATCTTTCAAGTGGTTATCGATGTGGTCGTGCCCGGTCACCGGGCCTGGTGGCGGGAGACCTGTGCAGCACTATGAGCGGGTGGACAAAGTACGCCTCCTCGTCGTGGACGACGACCCGCCGATCGCCGACCTCGTCGCCACGGTCGCCCGCTACGAGGGCTGGGAGGCGGCCACCGCGAACTCCGGCGAGGAGGCGCTGCGACTGGCCGCCGAGTTCCGCCCGGACATCGTGGTGCTGGACCTGATGCTGCCGGACGTGGACGGCTTCGGCGTCCTCGACCGGCTGCGCGCCCTCGGCACGATGGTCCCCGTGGTGTTCCTCACCGCCCGGGACACGGTCGCCGACCGGGTCGCCGGCCTGACCCGCGGCGGTGACGACTACCTGGTCAAGCCGTTCGCGGTGGAGGAGCTCATGGCCCGGCTGCGGACCGTGCTGCGGCGCAGCGCGGGGCCCGGGTTCCCGCGCTCCGTACTTCGGGTCGCGGACCTGACGATGGACGAGGACACCCGCCAGGTGCGGCGCGGCGACCGGCTGCTCACCCTCACCCCCACCGAGTACGAGGTGCTGCGCTACCTGATGCGCAGGTCCCCCACCGTGCTGACCAAGGCGCAGATCCTCGACCACGTGTGGGAGTACGGCTTCGGGGGCCGCTCCAACGTCGTCGAACTGGTCGTCAGCCGGCTGCGCCGCAAGCTCGACGAGCCCGCCGCGGGCCGGACGGCGCTGATCCACACGGTCCGGGGCTTCGGGTACGTGGTCCGGGAGGCGGCCGAGTGACCGGGCGGCCGGCCCGGCTGTGGCGGCGGTACCGCGGGCTGCGGCTGGGCACACGGCTGGCCTTCGGCCTGGGCGTGCTGTCGCTCGCGGTGTTCGCCGTGGTCGGCACCGCACTGACCATGTACATGCGCGACTACCTGGACCACCAGCTCGGCCAGCAGTTGAAGCTCGTCCAGGTCGTGCAGACCAAGGACGCCGAGGCGCACGGCACGGTCCGACGGCAGCCCTACTACGGCTGGTACACCGCGGTCTACGACGTGACAGGCACCTCGGCCGCCCTGCGCACCCCCGCCGAAGTGCCCGCCGACACCGCCACGTTCACCGCCCTCGCCGAGACGATGGCGCGCTCCGGCACCGAGCTCACCCGGATGGCGAACATCGACGGCAAGGGCACCTACCAGCTGCGGGCCTGCGAGGTCGAACCCGGCGTGGTGCTGGTCAGCGCCGCGCCCACCGCGAACATCGACGCCACGATGCGGCAGCTGATCACCGTGCAGGTCGTCGCGTTCGGGCTCGCGCTGCTGGCGCTCGTGGTGCTCGGCCGGCGGATGCTGCGGCGCGGCCTCAAGCCGCTCAGCGACATGGCGCACACCGCCCACGGCATCGCCTCCCACGACCTGACCGAGTCCGCGGCCCGGCTCCCGCTGCGCGCCGACGGTCCCGGCGGCGGCCCCGAGGTGGAGGAGCTGCGCACCGCCTTCAACACCATGCTGGAACACATCGACGACTCCCTCGCGGTCCGCGCGGCGGCCGAACAGCGGCTGCGCCGCTTCGTCGCCGACGCCTCGCACGAGCTGCGGACACCGCTGATGTCCGTACGGGGGTACGCCGACCTCTTCCAGTACGCCGCCGCCAACGCCCCCGAGGAACGCGACAGGCACCTGGCCCGGCTGCGCGCCGAGGCCGCGCGGATGGGTGTCCTGCTGGACGACCTGCTGCTGCTCGCCCGCCTGGACGCCGCCGAGGTGGAGACCCCGCTGCGGCCGGAGGAGGCGGACCTGACGCAGCTCGTCGAGCAGGCGGCCGACGCGTTCCGCGCGAGCCACCCGCAGCACCCGCTGACGGTGGCGGCCGGTCCCGGCGCGCTGCGGCTGCGCCTCGACCCGCAGCGCATCCGGCAGGTCCTGGACAACCTGCTGACCAACGCCGCCGTGCACACTCCGCCCGGCACGGCCGTGTCCGTGGCCGTCACGACCGGGCCTGGCGCGGCCCTGGTCCGGGTCGCCGACGCCGGCCCCGGCATCCCGCCCGCCGACCGGGAGCGGGTCTTCGACCGCTTCTACCGCGTCGACAAGGCCCGCAGCCGGGACCGCGGGGGCAGCGGCCTAGGCCTCGCGGTCGCGACCGCCCTGATCCGCGCGCACGGCGGCACGATCGCGCTGTCCGACGCCCCGGGCGGCACGGTGTTCACGGTGACACTCCCGCTGACCCGCTGACCGGGTGCCGGAGGCCGGGGGCCGGAGGCCGGGGGCCGGGCGGGCCAGGTCTTACGGACCGGTGACGTGCCGGGCGCGGCCAGGGGTCCCCGGCCCCGTCCGGCCCTAGCGTGAACGCATGCGTGTACTGGTCACCGGCGGTGCCGGGTTCATCGGAAGTCACATCGTCAGGGCCCTGGAGGCGCACGGGCACGAGCCCGTCGTCTACGACGTCCGGGCCCGCCCCGGGTCGGACGTGCGCGACCCCGGCGCCGTCGGACGTGCCCTGGCCGGCGTGGACGCCGTCTGCCACCAGGCGGCGATGGTCGGCCTGGGCGCCGGCTTCGCCGACGCGGCGGAGTACGTGTCCCGCAACGACCTCGGCACCGCGGTCCTGCTCACCGCCATGGCCGAGGCGGGCGTACGGCGGCTGGTGCTGGCCGGGTCGATGGTGGTGTACGGCGAGGGGCGGTACACGTGCGGGCGGCACGGGGTGGTGCGGCCCGGGCCGCGGGCCGTGGCCGACCTGGACGCCGGACGCTTCGAGCCGACCTGCCCGCACTGCGGCACCGGCCTGTCCCCCGGGCTCGTCGCCGAGGACGCCCCGGCCGATCCGCGCAACGTGTACGCCACCACCAAGCTCGCCCAGGAGCACCTGGCGGCCGCGTGGGCGCGGGCCACGGGCGGCACGGCGGTGTCGCTGCGCTACCACAACGTGTACGGGCCCGGCATGCCGCGCGACACCCCGTACGCGGGCGTCGCCTCCTTCTTCCGCTCGGCGCTGGCCCGCGGGGAGGCCCCCCGGGTCTACGAGGACGGCGGCCAGCGGCGGGACTTCGTGCACGTCCGGGATGTGGCCGCGGCCAACGTCGCGGCGCTGGAGGCCGGTTCGCCCGACGGCACGCTCACGGCGTACAACACCGGCAGCGGCGAGCCGCACACGGTCGGCGAGATGGCCCGGGCGCTGGCCGCGGCGTACGGCGGCCCCGAGCCCGTCGTCACCGGCGAGTACCGCCTCGGGGACGTCCGGCACATCACGGCGGACTCGGCCCGCCTGCGCGCCGACCTGGGCTGGAAGGCCGGCATCGCGTTCGAGGAGGGAATGCGCGAGTTCGCCCACGCCCCCTTGGGCACGAACTGACGCCGTGCTGCCGCGGGTTCGGCCGGCGCCCGGCGCAGCACGGGGCGGGCGCGGCCGGCCGGCCTGCCCTGGCGGCCGAAGCCGTCGGTACCGCCGTCGGCGCCCTCCGACACCCGCCCCACCCGGCGGAGGCCGGCGTGTGCGCCCCTCCCGGACGGGCATCGGCCCCGGCCCGGCGGGCACCCGACCGGCCGTCGCCGGCCCCCCACCCGGACGACCCCAGCCCCCGCCCGACGGGCAACCCGACGACCGCCACCCGCACCCGATCAGCCAGCACCCCCGCCCAACCACTCGCCCTCGGCCCGGCAGGCGACCCGCCCGGCGAGACCGCGACCACCGGCCGGGCGAAGGCCGACACGCCCCCCCGGCCGGAGCCGAAGGCGCCGATCCCGGCGGACGCCGACGCTCGCCTCGTCCCGGCGGACGCCGACATCCACCCGAACCCCGGCGGGCCCCTACGCTCGCCTCGTCCCGGCGGACGCCGACATCCACCCGAACCCCGGCGGACGCCGACGCGCGCCCCGACCCGGCGGACACCGCTCGCGCCGGTCGGCTTCGGGGTGCCGTACCCGCGGCCGTGTCGGTGAGTCGGCCGGGGTGAACGTGTGAGGCGGGCGTCAGCCGGTCGGGGACGAAGGGCTGGGGGTCGGGAGGGTGACCTCGAAGCGGCAGCCGCCCAGGACGTTGCGTACGGTGGCGCGGCCCTGGTGGGCCTCGACGATGCCGCGGACGATGGCGAGACCGAGTCCCGCGCCGGCCGGCGGGGTCCGGGCGTGGGTGCCGCGCCAGCCGGTGTCGAAGACGCGGGGCAGGTCCTCCTCGGGGATGCCGCCGCAGCCGTCCGTCACGGACAGGACCACGCCGTCGGGAGAGCGCTCGGCGGCGATCGCGACCGTGCCGTCGGCCGGGGTGCGGCGGATGGCGTTGACGAGGAGGTTGCCGAGGACGCGGCTCATCTCCCGGCCGTCCACCTCGACCGGTACCGGTTCGACCCGGGCCCCGACCAGCCGCACCCCGTTCTGGCGAGCGAGCGCGTCCGCCCCCGAGAGGGCGTCGCCGACGAGGTCGTACAGGGACATCCGGGACATGGTGAGCGTGAGGCTGCCCGCGTGGATGCGGGAGAGTTCGAAGAGGTCGCCCACCATGCCGTTGAGGCGTTCCACCTCGGTGCGGATCTGCCGCAGGTAGCGGCCGGGGTCCGTGGCGACGCCGTCCTCCAGCGCCTCGGACATCGCGCGCAGCCCGGCCAGCGGGGTGCGCAGGTCGTGCGAGATCCAGGCGACGAGTTCACGCCGGGAGGACTCCAGGGCGCGTTCACGTTGCCGGGAGGCGGCGAGCTTCGCACTGGTCGCCTCCAACTCCCGGCTCAGCGCGTCGAGTTCCGCGGTGGCGGGGCCGACGGGCGAGGTGAAGTCGCCGCCGTCGCCGAAGGAACGGGCGGCGAGCGCGAGGGCGCGGCTGCGGCCGACGACCCAGCGGCCGAGCAGCAGGGCACTGGCCAGGGAGACCACGGCGGCCATCGCGACGACCGTGGTGACGACCTTGAGGTCGTGCGCGGACAGGAACATGGCGTCCGCGACCACCAGCGTGCCGGCGAGCATCGCGGTGACGGCGACGGCGGCGACCACGGTGAGGTGCGCGATCAGCGAGCGCCGCCGGATCAGCATCAGCACGCACGCCCCCAGCAGGCCGGCCGCGGCGGCGCCGAGGAAGGCGTAGACGGCGATGAGGAGGGTGTCGTTCACGCCTGCTCCTCCCCGTCCCGGCCGGCGTCGAAGCGGTACCCGACGCCCCAGACCGTCTGGACCAGGCGCGGGCGCGCCGGATCGTCCTCGACCTTGCCGCGCAGCCGGCGGACATGGACGGTGACGGTGGACAGGTCGCCGAAGTCCCAGCCCCACACCTCCCGCATCAGGTCCTCCCGGCTGAAGACCCGCCCGGGATGCCGCAGGAAGAAGGCGAGTAGATCGAACTCGCGGATGGTGAGGGCGAGTTCGGTCTCGCCCTTGACGGCTCGCCGGGCCGCGGGATCGAGCGCCAGGCCGGCGGCACGCAGTAGGGCCGGCGGCTGCGCGGCGCGGGCAGCCGCCCGGGCCGGGCGGCTGCGGCGCAGCACCGAGTCGACGCGCAGGACGAGTTCGCGGGGACTGAAGGGCTTGGTGACGTAGTCGTCGGCGCCCACCTCCAGGCCGAGGATGCGGTCGTCCTCGTCGCCGCGAGCGGTGAGCATGATGACCGGCACGGGCCCGTGTCCGCGCATGCGCCGGCAGACCTCCAGGCCGTCCATACCGGGCAGCATGAGGTCCAGCACGACCAGGTCGGGCCAGTGCGCGGCCGCCCGGGCGAGCGCGTCGGGTCCGTCACCGGCCCGGTCCACGACGTATCCGGCCCGGTCGAGGTACCCGGAGACGACCTCGGCCACGGTCGGGTCGTCGTCGACGACGAGGACCCGGGCCCCGCCGGGTGCGTACGGTTGCTGCTCCATGCCGCCAGCCTCGCACCACGGAACCGCTCACGCCGCCCGCGGCGGCCGACGTCCTGGTTTCGTAAGGAGCCGAAGTCCGATATGCCCGTTTCACGCTCGTAGGGTGAGTGCCGTGACGACCTCTTTCCCCACGGATTCCCCTACGGCTTTCGAGGCGGCGTCCGTCGACGTCGTGCTCCCCTGCCTCGACGAGGCCGAGGCCCTGCCCAGGGTGCTGGAACGCATCCCGCCCGGCTGGCGGGCGCTGGTCGTGGACAACGGTTCCACGGACGGCTCGGCCCGCGTCGCGAGCGACCTCGGCGCGACGGTCGTACGGGAGGAACGGCGCGGCTTCGGTGCCGCCTGCCACGCCGGCCTGACCGCCGCCACGGCCGACATCGTCTGCTTCTGCGACTGCGACGCCTCCCTCGATCCGGCCGACCTGGTGGCGTTCGTCCGCCGGATCCGGGCCGGCGAGGCGGACCTGGTGCTCGGCCGGCGCCGCCCGCAGGGTGCGGGCGCCTGGCCCGCGCACGCCCGGGCCGGCAACCTCGCCCTCTCCCGGCTCCTGCGCCGCCGCACCGGGTTGCGCCTGCGCGACCTCGGCCCGCTGCGCGCCGCCCGCCGGGAGCCGCTGTTGTCCCTCGGCCTCACCGACCGGCGCAGCGGCTATCCGCTCCAGATGGTGGTGCGCGCCGCCGACGCGGGCTGGCGCATCACCGAGTACGACGTCCCGTACCGCCCGCGCACCGGGGCGTCCAAGGTGACGGGAACCTGGCGCGGCACCTGGCAGGCGGTACGCGACATGAGCCGCGTACTGGCCGAACAACCCACCACCGGCGAGCCTCCCGGCACGGCTGCTCCGACCGCGACGGGCACGAAGCAACCCAACACCAGCCGCGGACCGGACTCCACCGGCCCCAAGGAACCCACCACCGCCCGCGGCCGAACCTCCGCCCACACGCGACGACCCGAAAGCCCCGAGCCACCCACCGACACCGGCGCCCCCACCGCCACCGGCCCCGAGAAACCCATCACCGGCCGCGGCCGAACCTCCGCCCTCGCGGGACGACCCGAAAGCCCCGAGCCACCCGCCGGTGACGGCGAGGGACCTACCGGCTCCGATGTCCCGAACTCCGCCTCCACCGGCACCGGCACCGGCACCGAGTACTCGGACTCCGCCCGCTCCGGTGGCCCGAACCCCACCGGCACCGGGCGGCCCGACGGCGCCGAGGGGCTCGCCGGGGCCGCCACCGGGCGGCCCGCCGCGTCCGGCCGGACGGCTGTTCCCGCCGGTGATGTCTCCCTCTCCCTTCAGGAAGGAACCCGCCGGTGACCACCCTCCTCGTCATCGCCAAGGAGCCCCGGCCGGGGCGGGTGAAGACCCGGCTGACGCCGCCGTTCAGTCCGCGGGAGGCGGCCGGGCTCGCCGAGGCCGCCCTCGCCGACACCCTGGACGTCGTGGCACGGACGCCCGCGCGGCGCCGGGTCCTGGTCCTGGAGGGCGACCCCGGCCCCTGGCTGCCGGCCGGGTTCGAGGTCGTACGGCAGTGCGCGGGCGGTCTGGACGAGCGGCTGGCGTCGGCCTTCGCCGGCTGCGCCGGCCCGGCGCTGCTGATCGGCATGGACACCCCGCAGGTGACGCCCGAGCTGCTGACCGTCGACTTCGCGGACTGCGACGCGTACTTCGGGCCGGCCGAGGACGGCGGCTTCTGGGCGCTGGGCCTGGCGGAACCGGACCCCGCGCTGCTGCGCGGGGTCCCGATGTCGACGCCCGACACGGGTGCCGCGCAGCGCGCCCGGCTCGCGGGCCTGCGGGTGCGGGAGCTGCCTCGGCTGCGGGACGTGGACACGGCGTACGACGCCGACCTGGTCGCCAAGGAGGCGCCCGGCGGACGGTTCGCCGCGGAGCTGGCCCGGCTCGGCGCGGCGGGTGACCGATGAGCACGGCACGGGCGACCCGCCCGTCGCGCCCGGCCCGGACCCCGCAGACGGGCACCCCGGCGACGGGGCCGGGACCACAGACCGCGGCGACGGCGACGGTCACCGTCCCGGCCGCCGCGCACCTCGTGCGGCAGTCGTCGCGCGCCGGGGAGCGTTCCTGGTCGGCCGATCCCTACTCGGACGCCCTGCGGGCCGGCCGGGGCCCGCTGTTCCTGAGCCGTGCCGACGGCTGGCTGCTGCCCCTGGAGGTGGAACGCTGGTGCGCTGCCGCCGACGCGGCCGACCTGGAGGTGCTGCGCCGCTGCGAGGGCACCGTCCTCGACGTGGGCTGCGGGCCCGGCCGTCTGGTCGCCGCCCTCGGCACCGGGGGCCGCCGGGCGCTGGGCATCGACGTCAGCGAGGCGGCGGTGGCGCGCACGGTCCGGTCGGGCGGGCAGGCGCTGCGCCGCTCGGTCTTCGAGCCCCTCCCGGGCGAGGGCCGCTGGGGCACCGCGCTGCTGGTCGACGGCAATGTCGGCATCGGCGGCGACCCGCGGGCCCTGCTCGCCCGGATGTCCCAACTCCTGGCCTCCGAGGGCCTGTTGATCGTGGAGACGGTGCCGGTGCCGGACCTGGACGAGCGCGTCGTGGTTCATGTGACCGACGCCCGGGGCGCCGCGAGCACCCCGTTCCCGTGGGCGCGGCTCGGCACGCCGGCCCTGCTGCGGCACGCGGGCCGCGCGGGCTGGCGTGCCGTCGATCAGTGGACG
Organism: Streptomyces sp. NPDC043878; assembly: GCF_056435735.1. Taxonomy (NCBI): domain Bacteria; kingdom Bacillati; phylum Actinomycetota; class Actinomycetes; order Kitasatosporales; family Streptomycetaceae; genus Streptomyces; species Streptomyces sp. NPDC043878. Next base: position 536,107 of record NZ_JBWKDW010000001.1, read on the forward strand.
GCCGGGGGCCGCTGCTTCGCCGCCCTGCGCAACCGGGGCCGCGACCGCAGCAGGAACAGCAGCGCCGAGCCGCCGAACAGCGCGGCCGTCAGCAGTAGCCAGCGGGCCGTGAAGCCGGCCGCGGACAGCGCGGCGGCCGAGGCGTAGCGCTTCGACACCTGCCCGCTGATCAGGGGGAACCACACCAGCAGGAGCAGCCCGGACAGGGCGGCGGGCACCCGGACGTACATCACGATCTCCGGGCGGCGGCCCGCCGCCCGGACGAGCGCGCGGTCGGCCACCGCGTACAGCGGCAGCAGCACCAGGTCGTGGAGCAGGGCCGCCCCCACGACCCACAGCGCGACCCCGAACCAGTCCCCCGCGAGCAGTCGTACGCCCGCATAGCCGGCGAGGGCGAACGAGCAGGCCAGCAGGAGCAGCTGGAACGGGCTGCCGACCGGGAACGGCTTGCGCATCACAGGTCTCCGAACGTCATCCGGGCCACCCACTTGGTGTTGAGCACGCCGGGGGCCGCGGGCACGATGATCCGCGCCGGGTGGCCGTGGTCGGGGGTCAGGTCCTCGCCGTTGACGAACAGGGCGAGCAGGGAGCGCGGGTCACCGGTCTGGTTGGCGCGCAGGGCGGCGTGACGGAAGGCGCCGTGCCGTTGCAGGGACTCCACGAGGACGTCCGGCGGGTCGTCGTGTCCGACGAGGGCCGCCAGGTCCCGCAGCCGTACGCCGCGCCACCACTGGTCGGAGGTCGACCAGCCCTCGACGCAGGCGATGGGCAACGCCGAACTGTGCAGCGGCATGCGCAGCAGGTCGGCCCGGCTCAGCCGGAGCGTGCCGGTGCGGCCGGTCAGCACCAGCCGCCAGGCGTCCTCGCTCGTCTCCGCCGCACGGATCCCCGCGTACGCGGCCGTCTTGTTGATCTGGAAGCCGCCCGGTCCGCCGCCCGGTTCGGAACCGCCGTGCGGGGCGAGGACGGCGGTCCGCCGCAGCGGCCCGTCGAAGCCGCGTCCGGCGGACGTGACGAACAGCAGCAGGGACCCGCCACCGACCAGCCACAGCGCGCCGCGCCGGGACACGGTCGGCGCGGCCGGCTCGGGGGACACCAACCCGCTGTCCTCCTCGCGCGGTCGGCGCAGGTTGCGCAGGGCCAGGGGCAGCTTCAGCACGGCGTGCGCGAGGAACGCGGCGAAGAACACCCAGGCGCCGTAGAAGTGCAGCGGGTAGAAGGAACCGGGGAAGACGTAGTCGAGCTGGACGTTGAGCACGCCGGTGACGAACTCGAACAGGCCGCCCCCGACCAGCAGGAGCAGGGAGAGCCGCTCCAGGGCGTGCGCGAGGGAACGTGCCGGGGGCAGCGCGAACAGCCGCGGCACCACGGACCACAGTTTCGCCAGCAGGACGGGGATCAGGGTGAGCCCGAGGGTGACGTGCACGCCCTGGGTGAGCCGGTACAGCCACGAGGGGTGGGTCGGCCACGCGAAGAGGTAGAAGCCGAGGACGCCCTTGTCGGGGGTCTTGTCGTTGACCGGCGACAGGCCCGGGTTGTAGGCGGCGTACGACAGCAGCCCCGTCACGAAGAGCACCGTGATCCCGCCGAGCAGCACCACCCCGAGCACCGAGGTGAACCAGGGGCCGCGCAGCGGACTGCGCCAGAACGCGGGCGATGAAGGAGAGCGTCGCATGCCCCGACCGTAGGCCCGCGCCACCCCCCGGAAGGGGCCGCGAACCATGACGAAACTCTGACGTCCTCGCCTGTCAGCCGTCCGGTGCAGCCCCCGCGGCCTAGCGTTCGGGCGTGAACCGCGAACTCCTGCGTGACCTGTACGCCGCGGCGGCCGCCGCCCTGCTCGTCGTGGTGGCCGTCGTCGTCGGCACCGCCGTCGAGCACCGGAACGGCACCCTGCGGGTCAACTGGCCGCCGCTGCTCGCGGACTGGGACCCGCACGTCGGCCCCGGCACCCCGGCGGCGGTCGCCGTCGCGGCCGGGGTCGTGGCGTACGGCCCGGCGCTGGCCGCCCGGCTGCCGTGGCGCCGCCTGCTGCTCGCCGGCTGGGCGGCCGGCACGGCCTGGACGTGGTCGCTGGCCCTGGTCGACGGCTGGTACCGGGGCATCGCCGAGCAGCTGACGACCCGAAGCGAGTACCTGCCGGTCGTCGACCGCTTCCGGAACATCCCGGCCACGCTGCGGGACTTCACCGGGCACATCCTCATCGACTCCCCCGACAACTGGCCCGCGCACGTCGCCGGGCATCCGCCGGGCGCGACGCTCACCTTCGTCCTGCTCGACCGGATCGGGCTGGGCGGCGGTGGCTGGGCGGGCACCTGGTGCATCACGGCCGGCACGACCGCGGCGGTCGCGGTCCTGGTCGCCCTCCGGGCCCTCGCCGGGGAGGCGCTCGCCCGCCGCGCCGCACCGTTCCTGGTCCTGGCGCCGGCCGCGGTGTGGGTCGGCACCTCCGCCGACGGTTACTTCGCGGCGGTCGCCGCCTGGGCACTGGCCCTCCTCGCCCTCGCGGTGACCGGCCACCGTCCCGCCCTGACCGGCGCCGCCTCCGGTCTCCTCCTCGGGCTGACCGTGTACCTCTCCTACGGCCTCACTCTCATCGCCGTGATCGCCGCCGCCGTGCTCCTCCTCGGCACCCACCGCACCCGGCCCCTGCTCTTCCTGGCCGCCGGATGCGCCGTGGTGCCGGCCGCGTTCACCCTGGCGGGCTTCGACTGGTGGGCGGCGTACCGCCTGCTGGTCCGCCGCTACCACCAGGGGGCGGGTGGCGTCCGGCCGTACGGCTACTGGGTGTGGGCGAACCTGGCCTGCGCGGTCGTGATCACGGGCCCGGCGACGGCGGCGGGACTGCGCCGGGCCGGCACCGACCTCGCCGGCCCGCGCGGTGGGCGGCCCGAGTTCCGGCTCGCCCTGCTCGTGGGCGCCGCCCTGGTCGCGCTGCTGGCCGCCGACCTGTCGGGCATGAGCAAGGCGGAGACGGAACGCATCTGGCTGCCGTTCGCGATGTGGCTGCTGCCGGCCTGCGCGTTCCTGACCCGGCCCCGGGGCTGGCTCCTCGCTCAGGCGGTCCTCGCCCTGCTCGTCAACCACCTGCTGCGCACGGGATGGTGACGGCGGCGGGACCCGCGGAAGTCTGAATTGCGCCTGCGATCAAGCCGCATGGGTACGGTGGGCCGTCGCATTGGTACGGTGGGTCGAATTACACCAAGTCGGATTCTTCGTTCACTTCGGTGGACACAGGGAGTTCACCGGGCCCCGCTCCCCCGCCGTTCACGTTTCCGGGATGTGAGCCGGGAGTGAATAGGCCGGTGACTTTGATGGGCTTGCGCCGCTGTGGTCCGCCCGACAGAGCCTCTGAAAGAGATTGGCCGGATTTTTCGCCTTTTGGGGCAACCGGTCCACACTGGCCGGATCGGTTCGGTGACACACCGCACAGGGAAGGCACTGTTGACCCACGGGTAACTACGGGTCTAGCTTTCAAGCACCTTTCTACGCGAGTTTCTCGTGGCGCGGCACGGAAAAGATGCGCTGTGCGAGCCAATTCGTCTTCTGCAGGCCGTAACCCCCCACCATGCAGTCTCACCGTTTATGCGGAGAATCATGACGTCTGCTGTGCGCGCCGAAGACCTGATCATTGGAATCACCCCTTTTCGCGAACCGGACGCCAGGCTCGCCGCCGCCGTCAGCCGGGCCGGCGGACTCGGGGTGCTCGACCTCGGCACCGGTGAGCGAAGATCCAGGGAGGCGCTGGGCCGCCTCGGGCGCTGGGCACCCGGCCCGTTCGGGGTGCGGATCGCGGGCGACTGCCTGCTGGAGCCGGCGGACCTGCCACCGGGGACACCGGCCGGCGGCGGCCCCCACACCGTGGTCCTCGGCACCGACTCGCCCTGGCCGATCTCTCACGTGGTCACCGAACGGCGGGTGTTGGTCGAGGTCACCGCGCTGGACGAGGCCCTGGCGGCGGTCCGCGCCGGCGCGCACGGGCTGATCGCCCGGGGCCGGGAGAGCGGCGGCCGGGTCGGCGAACTGAGCACCTTCGTCCTGCTGCAGCAACTCCTCGCCGAGGACCGCGTCACCCTCCCGGTCTGGGCCTGCGGCGGTATCGGGCCCCGGACGGCGACGGCCGCCGTGGCCGGCGGCGCGGCCGGGGTCGTGATCGACAGCCAGCTCGCGCTGCTCGCCGAGTCGGGGCTCGCGGAGGCGGCGGCCGCCGCGCTGCGGTCCATGGACGGCTCCGAGACCACGGTCGTCGCAGGTCACCGCGTCCTGCGCCGCCGCGGCCCGGACGCCCCCGCTCCCGTCGCCGACGACCCGGCCGCGGTGGCACGGCTGCTCGGCGCGCGCGATCCGCGGACCCAGCTGCTCCCGGTGGGCGAGGACGGCTTCCTCGCCGCCCGGTTCGCCGAGCACTGGAAGGACGCCGCCGGGGTGGTCCGCGCCCTGACGGCCGCCGTCCGGGACACGGTACGGGACGAAGGGCCGGCCGACACGCTGCGCTCCGGTTCCCCGATGAGCAGGGCGCTCGGCACCGAACTGCCCGTCGCGCAGGGGCCGATGACCCGGGTGAGCGACCAGGCGCGGTTCGCCGCCGCCGTCGCCGGGGAGGGCGGACTGCCGTTCATCGCGCTGGCCCTCGCCGGCGGTGAACAGTCACGCGAGGTGCTGGCGCGGACGCGGGAGGCCGTGGCGGGACGGCCCTGGGGAGTGGGGGTCCTCGGTTTCGCGCCCGAGGAGACCAGGAACGCCCAGCTCGAAGCGGTACGGGAGCTGCGGCCCAGCCACGCGATCATCGCGGGCGGACGGCCCTCCCAGGCCGAGGCACTGGAACGGGCCGGCGTCAGCACCTTCCTGCACGTGCCCTCACCCGGTCTGCTGCGGCAGTTCCTGGAGGCGGGCGCACGCCGGTTCGTCTTCGAGGGCTCCGAGTGCGGCGGGCATGTCGGACCGCGCGGCAGCTTCCCGCTGTGGGAGGCCCAACTCGCCGTGCTGGAGGACTACTTCGACAGCGCTGGACCCGACGTGGCGGCGCGGGTCGAGGTGTTCTTCGCGGGCGGCGTGCACGACGAGCGCTCGGCCGCGATGGTCGCCGCGCTCGCCGCACCGCTCACCGCGCGCGGAGCCGCCGTCGGCGTCCTGATGGGCACCGCCTACCTGTTCACCGAGGAAGCCGTCGCCTCCGGCGCGATCCAGCCCCTGTTCCAGGAACAGGTCGTGCGGGCCACCCGCACCACCCTGCTGGAGACGGCCCCCGGGCACGCCACCCGCTGCGTCCCGAGCCCCTTCAGCGACGGATACCGGGCGTTCGAGGCCGAGTTGCGTAACCGGGGCGTGCCCGACCGGCACATCTGGGAGGAGCTGGAGCGGCTCAACGTGGGCCGGCTGCGGATCGCCAGCAAGGGGGTCGAGCGTGACGCGACCGGCGCGCTGGCCCCGGTCGACGCCGAACGCCGGCTCGCCGAGGGCATGTTCATGGCCGGCGAGGTGTCGGTACTGCGTTCGGCGACGACCACGATCGGCGCCCTGCACCGCTCGGTGACCGAGGCCGCCGCCACCTTCCTCACCGAGCGGTGCGCCGTCCTGCGCCCGCGCCTGGGCGGCGGCGAGCCCGCGGCCCAGGAGGCCCCCGCGCCGCTCGACGTCGCCGTGGTCGGCATGGCCTGCATGTTCCCCGACGCCCCCGACCTCGCCGCGTTCTGGGCGAACGTCCTCGGCGGTCACGACGCCGTCGGCGAGGTCCCCCCGGACCGCTGGGACCCCGCCGTGCACTACGCCCCGCCGTCCGCGGACACCCCGGGTGCCACCCCGTCGAAGTGGGGCGGCTTCCTGCCGCGCATCCCCTTCGACCCGCTGGGCTACGGCATCCCGCCCACCTCGCTGGGCAGCATCGAACCCGTCCAGCTGCTCGCCCTCGAAGCCGCCCGGCGGGCCCTCGACGACGCCGGATACGGCGAGCGGGGACGGGAGTTCGACCGGGCCCGCACCTCGGTGGTGTTCGGCGCGGAGGCGGGCAGCGACCTGTCCAACGCCACCACCCTGCGGGCCGTACTGCCCTCGTACTACGGGACCGTTCCCGAGGGGGTGGCCGAGCAGCTCCCGCGGCTGACCGAGGACTCCTTCCCCGGCATGCTCGCCAACGTCATCTCGGGCCGGATCGCCAACCGCCTCGACCTCGGCGGCGCCAACTACACCGTGGACGCGGCCTGCGCGTCCTCGCTCGCCGCCGTCGACGTGGCCTGCAAGGAACTCGTCGGCGGCACCAGTGACGTCGTGCTGTGCGGCGGCGCCGACCTGCACAACGGCATCAACGACTACGTCCTGTTCTCCTCCGTCCACGCCCTCTCCCCCACCGGCCGCTCCCGGGCCTTCGACAGCTCCGCCGACGGCATCGCCCTCGGGGAGGGGGTCGCCTGCGTCGTCCTGAAACGGCTCGCGGACGCCGAACGCGACGGCGACCGGATCTACGGCGTGATCAGGGGCGTCGGCAGCTCCAGCGACGGCCGCTCACTGGGCCTGACCGCGCCCCGCCCCGAGGGACAGCGGGCCGCCCTCACCCGGGCCTACCGCAACGCGGGCGTCTCCCCCGCCGAGGTCGGCCTGGTCGAGGCGCACGGCACCGGCACCGTGGTCGGCGACCGTACCGAACTCACCATCCTGAGCGAGGTGTTCACCGAGGCGGGAGCCACGGCGGGCGGGTGCGCCCTCGGGTCGGTGAAGTCGCAGATCGGGCACACCAAGTGCGCCGCCGGTCTGGCCGGCCTGATCAAGACCGTGCTGTCCGTCCACACCGGCGTCAAGCCGCCCACGCTGCACGTGGAGCGGCCCAACGCGGCCTGGGAGGAGGGCAGCAGCCCGTTCGTCTTCCACTCGCGGGCGCTCCCCTGGGCGGCACCGGCCGGCGAACGGATCGCCGGGGTCAGCGCGTTCGGCTTCGGCGGCACCAACTTCCACCTCGTGGTGGGTGCCCACACGGACGCCGTGCCGCCGGCCCACGGCCTGGACGCCTGGCCCGCCGAACTGTTCACCTTCCGGGGCGCGGACCGGGCGGCGGCCGGACGGGCCGCCGCGGAACTCCTGCGGACGGCGGAGGCGGTCGAGGCGGGCGATCTCCCCTGGCGCCTGCGCGACCTCGCGCTCGCCGCCTCCCGCCGCGCGGACACCCGGCACGACCCGGTCCGCATCGCCGTCGTCGCCGCGACCGTCCCCGAACTGACCACCCAGCTGCGCCGGGCCCTCGCCGGCGAACACGACCCGAGAGCGGGCATCCACCTGTCGGCCGGCGAACCGGCGGGGGCCCGGGCGCCCGACGCGGACCAGGCCCAGGCCGCCTCCGCGGCCGACGGGACCGGCGGCTCCGCCGGCACCTCGGCCGGGACCGGCAAGGTCGCGTTCCTCTTCCCCGGGCAGGGCAGTCAGCGGCCCGGGATGCTCGCCGACGTGTTCGTGGCGTTTCCCGAGTTGCAGCACTACCTGCTGCTGGGGCGGGCGCACGCCGGGGTGCTGTATCCGCCGGCCGCGTTCGACGAGGCCGGGCGGCAGCGTCAGGCGGCCGCTCTCACCGACACCCGGGTCGCCCAGCCGGCCCTGGGCGTCGCCGGGCTCGCCGCGCACGCCCTGCTCACCGAGGCGGGTGTCCGGCCCGACATGGCGGCCGGGCACAGCTACGGCGAACTCGTCGCCCTGTGCGCGGCCGGTGCCATCGGGCCGGAGGCCCTGCTGGAGCTGAGTGCCGAGCGGGCCTCGGCGATTCTCGCGGCCACCGGCGGAGGCGACCCCGGCACGATGGCGGCGGTGGCGGCCGGCGCCGAGGAGCTGGTCCGGACCCTGCGCGCGGCGGGCGCCCCCGGGTCCGTCGTCGTCGCCAACCACAACTCGCCCCGCCAGACGGTCGTCTCCGGTCCGACCGAGGCGGTCGAGACCACCGTACGACTGCTGCGCGAGGCCGGGATCGGAGCCCGCCGCATCCCCGTGGCCTGCGCCTTCCACAGCCCTCTGGTGGCCGACGGCGCCGACCGCTTCGCCGAAGCCCTCCGCGGCCGTCCCGTGCGGGCCCCCGAGTTCCCCGTGTGGTCCAACCGCACCGCCGCCCCCTACGGCGACGACGCCGACGCCATCCGCGGGGAGCTCGCGGCACAGATCGGCGCGCCGGTCCGCTTCGTCGCGCAGATCGAGGCGATGTACGAGGCCGGGGCGAGGATCTTCGTCGAGGCCGGACCCGGCTCCGTGCTCACCCGGCTGGTCGGGCAGATCCTGGGCGACCGCCCGCACCGCACCGTGGCGTGCGAGCCGCGTCCCGACAGCGGCCTGCGCGGCTGGCTCGACGCCCTCGCCCAACTGGCCGTCGCCGGGCTCCCGGTGCGCACCGGACGGCTGTTCCAGGGCCGCGACGCCGTCGACGCGGCCAAGACCCCCCTGCCCGCACGGCCCGGCTGGACGGTCGACGGGCAACTGGTCCGTACCGCCGCCGGAGCTCTCCTCCCCGGTGCCCTCGCACCGGCCCGACGCGTTGTGGAGACGACTGTGACGACGAACCACCCCGACGGCGTCCCGGCCGACAAGGACGCGCTGATCGCCGAGTTCCTGCGCACCAGCCGGGAGATGGTGGCCGCCCAGCGCGACGTGCTGCTGACCTACTTCGGCTCGGCGCCACAGGCGTGGATACCGGCCCCCGCGCCGGCCCCCACGCCGGTCGCGGCCCTCCCTCGGATCCCGCAGCCCGTGACGGTCGCGGCAGAACCGGCCCCCTCGCAACAGCCAGCCACACAGGTCGAGTTGCCTCACGCACCCGCACCCGCACCCGCGGCGGTGACGGAGGCGGACGTGCTCCGGGTGGTCCTGGAGATCATCAGCGAGCGCACCGGCTACCCCGTCGACATGATCGAACCGGATCTCGACCTGGAGGCGGACCTCAGCATCGACTCCATCAAGCGGGCCGAGATCGCCGGTGAGCTGGCCAGGCGCCTGGGCACCGGGGGCGGTGCGGACGCCGCCGCGCTCGACGACGCGGAGCTGGAGGAGCTGGCGAAGGCGCGTACGGCCGCGTCGGTGACCGGCTGGCTCGCGGCCCGCCTCAGCCCGCCGGACGAACGGACCGCATCGCCCGCGCCACCGGTCGAACCGGCTGAACCGGCCGTCCAGGCAACGGAGTCGGGGCCGAAGCGGCAGGAGCCGACGACCGTCACCGGTGAGGCGCCGAAACGGCTACGGCTCCGGCCGGTACTCCTCGCGCACCAGGACGCGGACGGGCCGGCGAACCCGGCCCCCCTGCTGGCCGGTGGCCGGTTCGTCCTGCTCGGTGGCGGCGAGCACGCGGAGGCGGTCGCGGCCCGGCTGACGTCGTACGGCGCCGAGACCCTGGCCCGGCCGGCCGCCCACCTGCTCACCGAGGCGGACGGCCGGGCGGACGGGGTGCTGCACCTGGAATCCCTCACCGCCGGTCCGCCCGTGCTGCCCGACGCGTTCCCCGTGTTCCAGGCCGCGCTGCGGCGCGGCCCGCGCCGGCTGCTCGCCGCCCAGCCGGCGGACGCCAACCCGGCGGGTCTGCACGGCCTGTTCCGCACCGCCGCCCGCGAGTATCCCGGGACCGTCGCACGCGTCGTCGACCTGGCGGACACCACGCCCGCCGCCGTGGCCGACGCGCTGCTCGCCGAACTGCTCGCCCCCGAGGCGGCGGAGGCCGTACCGGTCGTGGTGCGCACCGCCGCCGGCCGGCACGGCCTCGAACTGGTCGAGGCACCGCTCGGCGCCCTCGCCACCAGCGGTGCGGGACCGGCCGGCGCCGGCGCCGCCGAAGCCGCCGCGATCGGCCTCGACCGGGACTCCGTGGTGCTGCTGGTCGGCGGCGCCCGGGGCATCACCGCACAGGTCGCCCTCGCGCTCGCCGCGGCTTCCCGGTGCCGTCTCGAACTGCTCGGCAGGACGCCGGCACCGGCCGGCCCCGAGGACCCGGCGACCGCTGCCGCGCGCACCCCGGCCGCACTGCGCGCGGCACTCGCCGCCCGCGCGGACGGCAGCACCCCCGCGGAACTCAACCGGGCCGCCGAACTCCTGCTGGCACAGCGGGAGATCGCCGCCACCCTGGGCGAACTCGCGGCGCTCGGCAGCCCGGCCCGCTACCACCAGGTCGACGTCCGCGAGGGCGACGCGGTGCTCCAGGTAGTGAAGGAGATCCACGCCGAGCACGGCCGTCTCGACGGCGTCGTCCACGCGGCCGGGGTCATCGAGGACCGGCTGATCGCCGAGAAGAGCACGGAGTCCTTCCAGCGTGTGTACGGCACCAAGACCGACGGCGCCCGGGCCCTGCTGACGGCCCTGGAGGACCTGCCGAACGGCCCCGCGTTCACCGTGCTGTTCGGCAGCGTCTCCGCCGTCGTCGGCAACCGCGGCCAGGTGGACTACGCAGCCGCCAACGACGCTCTGCAGAGCCTCGGTTCCGCCTGGCGGGCCCGTACCGGCCGCCGTGCGCTGACCGTGCACTGGGGGCCGTGGGCGCCCGCCGGCGCGCACACCGGGATGGTGAGCCCCGAGCTGGGGCGCGAGTACGCGCGGCGCGGGATCCGGCTGATCGACCCGGAGGAGGGCACCGCGGCGCTGCTTCGCGAACTGGCCTGGGGCGAGGAGTCCGTCACGTCCGTCGTCTACACCACCTCGGGCTGGTGACATGACGGACCGTCATCTGCCGGTCGCGATCGTGGGGATGGCGGTGCTGCTGCCGGGCGCCGCCGACCTGGACGCGTACTGGCGCAACCTCCTCGACGGCAGCGACGCCATCACCGACGTACCGGAGGGGCGCTGGGACGGCGACTACTACCGTCCCGGGTCCGCGACCGGCCCGGCGGCGGCGGACCGGGTGTACTGCCGGCGCGGCGGGTTCGTCGACGCCCTGGCCGAGGTGGAGGTCACCCGGTTCGGGATCATGCCGAACTCGGTGGCCGGCACCGAACCCGACCAGCTCATCGCCCTGAACGTGGCCGCCGCCGCCCTCGCCGACGCGGGCGGCGCCGACCGCCTGCCGGACCGGCACCGCGTCGGGGTTGTCCTCGGCCGGGGCGGCTATCTCACCCCCGGCCTGGTACGGCTCGACCAACGCGTCCGTACGGCGGGTCAACTCGTCCGCACCCTGGGCGAGTTGCTGCCCGACCTGACGTCTGCCCAACTCGGGCGGGTGCGGGCGGCGTTCACCGAACGGCTGGGGCCCGAGAGCCCCGAGTCGGCGATCGGGCTCGTCCCCAACCTCGCGGCCTCCCGGGTCGCCAACCGGCTCGACCTGCGCGGCCCCGCGTACACCGTGGACGCCGCCTGCGCCTCCTCACTGGTCGCGGTCGACCAGGCGGTGACCGAACTCGCCGCCGGACGCTGTGACCTGATGCTCGCCGGGGGTGTGCACCACTGCCACGACATCACCCTGTGGAGCGTCTTCTCCCAGTTGCGCGCCCTCTCCCCGAGCCAGCGCATCCGTCCCTTCCACCGGGACGCCGACGGCATCCTGATCGGTGAGGGCACGGGCGTGGTCGTCCTCAAGCGGCTGGCCGACGCGGAACGCGACGGCGACCGGATCTACGCCGTCGTCCGGGGCACCGGTGTCGCCAGCGACGGGCGGGTCGCCTCCCTCGTCAACCCCGACTCCGCCGGCCAGACGTACGCCGTGCGGCAGGCCTGGCGGGCGGCGGGCCTCGACCCCGCCGCGGCCGGCTCGATCGGTCTGCTGGAGGCGCACGGCACCGCGACCCCGGCCGGCGACGCGGCCGAACTGGCCACCCTGGCAACGGTGTTCGGGCCCGGGGGCGAGGCGGGTCGCCACCGTGCGGTGATCGGGTCCGTGAAGTCGATGATCGGTCACACGATGCCGGCCGCCGGAGTGGCGGGACTGGTCAAGGCCGCGCTCGCCGTCCACCACGGCGTGCTCCTGCCGACGCTGCACTGCGACGACCCGCATCCCGCCCTCGCCGCCACCCGCTTCCGTCCCCTGGAACGCGCGACGCCCTGGGAGGAGGCACCCGGACAACCGGTGCGCCGGGCCGCGGTCAACGCTTTCGGCTTCGGCGGGATCAACGCTCACGTCGTCCTGGAGCAGGCACCGGGCGCCCGGACACCGCGCCGGACGAGCGGAGCCGGGCCGGCCGCCGCCACCACCGCCCCCGCCGGGACCATCATCCCCGCCCCCACCCAGACCATCAGCCCCGCCGGCCTCTCCGCCCCCTCCGGGACCATCATCCCCGCCGGCACCACTACCCCCACCGGCCTCACCGCCCCTGGCGGCATCACCGGGACGCACGCGGCCCCGACCGCCACCACGAACACCGTCCCCGCCACCGCCGCCGGCCCAGCGACCGAGCCCACGCCCCTCACCGCCCCCACACCCGCCTCCGTCACCGTCACCGAACCCGAGCGCGTCCTGATGCTCGCCGCCGACAGCCCCGACCACCTCGCCGGGCTGCTGGAGGGGGACGACTCCGCCGTACTGGCCGCCGGTCTGGACCCCGCGGGCACGCACCCCTCGGCCGGCCGGTCCCGGCTCGCCGTCGTCGACCCCACCGCCAAGCGGCTCACCCTGGCCCGCCGGGTGGTCGCCAAGGGAGGGGCCTGGACCGGCCGCAACGACGTCTGGTTCACGCCGGCCCCACTGCTGTCCGGCAAAGAGGCCCGAGAGGTCCGGGGCGAGCGCCCGGGCAAGCTGGCGTTCGTCTTCCCCGGCCTCGAAGGGGACTTCGAACCCAGGGTCGACGACGTCGCCGCCCACTTCGGCCTGCCCCCGCTGACGTCCGACGCCTCCGCGCGCGTGGGAGACGTGGGCCGGCACGGCTTCGGGGTCGTCGGCCTGGGCCGGCTCCTCGACGCGGCGCTGCGCCGCATGGGTCTCGTCCCGGACGCGGTCGCCGGGCACAGCGTGGGCGAGTGGACGGCGATGGCCGCCGCCGGGGTGTACTCCGCGGACGAGGTGAGCGGCTTCATGGAGTCGTTCGACCCCGACACGGTGACCGTCCCGGGGCTGGCCTTCGCCGCCGTCGGGGCGTCAGCGGAGCGGGTGCTGGCAGCGCTGGAGGACGAGGGCTGGTCCCGGGCCGGAGTGGTGCTCTCGCACGACAACGCGCCCGGCCAGTCGATGGTGTGCGGGCCGGACGCGGCCGTGCGGGAGGTCGTACGGTCCTTCCGCGCCGAGGGCGTGCTGAGTCAGGTGCTGCCGTTCCGGTCCGGGTTCCACACCCCGATGCTGAAGCCCTACCTGGCGCCCATCGAGGAGGCCGCGAACCGCTTCCGGCTGCACCCGCCGACCGTGCCCCTGTGGTCGGGGACGACCGCGCTGCCGTACCCCGAACGCGACGCCGACGTACGTGCGTTGTTCGTCCGGCACCTGCTGGAACCGGTCCGCTTCCGGCAGCTCGTGGAGGGCCTGTACGCGGCGGGCCACCGCGTGTTCGTCCAGGTCGGCACCGGACAGCTCGGCTCGCTCGTCGGTGACACCCTGCACGGCAGGGCCCACCTGGTGGTGGCCGCCAACTCGCCGCACCGCGACGGCCTCGCGCAGCTGCGGCGGGTGGCCGCGGCCCTGTGGACCGCGGGTGCCGCCGTGGCCCCCGCGCTGCCGCGCGGCACGGACACCGGACGGCGCGGCCGGTCACCGGTACGGCTCGACCTGGGCGGCGCGCTCGTGTCCCTGCACGGCCGGGCGCTGGCGGAACTGCGCGCCGAACTGCGCGCCGGGACGGGGGCCGCGACCGTCGTGGGGGCTCCGCGGGCCGTCGTGGCGGCGGACGGGTTCGCGTCGGCGTCACTGGACGCGCTCGCCGGCCGTTTTCCGGCCGCCGCCGAACTGTCCGCCCTGCTGCGCGAGACGGCCGACACCGCCGCCGCGCTGATCACCGCGGCGGACCGCCGCCCGACCGCGCCGGCCCCGCCCGCACCCCCCGCACCCGTGCCGCCCGCCCCGGCCGCCACCGCCTCGCCCGCCGCCGTACCAGCCTCCGCCATCCGGCCGGAGCGGCGCACCACGGTCCACGTCTCCCCCGACTCCATGCCGTATCTCCTGGACCACTGCTTCTTCCCGCAGCGTCCCGGCTGGCCGGACGTCGCCGATCGCTGGCCGGTCGTGCCGGCGACGACGATCGTCCACCACATGATGGAGGCGGCCCGGCAGGCGGCCCCGGGGCTGCGGGCGGTCGCCGTGCACGCGGCGCGCTTCGACCAGTGGCTGACGGCGACCCCGCCCGTCGACGTGCCGGTCACCGTGAGCGCCGACGGGCCGGGAAGGTTCGCGGTCGCCTTCGGCCCGCGGGCCCGCGCGGTGGTCGAAGTCGCCGCCCGGCACCCCGTACCACCGCCCGCCCGCTGGGTCACCGACCCCGCCGCCGAGCGCGTCCCCGACCACGCCGCGGCCCAGCTGTACGCGGAGCGGTGGATGTTCCACGGCCCCGCCTTCCAGGGCGTCACGGAACTCACCGGGATCGGCGAGCACCACGTACGCGGTGTGATCACCACGCCTCCCGCGCCCGGGGCGCTGCTCGACAACGTGGGGCAGATCCTCGGCTACTGGATCATGGCGACCCGCACCGAACGGACCGTGGTGTTCCCGGTGCAGATGCGGGAGATGCGCTTCCACGGGCCGCACCCGGAACCCGGCACCGCGGTGGAGTGCCTGGTGCGGATCACCTCCCTCACCGACACCGTGCTGGAGGCAGACGTACAACTCACCGTCGGGGGCACGGTGTGGGCGGAGCTCACCGGCTGGCAGGACCGCCGTTTCGACAACGACCCGCAGACCAGGCCCGTCGAACGGTTCCCCGACCGCAACACCCTGTCCGAGGCCCGGCCGGGCGGCTGGTCGCTGCTGCACGAGCGGTGGCCCGACCTCGCCTCACGCGAGCTGATCATGCGCAACTCCCTGAGCAGCAGGGAGCGTTCGGCGTACGCCGAGCACGCCCCGCGAGGCCGCAGGCAGTGGCTGCTCGGCCGTATCGCCGTCAAGGACGCCGTACGCCGACGGCTCTGGGACGACGGCGAGGGGCCGGTCTTCCCGGCGGAGATCCTGGTGCGCAACGACGAGGTGGGACGCCCCTACGTCACCGGTCTGCACGGGCGTGAACTGCCCGCGCTGGACGTCTCGCTGGCCCATCG
Source organism: Streptomyces sp. NPDC043878 (assembly GCF_056435735.1). Taxonomy (NCBI): domain Bacteria; kingdom Bacillati; phylum Actinomycetota; class Actinomycetes; order Kitasatosporales; family Streptomycetaceae; genus Streptomyces; species Streptomyces sp. NPDC043878. The sequence goes on from NZ_JBWKDW010000001.1 coordinate 551,212, forward strand.
CGCGGAGACCGGGGTGGCGATCGTACGGCCGCACACGCCGGGTCCCGGCCCGGGCATCGACATCGAGGAGGTCGTCGAGCGCCCCGAGGCGACCCTCTCCACCGCGCTCACGGCGGACGAACTGCGCCTGCTGCGGGAGCGGTGCGCGGCCACCGCGGAACCGGAGGCGCTGTGGTTCACCCGGTTCTGGGCCGCGAAGGAGGCCGTCGCCAAGGCCGAGGGAAGCGGCTTCGGCGGCCGTCCGCGGGACTTCGCAGTGCTCGAAGCGGCCGACAGCGGCCGGTTGTTGGTCGCCGGGCGGTTGGAGCGGGCGTACACCGTGCACCACGAGCGGGCCGTCAATCCCCCGAACCTGCCGGAGCGCACCTACGTCGTGGCCTGGACGACGGGCCCGGCGCAGGACGTCCTCGACGGCCGGGCCGACCTGGAGAAGGAGACGTACGACCGATGAACCCCACCCCCCACGGAGACCGGACGGACCGCACCGGCCGCACGGCCGAGCAGGTGGTCCTCGCCGACATCGCGGGCATGCTCGCGACACTTCTCGAGGACGAGTACGGCCTCGACCTCGTGGAGATCCGCATGACGACCACCTTCAACCGCGACCTGGAACTGGAGAGCATCGACCTGGTGACCCTGGCGGGCCTGCTGCAGGAGCGGTACGGCAGGCAGGTCAACTTCGCCGAGTTCCTGGCCGGCATGGAGTTCGACGAGATCATCGAGCTCACCGTCGGCCGACTCGTCGAGTACGTCGTGCAGAGTCTCAAGGCAGCCGAGGCGGGCTGAGCCATGGTGATGGTCGACACCGGACGACTCCGGATGCACGTACAGCGGCTGGGCCCGGACGACGGCCGCCCGGCCACCGCCACCGTGGTGCTCGTGCACGGCCTGCTCACCGACAGCCTGGCCAGCTACTACTTCACCGTGGCCCCGCCGTTCGCCGCCGCCGGCCTGGACGTGGTCATGTACGACCTGCGCGGTCACGGCCGCAGCGACCGGCCGGCCGGCGGATACACCCTCGACGACGCCATCGACGACCTGGAGGCACTGCTCGACCGGCTCGCGGTGCGGGGCCCGGTCCACCTCGTGGGCAACTCCTACGGCGGGACGGTCGCCTTCGGCTACGCGGCCCGCCGGCCGGAACGGGCGGCGAGCGTCTGTCTGATCGAGTCGGAGCCGGCGACCGCGGCCTGGGCGGTGAAACTGGGCGGCATCCTCGACCGGGTGACGCACCAGCTGGCGCACAACGAGGCCGACGCCCTCGCCTGGATCACCGCGAACCGGGGCCACAACACCGCCCGGCTGGCGAGAGGCGCGGCACGTCTCGCCCGGGAGACCAGCCTCGCCCGGGACATCCCGGACGGCCGGGTGCTGACGGAGGACCGGATCCGGGCCGTGCGCTGCCCGGTGCTGGGTGTCTACGGCGGCGACTCCGACCTCGCCCTGCTGGCGCCGTGGCTCGAATCGCTGCTGCCGGACTGCCGCACGGTCGTGGTCCCGGGCCACGAGCACTCCGTACTGGTCGAGGCGGCGGGAGTGGTCGGCGGACACGTGCTGTCGCTGATCCGGGAAGCGAGCGTCCCGGGGGCGGGTGCCTCCGGGCCCGCGAGGGCGGGGGCGGCCGCCCGGTGAGCAGGTTCCTGTTCGTGGTCCCGCCGCTGGTGGGCCACATCAACCCGGCGGCCGGTGTCGCTGCCGCACTGGCCGCGCGGGGCCACCACCCGGCGTGGGCCTGCGCCGACCCCGGACTGGTCCGGCGGCTGGCCGGCGAGGACGCGGTGGTGTTCCCGTGCGCCGGGCCCGTCCCCGGCTCGGGCGAGGGCGTACGCCCCCCGGACCTGCGTGGCCCGGAGGCGCTGAGGTTCCTCTGGGAACGGTTCCTGGTACCGCTCGCCGAGGACATGGCCCCCGGGGTCAGGACGGCCGTCGACGAGTTCCGTCCGGACGCGGTCGTCGCCGACCAACAGGCCCTGGCCGGAGGGCTGGTGGCCGAGCTGCTGGGCGTGCCGTGGGCCACCTCCGCCACCACCTCGGCCGAGTTCACCGACGTCCTGGCGGGCATGCCGAAGGTCGCGGACTGGCTGGCGGGGATCCTGCGCACGCTCCGCACCCGGGTCGGCGACCCGTCGGGCACCGCCGACCCCCGGTTCTCCCCGCATCTCGTGCTCGCGTTCAGCACCCCGGAGCTGGTCGGCCCCGGCGCCAGGACCGACCGGCAGATCCACTGGGTCGGCCCGGCGGTCTCCCCGCGCCCGGCGCCGCCCGGGTTCCCCTGGGACTGGCTGGACCCCGGCCGGTCGGCGGTCCTGGTCACCCTCGGCACCGCCAACACCGACGTGGGCGGCCGTTTCCTCACCGAGTGCCTGGCCGCGGTGCGCGCCCGCGCGGACCGGGTGCAGGCGGTGATCGCCGACCCGGGAGGCGTCCTCGGCACCGGCGGCCCTACCGGCGACCGCCGTATCGCGGGCGGCCGTACCGTTGGCGGCCCTACCGCCGGCGGCCTCGCGCCCGGTGACGACAAGGACGTGCTCGTCCTTCCCTCGGTCCCCCAACTCCCGCTCCTGGAACGGGTGGACGCGGTGGTGTGTCACGCCGGGCACAACACCGTCTGCGAGGCCCTGTGGCACGGCGTCCCCCTCGTCGTGGCGCCCATCCGTGACGACCAGCCGGTGGTGGCCGGGCAGGTGACCGGCGCCGGGGCGGGTGTCCGGGTCCGCTTCGGCCGGGTGACGGCCGCCGGCCTGGGGGCGGCGATCGACACCGTCCTGCACGAGCCCGGCCCCCGCGCGGCGGCCGGACGCATCCGTACGGCGTTCCGCGCCGCCGGCGGCACCGGGGCCGCCGCCACGCGGCTCGAACTGCTGGCCGGCGGCGCGACCACGAAGGAGGCCCCATGAGCGACGACCACGAGCCCGCGTCCCCCGGCCGTACCGAGCAGGTCGCCGCGCTGCGGCCCGGCTACCGGGCCGATCTCGCGGACGGCACCGGGCGGTTCTTCGAGCCGCGGCGCACCACCTGCCCCTGGTGCGGCTCGGACCGGCTGACGACCCGCCTGCGCACGACGGACCTGCTGCAGCACAAGCCGGGCCGCTTCGTCCTGGACCGCTGCGGTGACTGCCGGCACACCTTCCAGAACCCCCGGCTGAGCGCGGCGGGGCTGGAGTTCTACTACCGCGACTTCTACGACGGCCTGGGCGAGAAGCAGCTCGGCAACACCTTCGCGAGCCGCGGCCGTATGTACGAGCAACGGGCCGCCGCCCTGCTGCCGTTCGCGTCCGGGCCGAAGAACTGGCTCGACGTCGGCACCGGGCACGGGCACTTCTGCGAGTCGGCCGCCACCGTCCACCCCGGCACGGTCTTCGACGGCCTGGACTTCACCGACGGCGCCGAACTCGCCGAGCGGGCGGGGCGGGTGGAGCGCGGCTACCGCGGCAGCTTCCCCGAACTGGCCGGGGACCTCGCCGGCTGCTACGACGTCGTCAGCATGTTCCACTACCTGGAGCACAGCACGGAGCCGCTGCGCGAACTGGAGGCGGCCCACCGGGTGATCCGTCCCGGCGGTCACCTGCTGATCGAGGTCCCCGACCCCGACAGCCGGTACGCCCGGCTGCTCGGCCGCTGGTGGCTGCCGTGGCTCCAGCCGCAGCACCTGCACTTCGTGCCGGCCGGCAACCTGCGCCGCAGACTGACGGAGCTCGGCTTCACGGTCCTTGCGGAACAGCACGCCGAGCCGCACGACCCGGTGGACCTGCTGGCCGCCGTCTGGCTCGCCCTCGACGCGGCCGCGCCCCGCGACGACCTGCCCTGGCTGCCCGCGCGGCCGAACGCCCTGCGCCGCATCCTGCGGGCCGCGACGCTGATCGCCGGTGTTCCGGCCCTGCTGCTCGGCACGCTCCTGGACCGGTTCGCCGTCCGGCCCTTGTCGCACCGGCTGGGGCTGTCCAACGCCTACCGCCTGGTGGTACGACGGGACTGAGCGGGCCCCCGGGCCGCTCGCGTCGCCCGCCCGCCCGCGCTCCTTCGGCTCCCTGGTGCACCGCGGGGTGCTGTGACGGCGGGCCCGGCAAGCGGTGACGCGCCCCTACGGAACACCGAGTTCGAAGAGCGCGTACCCCGCGTAGGAACCCGAGGCGATGGCCGCGACACCCAGCACGGTGCACAGCATCGGCAGCCGCAGTCGCCGGAGTTGGAGGGCGAGCGGGATGAACAGGGGGAAGGCGGGGAGCAGATAGCGGGAGACGTTGCAGAAGATCTGCTGGCTGCCGAGGACCAGGGCGAGGGTGAGGAGGGTGTAGACGGTCAGGACGGCCGGGGGGCGCAGCCCCAGGAGCAGCGGGACCAGGAGCGCGGCCAGCAGGACGACGGCGACCCCGATGGTGTCCGCGAAGGGGAACGCGAAGAGGTAGTCGAAGCGCCCCACCGCGACGGAGGTGAGGACGTCGCCGGTCTGGTCGCCGTAGTCGAACTTGTGGGCCCACGCGCCGTCCTGGAGGACGAAGTAGCCGCTGAGGTCGCCCATCCGGTCGCCGACCCACAGCAGGTAGCCGAAGAGGCCGAGCGGGGCGATGAGGATCGCGGTGAGCGGGCGGGCGACGCCGTCCTGGCGCCGGTGCAGGGCGAGCAGCGCGGCGACGGTGAGTCCGGCGATGAGCGCGCCGGCGGTGGGCCGGTTGAGGCCGGCGGCGAAGGTGAGGATGCCGGCGGTGAGCCAGCGGTGGTTCATGACGGCGTGGCAGGCCCACACCGCCAGGGCGACGTAGAGGGACTCCGAGTAGCCCGCCCACTCCGTGCCGGAGCCGGGCCAGACGGCCCACAGTCCGGCCGCGGCGAGCCCGGCCCGCGGGCCGCCGAAGTGCGCGGTGACGGCGTAGATGCCGAGGGCGGCGACGAAGGAGGCGACGACCGAGACCAGCATCCCGGCGCCGTAGACGCCGAGACCGGTGCACGCGGACACCAGCCGCATCGCCGCCGGGTAGAGCGGGAAGAACGCCGCCGAGTTGCCTTCGAGGGTGATCAGTCCGGTGGCGCCGGGGACCGGGACGAGCGCGGGGTTGTAGCCGTGTTCGGCGATCTGCTGGTACCACCAGCCGTCCCAGCTGGCCAGTACGTCCCAGGCGTGGGCGCCGCCGCCGAAGCGCGGGTTCTTCTTCCGGAAGTCCCCGGCGGAGTCCAGCAGGTACATGAAGACGGCGAAGCCGGTGAGCTTGAGCACGCCGTACAGGGCGAGGACGGGCAGGTGCTCCCGGGCCGCTCGGCGCAGCCGCGGGCCGGGCGCCTGCCGGGCGTCGGAGGGGCCGGCGTCTTCGGCGGGGTCGGTGCCGAGCGCGCCGGTCTGTGTGATGACGTGGTTCATGCGGCCGTCGACCCCGTCCCGCGGCGCCGGACGGGGAACACCCAGGCGCGGAAGAGCAGGAAACGCACGAGTGTGGCCGCGAGGTTGGCGGCGACCAGCACGCCGACCTCCGTGGGGCGCCCGACGCCGGGTGCCGCGCGGTGCAGCGCGGCGAGCGATCCGCTGGTGAGGGCCAGGCCGACCAGGAAGACCAGGAGACCCTTGGCCTGGTGGCGCAGCGCGCCGCCGCCCCGCAGTCCGAAGGTGAGCCGCCGGTTGGCGGCGGTGTTGGCGATCGCGCACGCCAGCAGCGCGAGGGCGTTGGCCGCCTGCGCGCCGGTGGCGGGGCGCAGCACGGCGTACAGCAGTACGTATCCGATGGTGCTGACCGCTCCCACGGCGGCGAAGCGCAGCAGTTGTCCGGCCAGACCACCGCGCGCGGTGTCGTCGGCGCCGCGGCTCAGCCCGGCCATCGGGAGGGTGCCGCGGGACAGGGCCCGGCCGATCCTGGCGATGCCGCGCAGGTCGGCGAGGGCGGTGGAGAGGATGTCGACGCGGCTGTCGGGGTCGTCCGTCCAGTCGACGGGCACCTCGTGGATGCGCAGTCCGGCCCGCTCCGCGATCACCAGCAGTTCGGTGTCGAAGAACCACTGCGAGTCCTTCACCAGGGGCAGCAGCCGTTCGGCGACATCGCGCCGGACCGCCTTGAAGCCGCACTGGGCGTCGGAGAAGCCGACGGCGAGGGTGGAGCGCAGCAGGACGTTGTAGCAGCGTGAGATGACCTCCCGCTTGGGGCCGCGCACCACCCGGGAGCCGCGGGCCAGGCGGGTGCCGATGGCGATGTCGGAGTGCCCGGAGATGAGCGGGGCGACCAGCGGCAGCAGCGCCGTCAGGTCGGTCGACAGGTCCACGTCAAGGTAGGCGAGCACTGGCGCCCGGGATGCCGACCAGGCGGCGTGCAGGGCCCGGCCGCGCCCCTTCTCGGCCAGCCGCAGCCACTGCGTCTCGGGCAGTTCGGCGGCCAGCCGGGCCGCTATGCGCGGGGTCGCGTCGGTGCTGGCGTTGTCCGCGACGGTGATCCGGAACGGGTAGGGGAAGGTCTCGCGCAGGTGCGCGTGGAGCCGCCGGACGCTCGGCTCCAGGTCGGCCTCCTCGTTGAACACCGGGACGACGATGTCCAGGACGGGTTCGCGGTGGTGCGCCGGCACGGGTGTGCGGAGCGGCAGTCGGTCCATCGGATCGTCCGTCGGTGAGGAGGGGGCCGGCACTGCGGCGGCCAAGCCTGTCTTTGTCACGTTCCATCCATGGTCGTGGTCGGTCGCGGGCGTCCCCGAAGCCACCGGCGGCGGCGGGGGTGCGCTCAGGACGGCGTGGTCGTCGGTGTCGGTGGCGCGCTCGGCGTCCCCGTGTCGGAGGGCGCCGAGGTGAGGGTCTCGCTCGGTTCGGCGCCCACCGAGACCGAACTGCCCGTCGTGGTGGGCGCCGTGGGCTGTTCGGAGTTCCCCGCGTCGCCGGTCGGGGACGGGCCGCCGGGGGTCCCGGACGGGGACGCGCCGGTGGTTCCGGAGGCCGGGGCGTCCGGGGTCGGCAAGGTCGTCGGAGCGGGGGACGCCGGGCCCGTCACGGGCCGGGGCAGGGGGGCCTGCGGCCGGTTCTCGACCCGGTCGTGGGGCAGCAGGAAGAAGCCGATGCCCAGTCCCGCGACGGCGAGGACGGAGCCGACGGCCTTCTGGGCCGCGCGCGCCCGGCGGCGGGCCCGCACGTCCGCCCGCAGCCGCGACTGGTGCCGCGGCTCGAAGGGGGTGTGCTCCCGGGAGTCGCGCATCATGCGCGTCAACTCGCGCTCGAAGTGGTCCATGGACTCCCCTTCACCCCACCGGCTCGATGACGTCGGCCAGGATCAGGCGCAGCCGTGCCACGCCGCGTGACGCGTGGGACCGGGCGGTGCCCACCGGGCACCCCAGCATCTCCGCGACCTGTTTCTCGGGCAGGTCCTGGTAGTAGCGCAGCACCACCGCCGCCCGCTGCCGCGGCGGCAGTTGGGCCAGGGCCGCCTCCAGCCGGGAGCGCTCGGCGACCGCGGTGGACACGTCGTCCGCCTCCGGGAGGTCGGGCAGCTGCTCGACCGGGCGCTCGCCCCACCAGCGCCGTCGCGCCGAGCGGGCGGCCGCGCGCACCAGGATTTTGCGCACGTACGCCTCCGGAGCCTCCTCGGCGATCCTGGGCCAGACGAACCAGAGCTTGACCAGGGCCTCCTGGAGGAGGTCCTCGGCCCGGTGCCGGTCGCCGCCCACGAGCAGCCGCGCGAGGTGGAACAACGCCGACCAGCGGGCCGCCACGAACGTGTCGAACCCGTCGGCTCGTTCCTGCTCCATCCGCACCGCCCCCGCTTCGGCATCCCCTTACACCTGGGAAAAGACGTTGAGCCCGCCGCCACGATGCGCTCGGCGCCCGTGATCCGGGTCACACCTGTCTGCGGGCGGGAGACGGCCGGGCACGTCCCACGGGCTGTCCGGGCCGGGCAGCCCGTGCTGCGGCACCGGGGTCATTCGCGGCGTGCGCGTCTACCCTGGGGAGCCATGGAAGGGGCTGCTGCGGGTACCGGTGCGTCGAGTGAACGGCCGGACTCCGACGGGTCGTTCGGCCCGCTCGTCGTGGCGGCGCAGCCGCCGGTGCTGCGGGCCGCGCACGTGGAGCTCCCGGAGGAGAGCCCCGACCCGGCACTGCTGCCCACCATCACGCTGCTGGAGCGCGCGGTGACCCGCGGCGCCGAACCGGGCGGGTTGCCGCTGCCGCAGGGCGAACTCCTCGCCGGGCAGTACCGGCTGATCCGGCCGCTGGGCTACGGCGGGATGGGCGAGGTCCACCTGGCCCTGGACACGCGGGTCGACCACCGCGAGGTGGCGATCAAGTTCCTGCACCCCCGGCAGGCGGCCGTCGGCGCGGGTGCCCTGGCCCGGGAACGGCGGGCCCTGGTCGACCTCAGCCACGACGACATCATCCGGGTCTACAACTACGGCCACCATCCCGAGGTCGGGGACTTCCTGGTCCTGCAGTACGTCGACGGGCTCACCCTGGAGGAGGTGCGGGCGCGGGCCCGGGTGAACCCCGACGAGTTCGGCGGCGGCCGCTTCCACGAGTTCGTGCTCGCCTACGGCGTGCGTCTGCTGGCCGCGCTCGGACACCTGCACGCCGACCGGCCCCCGAAGGTGTACGGGGACCTCAAGCCGGACAACGTCATGCACGACGGCACCACCACGAAGATCATCGATGTGGGCAGCGTCCGCCCGGCCGGCCTCCCCGGTCACACCACGGCCGGGTTCCGGGCCCCGACCGTCGGCCCGGACGGCGAATCCACCGGCCGGGACGACCTGTTCAGCCTGGGCGAGACACTGCGGCGGCTGAGCGGCCTCGGGCGTTCGGCCGCGGACCTGGCGGCACTGGTCTCCCTGGACACGCTCGCCCCGCCGGGGACGCCGGGCAGCCCCGCGCACCCGGCGGCCGACGACATGACGGCGCCCGCGCCCCGGGGTCTCGGTCTGCTCTCCCTCGCCCGCGTGCTGCACCGCGCGACGCGGGCGGAAGCAGCCGACCGGTTCGCCACCGCGCAGGAGATGGAGGAACAACTGCGGGGCGTCTTCCGCGAGTTACGGTCCCTGCGGACCGGCGAGGAGACCTTCGAGCCGTCACCTCTGTTCGTCCAGTCGCCGTACGCCCTCGACGGCACCCTCGGCTCGGCGCCGCCGCTCGCCCGGTGGGCCGTGCCCGAGGTCCCCGCCGGGTACGCGCCGCCGTCGCCCGTCGAGGTCGCCCGGCGCCTGCCGGTCCCGCGGCCCGACCCGTACGACGACCACCATCTGGAGCTGAGCCGGCTGGCGGACGCCGCTCCGGAGGCGCTGCTGCAGCACACCGGGGACTGGCAGGACTCGCCGGAGGTCCATCTGCTGCGCTGCCGCCTGCGGTTGCGGGTGCCCGACGGCGGCACCGGCACGGCCGAGCGGGAACTGCGGTCCGCCGAGGCGCTGATCGGACCGGGCCGGGCCCCGCACGACTGGCGGCTCGCCTGGCACCGCGGGCTGCTCGCGCTGGCCCGTGACCGGGTGGAGACGGCACGGCTCCACTTCGACCGGGTGTTCGCGGCCATCCCGGGCGAGTACGCGCCGAAGCTCGCCCTCGGTCACTGCGCCGAGCGTCTGGGCCGCTGGCACGAGGCGTTGACGTTCCACGAGGCGGTGCGGCTGCGCAACCCGTCGCTGGGCAGCGCGGCGTTCGGCGCGGCGCGCGCCCGCCTCGCCCTGGGCGGCGAACGGGCCTGGGAGGACGCCGTACGGGCGCTCGACGCGGTGCCTCAGCACTCCCGGCACCGGACCGCCGCGCGGACCGCGGCGGTGCGCATCGGGGTCGGGCACGTACGGACCGCCGGGCCCGCCGAGGAGGTGAGCGAGCGGCTGCGCGCGGTGCTGGAGCGGCTGGCCCGGCTCTTCCACGCGCACGGGCTGACGGACGAGCAGGCCAGGGTCCGGATGACGGCGGAGGTGTGGGAGACCCTGCGGGAGACGCTCGCGCGGGGGGCCCTCGACGCGCGGGCCCTGGCCGCGCTGGCCGCGGGCGCCGACGTACGGCTGGGTCTGCCCGCCGACGAACAGGGCCTGCGCGCGGACCTCTCCCGCCTGTACCGCGCGCTCGCCCACCAGGCCGCCCGGTCCGCCGCCCCCGAGGACGCGGCCGTCGCCGAGACGCTGCTGGACCGGGCCTACGAGGTCCGGCCGCTCGCCTTCCGGCACCGCAGGGACGGCCCGTGGCCCGGCAGGAGACTCGCCGACCGGCTGCGGGCGCTCGCCTCCGCGCCACGGCCGGCACCGGCACCCGCGCAGGCACCCGCACCCGCACAGGGCCGGAACACCCCGGCGGCCCGCGAGTGAGCCGGGCCATCCGGCCGGAACGGGCCGCGGCCGGTGCGGCTGCCGGCGGCGCGGAGACCGACGGGGCCGAGGCCGACGGGACCGGCATCGACCGGACCGAGGCCGACGGCGACCGGCGCGTCCACCTGCCGCGCGGCGCCCGGACGGTCCGCGCCGTCCGTGCCGTCGCCGTCGAACTGGCCCGCCGGCTGGGGCGTTACGCGTGGCCGCCGGCCGCGGGCCGCCGCAACCGGGAGTACCTGCGGGACCGGCTGGTCGCGCTGCCGCTGCTCGCCGTGGTGGGGTTCGGGGCGTTCGGCTGGGCGTACGCGGACGTGCGGGCCGACTCGGTGTACGTGCGGGACCGACTGGCGCCCGCGCTGGTGGACCTCGCCGACGTGCGGGCCTCGCTGTTCATCGCGCAGGGCGAGGCCGAGGCGCGGCTGCGTTCGGGCGGTTCGGCGGAACTCGGCGGGCTCGGCGAGCGGTACCGGACCCGGGTGGCGCGGGCCACGCAGAGCCTGAACCAGGTCACCCGGGGCGGGGCGCTGACCGTGGCCGAGGAGCAGGAGCTGCGGGTGGTCTCCGCGCTGGTCGTCGACTACACGGGGTGGATCGGCCGGGCCCAGGGGCACGCGGGCGACCCGGTGCTGCGGGACGCCGAACTGACGTACGCCCGCAGCATGTTGTGCTCCACGCCGGTTCCCGCCGCGCACCGGCGGGACCGCTACCCGGCGTGTCCGTCGGCGGCCGGCTCCACCGGCGACGCCACGTCGATCGTGGACCGGGTGTCCGGCCTGGAGCGGCGCCTGCGAGAACGGCTGGCGCAGCGGGCCGCCTGGGGCGGGCGCGTCCTCGCGGCGGCCGTGGTCTCCGGGCTCGCCCTGGTGCTGCTCGCCGCCGGCCTGTGGCGCACCCTGTCCTTCCTCCGGCGCCGCTTCCGCATCAGGCTCAGCGTCCCGCTGGCGGCGGCCGCGCTGCCGCTGCTCGCGGTGCCGGCCCTGACCGCCGACGCACTGCTCGCGCAGCACGCGCAGACCGCGGCGGGCCCGGTGGCGGACGCGCTGGCCCGCAGGACCTCGCCCGGCACGGAGACGGCCGCCGAGGAGCGTCCCTTCGACGGCCCGGACCCGTGGTCCGTGGAGGTGCTGGGCCGGCGCCTGGACGACACGCTCGCCGACGGGCGGCTGGGCTTCCTCGACGGGGCCGCATTCTGGGTGTTCCCGGCGGGTCTGGCCGGCGCCGCCCTGATCGCCGGCGCCCTGCACGGCTACCGCCGCGAGTACCTCGTGGTGGCCCGGCCCGGAGCCGTCTCATGACAACCCGGGTGCGCCGTGGCGCCCGCCGTGCCCTGCGGGTGCTGGTCGCGGCCTGTCTGCTCACGCTCGTGCCGGGCTGCGCCTCGCGCGCCCCGGCCCCCCTGGTGGTCCTGGGCCCGTGGACCGGCGCGGAGGGCGACGCGTTCGAAGCCGCCCTGGAAGGGCTCGACGACGGGACCGGCCGGACGTACACCTACGAGGGCACCCGTTCGCTGCGCGAGACGCTCGTCTCACAGCTGGAGGCCGACGACCCGCCCGACGTGGCGATCCTCAACAGCATCGGCGAACTCACCGAGTACGCCCGCCGCGGCCGGCTGAAGCCCCTCGCCGAGGAGACCGCCGCGCGCGCCTACCCGCCGTGGGCGCCGACGCTGCTGGTCGACGGCGGCCGGCGGACCTACTGGGTTCCGCTGAAGGTCGACCTGAAGAGCCTGGTGTGGAGCGAGAAGGCCACCCCGGACGGCCCGGACGACGTCCCGGTGTGGTGCGTGGGGCTCGCCTCGCAGGCCACCTCGGGCTGGCCCGGCACCGACTGGATCGAGGACATCCTGCTCCACCAGGCCGGTCCCGCCCGGTACGCGGAGTGGGCCACGGGCCGGCTCGGCTGGCGCACCCCGGCCGTCGAGCGGGCCTGGACGACCTGGGCGGGACTGCTGGGCACCCGCTCGGCGGCCTCGGTGGAGCGGTCCCTCACCACCTCGTTCGAGGGCATCTCCGTCGCCGGACGGCCGCGCGGGCTGCTCGACTCCCCCGGTCTCGACTGCACGCACGAGCACCAGAGTGCCTTCATCCGGTACGTGTACGCGGGCGACGACGTCCGGGTGGAACCGTCGGCCCGGTTCCTCGACGGGAAGGCCGAGTACCGCGACACGTTCGAGGTCGCGGGCGACATGGCGGCCGTCTTCAGCGCCGACCCGGCCGCCCAGGAACTGGTGGAACGGCTGTCCAGCCCGGCCGGGCGGGAGCGCTGGCGGGCGAAGGCGGACCCGGCGGTCCGCCCCCTGTTCCCCGGCACGACCGGCCTCACGCCGGCCACGCCCGCGAACCCGGCCGAGCGGGAGATCGACTCGCTGCTCCACTCCCGGGCCCGCACGCTCTGCTTCGACGCCTCGGACGTGATGCCGCCGGAGCTGCGGGACGCCTTCCACCGCGCGGTCCTGGAGTTCTTCCGGGACCGCACCCGGCATCGACTGGCGTCCCTGTTGCGGGAGTTGGACGCCGTACGGGTGCGGGCCGAGGCCGACTGGGCCGACGACCGCACGTTCCGGCCACCCGAGGACATCTGTGCGCGTCCCGGCGGGTGAGCCGCCCGCTCAGCTCTCGTCGGGCGTCAGCCGCAGTGAGACGGAGTTGATGCAGTACCGCTGGTCCGTCGGCGTCGCGTACCCCTCACCCTCGAACACGTGCCCGAGGTGTGAGCCGCAGCGCGCGCAGCGCACCTCGGTCCGGACCATGCCGTGGGTCCGGTCCTGGATGAGCTCGACGGCGTCGGTGTCCTTCGGGTCGTAGAAGGACGGCCAGCCGCAGTGCGAGTCGAACTTCGTGGTGGAGGTGAAGAGTTCGGCGCCGCAGGCCCGGCAGGAGTAGACGCCGGTCGCCTTGGTGTCGGTGTACTCGCCGGTGAAGGCGGGCTCCGTCGCCGCCTGCCGCAGGACGGCGTACTCCGCCGGCGTCAGCTCCTCACGCCACTGCTCGTCCGGCTTTTCGACGTCGTACGACATGAACCTCAGCCCCTCACTCAGACAGCTGGTCGAGAATCCGCGGGCCGAGGTCGGTGACATCGCCCGCTCCCATGGTGAGAACGAGATCACCGGCCTTCGCCATTCCCGCGACGACCGCCGGCACCGCCGCCTTGTCGTGGACCGGTGTCACGTCCGCGCCGGCGGCCCGCGCCGCGTCGACGATCAGGGCGCTGGTGACGCCGGGCAGCGGGTCCTCGCGGGCCGGGTAGATGTCGAGGACCACCGAGGCGTCGGCGAGCGCCAGGGCCTCGCCCATCTCCTTGCCGAGCTCCTGCGTCCGGGAGAACAGGTGCGGCTGGAAGACGACGAGGATCCTGGCGTCGCCCGCCGCCGCGCGCATCGCCTCCAGGTCCGCGGTCATCTCCGTGGGGTGGTGGGCGTAGGAGTCGATCACCTGGACGCCGGCCGCCTCGCCCTTCAGCTGGAGGCGGCGCTTCACACCGGTGTACGCGGCCAGCGCGGGGGCCAGCTCCGCGGCGGGGACGCCCAGCGCCACACCGGCCGCCAGCGCGGCCACCGCGTTGTGCGCGTAGTGGCGGCCGGGGACGGAGACCGTGAAGGTGAGCTCGGTGCCGTCGAGGACGACGGTGACCTGGCTCTTGAGTCCCTGCGGCACCACCGACAGGATGCGGACGTCGGCGTCCTCGGACTCGCCGTAGGTCACCACCCGCACGTCGCGCGCCGTGACGCGGCGGGTCAGTTCGCGCGCGCCCTGCTGGTCGGCGGCGATCACCAGCGTGCCGCCCTCGGTGACGCGGTCCACGAAGGTCTCGAAGGACTCGTAGATCTCGTCCATCGAGGCGTAGTTGGCGTGGTGGTCGAGCTCCACGTTGAGCACGATCGCCACCTCGGGCGTGTACTTGTGGAAGCTGCGGTCCGATTCGTCCGCCTCGGCCACGAAGATCTCACCCTCGCCGTGCAGGGCGTTGGAGCCGGGCGCGTCGAGGTCGCCGCCGATCGCGTACGACGGCTTGAGGCCCAGTTCGCCGAGCGACACCGCCAGCATCGACGTGGTGGTGGTCTTGCCGTGGGTGCCGGCGACCGCGATCGGGCGCAGACCGTCCATCAGGGCGGCGAGCGCGTCCGAGCGGTGGACGACCGGGATGCCCAGCTCGGCGGCCCGGGCCAGCTCCGGGTTGTCCTTGCGGATCGCCGACGAGACGACCACGCAGCTGGCGTCGCCGGCGAGGTGCTCCGCGGCATGCCCGACGTGCACCGTCGCACCCAGCGCGCGCAGGGCGGCGGCGGTCTCGGAGTCCTTCGCGTCACTGCCCGCGACCTGGGCCCCGCGCTGCGCGAGGATCTTGGCGATGCCCGACATCCCGGCCCCGCCGATGCCGATGAAGTGCGGTCGGTCCATGGCGGCAGGAAGGCCGGGTGCCATGCGTTGTCTCCCCAAGATCCGGTACGACGATGAGCAGCGCCCTGTCACCAGAACGCCCCCCCAGCCTAGGGCCTACCCCCACCCCACACCTCCGGCCCCTCAGGGGCACGGGCGACCGCGCGCCCCACCACCCACGACCGGCACGCCACCGAACCGCGCGCCGAGCCACCCACGACCAGCACCCACCCGACGGACGCAGCCCACCGCAGGGGCGCGGGGAACTGCGCGACCAGCCACCCACAACCCGCAGCCCGCGCGCCCGCATCACACCCCGGCCCCCGCCCCCGCCCCCTACTCCTTGCTGTGCGAGAAAAGCTTCAGCACCGGCACCCCCACCTTGTGCCGCGCCCGCGAAGCCCAGTCACGGTGGAAGAACTCCTCCACATAGTGGGGATCCGTCAGGACGATCACCTCGTCCGCCCCCGCCTCCTCCACGAGGGACTTCAGCGCGTCGAGCGGATGATCCTCGATCAGCCGCCCCTGCGCCTCGCTGCCGGAGGCGTGCAGAGCCATCAGCGACACGTCCAGCGCCCGCTGCGCCGGCGCCTTCGCCTCCTCCCCCTCCGGTGTCTCGCCCTCCCGGGCGGCCTCGTCGATCTCGCCCAGCGCGACGTCGTCGATGGCGCGCAGCAGGCGGTCGGCCTGGTCGCCGCGCGGCTGGAGCAGCACCTGGAAGGCGACCGGCTCGTCGCCGTGCAAGGTGGTGACGAACTCCACGTCGGCGGACGTCAGGGCCTTCTCGATCATCAAAACGCTTGTGAACACCAGCGCCCCTTCTTCTGCGAGGGCCGTTGCCCTCTTGTCCTCGCGTGGGCCGTACCGCGTCAGGCCCTGCGGAAACCATCCTTCCCCGTGATCCCACGGGTCTGCGTGATTCAGTGTGCCTGCCGGAGAGGAAGCGGAACGGCACATTTCACCCACTTCGGGATCATTGCCGCCCTTCGAACCGCTGTCCGGCGTCACGGCCGCCGGTACCTGCTGAACAGGAAACCCTCCTCCTCCAGCAGGGACGCCAGGACGAACCGCCGCGGGACCGCGACCGGGGGCCCGCCCGCGATCCGCTGCGCGTCACCCGCGGTGAGCATCGGGGCGAGGGTCAGACACAGTTCGTCGAGGACCCCCGCGGCCACCCACTGCCCGAGCAGCCGCGGGCCGCCCTCGGTCAGCAGCCGGGTGTGCCCGAGCCCGGCGAGGGCCCGTACGGCACGGACCGGGTCCACACCGGTACCGTCCCCGGCGATCACCACCCCGGCGCCGGCCCTCTCCGCGGCGGCGATCCGGTCGGGGGGTGCCGCGGCGCCCGTGAGGACCAGGGTGGGCACGAGCGGCGAGGTGAACAGCGGAAGCGAGAAGTCCAGGTCGAGACGCGCGCTGACCACCGCGATCGCCGGGGCGGGCCCCTGTCCGGCCGCCTCCCGCGACGCCGCGAACTCGGCCCGCGCGCGGGCCGGGCGGTACCCCTCCCGCCGTACCGTCTCCGCGCCGACGACCACGACGTCCGCGAGCGCCCGCAGGGTGCCGAAGATCCGCATGTCGGTGGGCGTGGAGATGGGCTGCGAGCGGCCGTCGTGCTGGGCGGCGCCGTCGAGCGTGGCGACCATGTTGGCCCGCAGCCAGGCTCCCGGTCCGTCCTCGGAGGGCTCGGGATACGCGTACGCGGCGGCGAGTTCGGCCAGGCTCCACTCGCGCCCCGCCGCCCCGGCCCCGCCCTTCTCCAGGTTCCCGGGGCCTCCGTCCGGGCCCCCTCCGGAGACCTGGGCTGCTGTTTCGTCGGTCACAGGGAACAGGCGTCGCATGTCGTGCAGTCTGGCACGACCCTTAGCATGGTGAACCGTGTCGTCCTCGTCGTCCCCCGCCGCCTCCGGGACCAGCCCCATAGCTGACGCGGCCCCGCTGTCCCTGTGCGCCCGCGCGCCGCACGTCCCCGCGGAGCGGCTGGTCGCCGAGATGGTGCCGCCGCCGCGCTTCGACTCGGTGCGTTTCGACACCTACGTCCCCGACCCGAACCAGCCGAGCCAGACCGAGGCGGTCCGCGTGCTGGAGGGCTTCGCCGCCGGGCTCGGCGGGGCGCACGCGAGCGGCGCCGGCTCGGTACGGCGCGGGCTGTTCGGCCTCGGCAGGAACAGGGCCCCGAAGACGCCGGCCGGCCCCCGGGGCGTCTACCTCGACGGCGGCTACGGTGTCGGCAAGACCCATCTGCTGGCCTCCCTCTGGCACGCGACCCCGGCCGAGCCCGCGCTGAAGGCGTTCGGCACCTTCGTGGAGCTCACCAACCTCGTCGGCGCCCTCGGTTTCCAGCAGACGGTCCGCACCCTGTCCGGCCACCGCCTGCTGTGCATCGACGAGTTCGAGCTGGACGACCCCGGCGACACCGTCCTGGTGTCGACCCTGCTGGGCCGGCTCGTCGAGGCCGGTGTGGCGCTCGCGGCCACCTCCAACACGCTGCCGGGCAAGCTCGGAGAGGGCCGGTTCGCGTCCGCCGACTTCCTGCGCGAGATCCAGGGCCTGTCCGCGCACTTCCGCGCGCTGCGCATCGACGGTGAGGACTACCGCCACCGCGGCCTGCCCGAGGCACCGGCGCCGTACTCCGACGCCGAGGTGACGAAGGCGGCGCACACCACCGCGGGCGCCTCGCTCGACGACTTCCCGCGGCTGATCGAGCACCTCGCCAAGGTCCACCCCAGCCGTTACGGCGCCCTGACCGACGGTCTGACGGCCGTCTGCCTGACCGACGTCCAGCCGGTGCCGGACCAGTCGACGGCCCTGCGGCTCGTCGTCCTCGCGGACCGGCTCTACGACCGCGAGGTCCCCGTGCTGGCCTCGGGACAGCCCTTCGACCGGCTGTTCAGCGAGGAGATGCTGAACGGCGGTTACCGCAAGAAGTACTTCCGGGCGATCTCCCGGCTGACCGCGCTGGCCCGCGACGCCAGGGGACTTGTCGAGGGCGGCTGAGCGCCACCACGACGGCCGGAACGACCTGGGCGAGGTCGGGTTCGCGCCACCCGGCGGGCGGTTTCGGGCGCTCTTCCATCGGAAACGTTGCGTTAACCCTGCAAACAACCTCGCGGGGTTACCGTGTCTCTTGACCAGTCATTGACCAGCTGTTGGTCTGGACATGAGGCGTGAACGGCCGGGAAGGGGGCGCATGTTCCGAGGTGCGACGGTCCGGACCGTGCTCGCGGTCCTCTCCGCCGTCCTGCTCGCGCTTCCGCTCTTCGCTCCCACCCCGTCCTTCGCATCCGCGCACACGACAAGTCAGGCCAAGGCCAAGGCCCAGCCCGGAACCACGCTCCCGGACCCGGCGCCAGGCACCGAGACGGTCACGCACCGCCACTGCGACCACACCGGCGGCCCGGCCGGCCCGCTGCGCACCCGCGACCGGCACCGCGCCGCCGACCTCGCACCCGAGGTGCCCGAGCGCGCGTTCCCCGCACGGGACCCGGCCGCCCCGCGTGAACCCCTCAGGTCCGCCGCGCACCGCACCGCGAGATCCGTGCCGGACCGCTCCCCGGCCGTCCTCCAGGTCTTCCGCTGCTGACAGCGAGCACCGCCGACACCCCCGCAGTTCCCCCCACTTCGTCGTGCAAGCCCGACGCGCCCTGCGGCGCGCCAGGAGGAGTTCCCCATGCAGCCCCTCATCGACAACGCCCGCACCTTCGGACAGCGCCCTGAGGAGTTCGCCAGGCTGGCCGAAGGCCAGTCCCCCCAGGCCCTGTTCATCACCTGCTCCGACTCCCGGGTCGTCCCGGCCCTGATCACGGGCGCCCGCCCCGGCGAGCTCTTCGAGCTGCGCACCGCGGGCAACATCGTCCCGCCGTACGCCTCCGCGCACCCCACCGGCGAGGCGGCCACCATCGAGTACGCCGTGGAGGTGCTGGGCGTCCGCGACATCGTCGTCTGCGGGCACTCGCACTGCGGCGCGGTCGGCGCCCTCGTCCGCGGCGACGACCTGAGCGCCGTACCCGCGGTGCGGGACTGGCTCACCCACGCCGGCCAGCGACCGGCGGGCGCGGCGGAGGACCCGGCCGTCGCCGAGGGCGTGCAGAGCCACGTCCTGGCGCAGTTGCTGCGGCTGCGTTCCTACCCGTTCGTCGACCGGAGGCTGACGGACGGCCGACTGACCCTGCACGGCTGGTACTACGAGGTGCACACGGGGTCCGTGCTGACACACGACGTGTCCTCCGACACCTTCCGCGCGCTGTGAGGGCCGCCATGGACATACGCACCCGCTTCCCGCACCTGCGGCAGGACTTCGCCGCCTCACTCGTCGTCTTCCTGGTCGCGCTGCCGCTGTGCGTCGGCGTGGCCGTCGCCTCCGGGGTGCCGGCCGAACTCGGCCTGGTCACCGGCATCGTGGGCGGCATCGTGACCGGGCTCATGCGGGGCAGCAGCCTCCAGGTGTCGGGGCCGGCGGCCGGGCTGACCGTGCTGGTCTTCGAGGCCGTGCGGGAGTACGGCCTGCCCGCGCTCGGGGTGATCGTGCTGGCGACGGGCGCCCTGCAGATCCTGATGGGCGCCCTGAAGCTGGGCCGCTGGTTCCGGGCCATCTCGGTCTCCGTCGTCGAGGGCATGCTGGCCGGCATCGGGCTCGTGCTCATCGCCGGGCAGCTCTACTCGATGGCGGACGCCAAGGCGCCCGCCTCCGGCCCGGCGAAGATAGCCGGGCTGCCCGGAGCGCTCGCCGAGGCGGCCGGGGACCCCGGCGCCCTGGCGTCCCTCGGGCTCGGCGCGGGCACCATCGCCGTGCTGGTGCTGTGGAAGCGCGCGCCGAGGAGGCTGCGCGCCCTCCCCGGACCGCTCGCGGCGGTCGCCCTCGCGACGCTCGTGAGCCTGGCGTTCTCCCTGCCGGTGGCCACCGTGGAGGTGCGGGGGCTGCTGGAATCGGTGCAGCCGCCGTCCCTGGACGCGTTCGGCGGGCTCGCGGAGATCGGTCTGCTCGGCACGATCGTCGCGTTCACCCTGATCGCGTCGGCCGAGTCGCTGTTCAGCGCGGCCGCGGTGGACCGGCTGCACGACGGCCCGCGCACCCGCTACGACCGTGAACTGCTCGCGCAGGGCACGGGCAACGCGCTCTGCGGTCTGCTGGGCGCGCTGCCGATGACGGCGGTGATCGTGCGCAGCGCGGCCAACGTCCAGGCGGGCGCCCGCACGAAGGCGTCCCGGGTGCTGCACGGCGTGTGGCTGCTGCTGTTCGCGGCCCTGCTGCCGGAGGCGCTCGGGTACATCCCGGTCCCGGCCCTGGCGGGGATCCTGGTGTACTCCGGCGCCAAGCTCATCCCCGTAGGACAGATCGTGTCGTTGTGGCGCGAGCACCGCGGGGAGGCGCTGATACTGGTCGCCACTGCCGTGTCGATCGTGGCGGTCAGCATGTTCGAGGGCGTGCTCATCGGTCTCGCGCTGGCGGTCGCCAAGACCGCCTGGGAGGCCTCGCACATCCGGCTGGAGGTCGTGGACAAGGGCGCGGGCCCCGTCCAGGCGTACCTGTCGGGCAACGCGACCTTCCTGCGGCTGCCGAAGATCCTCGACGCTCTGGAGGCGCTGCCCCAGGACCGTCCCGTCGAGCTGGACCTGTCGGGTCTGCACCACCTCGACCACGCCTGCCGTACGGCGCTGGAGAGCTGGTCCGAGCGGCTCCCACACGTGTCGGCCTCGCTCGAAGCGGGAGGCGTCCCCTCGGCGGTCGGGCCGGAGGCGGTGCGGGTCACCGCCGGATAGCGACCGCGGCCCCGGGTGGCCGGTTCCGAGCCGTGCGTGGCCCGGGACCGGCCACCGGGCATATCGTTGCAAAAGAGACACTCAAGGCCTAACGGTCCTCTCGCAGAGGGGGGCGACATGCTCCAGGAGCTGGTGGTGGCGGCCGTGGCGGTGGGTTCCGCCGGCGTGGTGTACGCCGCGGCGGCGGCGCGGGTCGTGAAGCAGTACGAGCGCGGGGTGGTGTTCCGGCTCGGGCGGGTCGTCGGTGAGGCGCGCTCGCCGGGCCTGACCACGGTGGTCCCGTGGGTCGAGCGGCTGCGCAAGGTGAACATGCAGATCGTCACGCTGCCGATCCCCGCCCAGGAGGGCATCACCCGTGACAACGTCACCGTGCGGGTGGACGCGGTCGTCTACTTCAAGGTCGTCGATCCGACGAACGCGATCGTCCAGGTCGAGGACTACCGGTTCGCGGTCTCGCAGATGGCGCAGACCTCGCTGCGCTCCATCATCGGCAAGAGCGACCTGGACGACCTGCTGTCCAACCGGGAGAAACTCAACCAGGGCCTGGAGCTGATGATCGACAGCCCGGCGATCGGCTGGGGGGTGCAGATCGACCGGGTGGAGATCAAGGACGTGTCGCTGCCCGAGTCGATGAAGCGGTCCATGGCCCGGCAGGCGGAGGCGGACCGGGAGCGGCGGGCCCGCATCATCAACGCGGACGCCGAACTCCAGGCCTCCAAGAAACTCGCCGAGGCCGCCGCGCAGATGTCCGAACAGCCCGCCGCACTGCAACTGCGGCTGCTCCAGACGGTCGTCGCGGTCGCCGCCGAGAAGAACTCCACCCTGGTGCTGCCCTTCCCGGTGGAACTGTTGCGC
Source organism: Streptomyces sp. NPDC043878 (assembly GCF_056435735.1). Lineage (NCBI taxonomy): Bacteria > Bacillati > Actinomycetota > Actinomycetes > Kitasatosporales > Streptomycetaceae > Streptomyces > Streptomyces sp. NPDC043878. Next base: position 572,460 of record NZ_JBWKDW010000001.1, read on the forward strand.
TTCCTGGAACGGGCTCAGGAGCACCCGCACGAGCGGTGACGTGCCACGGGTGCGGTTCCCGGGCCGCCCCGCCCGGCGTGGGTGTGGGCGGGGCGGCGGGGCGGCGGGGCGGCGGGGCGGCGGGGCGGCGGGGCGGCGGGGCGGCGGGGCGGCGGGGCGGCGGGGACACTGAACCCGCCGGGGCGGGGTACCCGGCGGCCATGACCGAGAACGCGCACGTCAACGGCTCGTACTGGCTGGAGACCGCACCCGGCGGCGAGCCCCACCCCGCACTCGACGAGGACCTGAGCGTCGACGTGGCCGTGATCGGCGCCGGAATCGCGGGCCTGAGCACGGCCCGGGAGCTGGCGCGCGCCGGGCGGAGCGTCGCGGTGCTGGAGGCCGGACGGGTCGCGGCAGGCGTCACCGGCCACACCACCGCCAAGCTCACCGCGCTGCACACGCTCGTCTACGACCGGCTGCGCCGCACCCGCGGCCCGGAGGGCGCGCGGCTGTACGCCCGCTCGCAGAACGAGGCCGTCGAGCACGCGGCCACGCTCGTGGACGAACTCGGCATCGACTGCGACTGGGAGCGCCGGAGCGCCTACACCTACGTCCGCGACGCGTCCCGGCTGGACGAGGTCAAGGCCGAGGCCAGGGCGGCCCGGGCGGCGGGACTGGCGGCCGCCTTCACCACGGACACCGGATTGCCGTTCCCCGTGGCGGGCGCGGTCGAGGTCACCGGGCAGGCCCAGTTCCACCCCCGCAAGTACCTGCTGGCCCTCACCGGCGACCTCCTCGCGCACGGCGGGCGCGTGTTCGAGAACACCACGGTGCTGGGCCTGGAGGAGGGCGAGCCGTGCCGTCTGTCCACCGCGACGGGCGCGACGGTGACCGCCCGGGACGTCGTGGTCGCCACGCACTACCCCCTCTTCGACCGCGCCCTGCTGTTCACCCGCCTGTCCCCGCGCCGGGAGCTGGTGGTGGCCGGGACGGTCGCCGCCGACCAGGACCCCGACGGCATGTACATCACGCCGGAGGAGGACACCCGCTCGGTGCGCACCGCGCCGTACGGCACCGGCGGGCAGCGGCTCCTCCTCGTCACCGGGGAGCACTTCACTCCCGGCACGGGCGACACCCCGGCCCGCTTCGACCGCCTCCGCGCCTGGGCCGCCGAGCACTTCCCGGGCGTCGACCTCACGTACGCCTGGGCCACCCAGGACAACGACCCCACCGACACCGTGCCGCTGGTCGGCCCGCTGCATCCGGGCGCCCGTCACGCCTGGGTCGCCACCGGGTTCGGCGGCTGGGGCATGAGCGGCGGCATCATGGCGGGCCGGCTGCTCACCGCCCTGATCACCGGCGAGCAGTGCGCGTGGAGCGAGCTGTACGACCCGCGCCGGCTGCGGTCGGCGGTGCGCGAGGCACCGTCGTTCCTGTTGAACCAGGCGAAGGTGGCCCGCCACTTCGTCGGCGACCGGCTGCGGCCCGCGGAGCCGGTGGAGGCGATCGAGCCGGGCGGCGGCGCCGTCGTCCGCGCGGGGGCCGACCGGCTGGCGGTGTACCGGGACGACGACGGCGAACTGCACGCCCTGTCCGCCCGCTGCACCCACCTCGGCTGCCTGGTGGCGTTCAACGCCGCCGAACGGGCGTGGGAGTGCCCCTGTCACGGCTCCCGCTTCGACACGGACGGCAAGGTGGTGCAGGGACCGGCGACCCGGCCACTGGAGCGACGGGACATCTGAGCGGGTGACTCCGGCGCGGGCTCCCGCCGCGTTCACCTTCATATAGGACAAATCACCCTACGTTTTTCAGGTGATCCTTCTCGTACGACGTGTCGCCGCCGTCTGCGCCCTGAGCGCCGCCCTCACCGCCTGTGGCGCCGCCCGCGCCCCGCACCCCGCCCGTCCCGCCCCCTCCGCCGCCGCCTCCCGTCCCCCGACCCTGGCCCCCGGGCCGGCGGGGCTCACCCCCGTCTTCACGAACGGCCCCCGGACGCCGGACAGGACGGTCGCCCTGACCTTCGACGCCGACATGACCGCCGACGAGGGCCCCCGGGCCGCGAAGGGGGAACGCTTCGACAACCCGCAGCTCGTCGCGACCCTGCGGGCCCTGAAAGTGCCGGCCACGGTGTTCATGACGGGACGCTGGGCCGAGCAGTACCCGATCCAGGCGCGGTCCATCGGCCGGGACCCGCTCTTCGAGGTCGCCAACCACTCCTACAGCCACCACGCCTTCACCGGCGACTGCTACGGCCTGCCGACGGTGGCCGGGGACCGGATGCGCGAGGAAGTGGAGCGCGCGTACACCGCCTTCCGCAGGGCCGGGGTGCCGGACGCCATGCCCTACTTCCGCTTCCCCGGCGGGTGCTACGACCGGCGGGCCCTGAAGGCGCTGACCCCGACCGGCGTGACCGCGGTGCAGTGGGACGTGGTGAGCGGGGACGCGTTCGCGACGGACGCGGGTGCCGTGGCCCGGCAGGTGCTGGAGGGCGTACGGCCGGGCTCCGTGGTCGTCATGCACTGCACCCGCAGCGCCGCCCCGGCGACCGAGCGGGCCGTGCGGACCATAGTGCCCGCACTGCGCGCGCGGGGCTTCCGGTTCGTCCGGGTGTCCCAGCTGATCGGGGCCGCGGGCGGACGCCGCTGACCGGCCTACCCTGGACGAATGAGCGACGACGGCGAGGACACGTACCGCGCGGCCGGCACGAGCGAGGAGCCCACGGCGGACGGGCCGCCGTACGCGGAGTGCGTGCTGTGCCGGAAGCCGACGGAGTACCCGGAGTCCCACCGGGGGATCACCCTGTGCCCGGTGTGCGCGTGGCAGGAGGCCCAGCGCACGGCCTGTCCGGGGTGATCCACCGGCCCTCCGGGGCCCCGCGCGGGTCAAGTAGCCTGCGTCTGTGAGTGAGAGCCCCTTCCAGCCGGAGTCCGGCGCCCGCGACGAGGCGCCGCAGTTCGTCCTGCCCCTGGTCGTACGGATCGAACGCGACGCGCCGCCCGCCCGCACCGACGCGTTGGAGACCGCCGCCCGCGCCGTGCTGGCCGTCCTGAGCGACGAGCGGTCGGCCGGTGACGGCGAGTGGGCGCGGATCATGCGGGACTGGCAGGACGCGCGGATCCGCAAGGTCGTACGGCGGGCCCGGGGTGCCGAGTGGCGGCGGGCCGAGGCGCTGCCCGGGATCACCGTGACGGGCAAGGCGGCGGAGGTACGGGTCTTCCCGCCCGTGCCGCTGGACGGCTGGCCGAAGGACCTGGCCCGGCTCCAGGTCTCCGGCACCGAGCTCGACGACCCGGAACCACCGGCCGGCCCGGACGGGTCCTCGCCGGTGCTGTGGCTGAACCCCGGACTCGGCATGTCCGCGGGCAAGGCGATGGCACAGGCCGGCCACGGCGCCCAACTGGCCTGGTGGGAACTGTCGGACGAGGAGCGGACCGCCTGGCGCGACGCCGGTTTCCCGCTCGCCGTGCGCACCGCCGACCCCGCCCGCTGGCCCGAACTGACGTCCGCGGGGCTGCCGTTGGTGCGCGACGCGGGCTTCACGGAGATCGCCCCCGGCTCCTGCACGGTCGTCGCGGACCACCCGGCCCTGCGTTAGACCGGGTCCGGGCGGCTCTGCCCGTCCGGCCCCGCCAACGCCCGCGACTTTACTCGCCGTTTAGGAATCTTCCCGTCGCTTGGACATCCCGGACGCTCCCTTCGTACCTCCTGGCACCGGCCGGGTACGCCGCGCCGACGACCGGTCGGTACTCCGGGAGGCTCCTTCGCAGCGGACCCGAACCTCAAATGTTGCTCTGAACGTGCGGGGCGAGAGGTTGGGGCCCGGCCGGCGGGGCCATACCCCGGTCACGCCACGGCGCGCGGCCGGGCAGTCACCGGGAACGCCGAGGGCCGGACACGCGGAGGCCGCCGAGGACACCGAAGGGGGACGGGCATGGAACGACTGGGGACGGGCATCGGATGGCGGCCGGAGATCGCGGACGCCGTGGAGCGGATGCCGGGCATCGACTGGGTCGAGGCCGTGGCCGAGAACCTCTGCCCCGGACACCTCCCCGAGTCACTGCTGCGGCTGCGCGAGCGCGGGGTCACCGTGGTGCCGCACGGCGTCTCCCTGGGCCTCGGTGGCGCCGAGCGGCCCGACCCGGACCGTCTGACGGCCCTCGCCGAACGCGCCGGGGCGCTGGGCTCGCCCCTGGTCACCGAGCACATCGCGTTCGTCCGCGCGGGCGGCGCCCTCACCGCCTCCCCGCGGCTGGAGGCGGGTCACCTGCTGCCCGTCCCGCGCACCCGGGACGCCCTGGACGTCCTGTGCGCGAACGTCCGTGTCGCGCAGGACGCCCTGCCGGTGCCGCTCGCGGTCGAGAACATCGCGGCCCTCATCGCCTGGCCCGGCGAGGAGATGACCGAGGGACAGTTCCTGTACGAGCTGGCCGACCGCACCGGCGTACGGCTCCTCATCGACGTGGCCAACCTGCACACCAACCACGTCAACCGCGGCGAGGACCCGGCCAAGGCCCTCGCGGAGCTGCCCCTCGAAGCCGTCGCCTACGTCCATGTCGCGGGCGGTTTCGTCCGCGACGGCGTCTGGCACGACAGCCACGCCCACCCGGTTCCGCGGGAGGTCCTCGACATCCTGACCGACCTCGCCTCCCGCGTCCGCCCGCCCGGGGTGCTCCTGGAGCGCGACGACAACTTCCCGGAACCGGCCGAGCTGGAGCGGGAGCTGACGGCGATCGGGTCCGCGGTGACGGCGGGCCGCAGGGAAGCGGACCGGGCGGGGACCGACCCGGACCCGGCGGAGACGGACCGCGCGGGGGCCGGCAGAGCGCGGACGGACCTTGCGGGGGCCGGATCGACGCGCACCGACCGCGCGCTGGCCGGATCGACGCGCACGGACCTTGCGGGCGCCAGCCCGACACGCACAGACCGCACGGGCGCCGGCCCGGCCGGCGCGGACCCGGCCGGCGCGGACCGCCGCACGAGGGGCGGCACCCCCCACCCCCCTGCCCCGACCGCCGCCGCCGGCACCGACCCGGAGCCCACCCCCGCCCGTCAGCGCCTCGCTCTCGCGCAGGCCGCGCTGCTGTCCGCGCTGGTCGCCGGGACGCCCGTGCCCGAGGGGTTCGACGGGGTGCGGCTGGGCGTGCAGGCGCGGGCGCTGGCCGCGAAGCGGGCGGACGTCGTGGCCAAGGTCGCGCCCGAACTGCCGGACATCCTCGGACCCGCCTACCGGCCCGCCTTCCTGGCCTACGCCCACGGCTCCCCGATGACCGGCGGCTACCGCCGCGACGCGCTGGACTTCGTGGGGCGGCTGCTGCTCGCCGGGCGCCCCGAGGACGCTCGGACCCGCCGGGAGTTGCGCGCGTGGTGGCTGGAGCGGTCGGGTCCGGCGCCGCGCTCGCACCGGCCGGCGGTGCGGCTGGCCCGCGCGACCCGACGGGTCCTGCTGCGCCGGTGACCCCGGGGCGGCCCCCCGTCCACCTGCCGGCCACCGGAGTGTGCCGGGGTTAACACCGGGGCCGCCTCCGCGCGCCGGAACCATGATCTCGGCACACTTCCTCCACTTTTGGCCCCGTACGCCCCTCCTTCGCGCCCTTGCATTCGTCACCAATGTCCGCTGATCAACCTTTCGCCCCTGTACGGCAGTTGACCGCGACTCCGCAGTAATATGCCAATCCCGCACCCCGAGCGCACCGGCGTGCGGTGTCGCGACAGGAGGCACCTTGCGACCGCGACCACCCGTTCACGGCAGAGGCATGTTCAGCGGCACCGGGCTCATCGTCGTGGGCCTGACGGCGACCCTCGCCGCGCTGATCTTCCCGATCTGGTCCTACAGCGACCGCTCGGGCACCGACGTGCGCGTCCTGAGCGACGCCCAGACCGTGGCCACGCAGTACGGGCCGCTGTCCGCGCTGGACCGCGACTTCGTCACGAAGGTCCGGCTGGCGGGCCTGTGGGAACTGCCCGCCGGCCGGCTGGCCGAGGAGAAGGGCACCACCGAGGCCGTCCGCAGGGCGGGCCGGCACCTCGTGGAGGGCCACACCTTCCTGGACGAGCGCGTGCGCGACGTCGCGACGAAGCTCGTGCTCCCCCTGCCGAACGAGCCGAACGACCAGCAGAAGCAGTGGCTCGCCACCCTGAACGCGGCCCGGGGCGTGGACTTCGACCGCCAGTTCGCGAACATCCTGCGGCTGGCACACGGCAGGGTGTTCGCCGTCGTCGCCCAGGTGCGGGCCGGCACCGGCAACGTCCTGGTGCGTGCCCTCGCCGACGACGCGAACACCACGGTGCTGGACCACATCAAGATCCTGGAGGCCACCGGATACGTCGACTTCGACGCCCTGGCCCGGGACCTGGCGGCCCCCGTCTCCACCCCGCCGGCCGGCGCCTCCCCCGTGCCCGGACCCGCCGTCGCGGCCACGGCCCTGCCGGTGGCCCCGGCATCGGCGCCGGCACCGGCACCGAGCTACACCCTGCCGCCGGCCGCCTCCAGCCCGCCCCCGTCGCCGTACGGCAACCCCTGACCGGGCGGCGGAGCGGAACGTCACGTACCGACAACGCTCGGTCCGGATCGTGAACAGGGCATGGCTTTTTCCGGACCCGGTCGCATAGAAAATCCACATGCTCTGGGTCCTTCTTCTCCTGCTCGCCTGGGCCGCCGCCGGCACCGCCTGCACCCGGCTGTGCCTGGCCGCCGTCCGCACGGCGGCCGGTGACGGCGGCGCGGACGCCCCGGCGGACGTCCGGCAGCACGATCTGACGCTCTACGAGGCCGCGTTCCTCTCCGGCGGCCCCCGCCGGGTCGCCGACCTCACGCTCGTCTCCATGGCACGGCAGCGGCGGCTGCTGCTGGCCCACACCGGCTGGGCGACCGTCGTCGATCCCCGCGGCCGTGACGACCTGGAGCGCTCGGTGATAAGGGCCATCGGACCGGAGGGCCAGTCCCGCATAGCCCCGGTACGGGCCGCCGCGGCCGCCGGGGACCCGGTGCGCGGCATCGGCGACCGCCTGGTCAGCGCGGGGCTCGCGGTGCCCGACGGCGCCCGGACGAGCGTGACGGCCGGAATGCGGCAGGTGCGGTTCGCCGCGGTGGCCGTCGTCGCGCTGGGCGTCACCGCGCTGTTGGCGCCGGACCGGTCGGACCTGCCCTCCGGCCTGGTCGCCCTGTGGTTCGCGCTGCCCCTCACGCTCACCCTGAGCTGTCTGGCGATCGCGCGGGTCGAGGTCCACCCGTACTCGCGCTGGGCGTCCCCGGCCGGGCAGCGCCTGCTCGGCGGACTGAGCCGGCACCCCGCGGACGGCGACGACCACACCTACCTCACCCGCGTCGCCGTGCGGGGCATCCGCGCGGTCGGCGAGCCCGAGCTGCGCGCGGCCTTCGCGCACCGCGAGCCGTCCCGGCGCGACTGACACACCGGGGGCGTACGGGGGGCACTGGCGGCGACACCGGCGGACGGTGCTTGCCTTCCCCCGGGCGCGAACGAACCATCCCTTCTGTCGCCGCCGCGCACCGAAGGGACACCCGATGAGAGCTCCCGCCCTCTACACGGCCGCAGGGTCCTTGCTGCTGACCGCCCTCGCCGCCGCCCCGGCCGGCGGCACCCCGGGCGCACCGGGACCGCCCGCCCCCGCGGACTTCTCCCGGGCCTCGCTCGAACTGCGCGGCACCGCGCTCGCCGCCGCGCGGGCCCGGGCGGCCGGGATCACCTTCGGCGCCTGCCCCGACGCCGAGGACCTGCCGGGCGAAATGAAGTGCGGCACGGTGTCCGTCCCGCTCGACTACGCGCGCCCCGACGGCACACAGATCCGGCTGACCGTCAGCCGGGCGCCGGCCACGCACAGGGACCCGCGCAACAGCAGGCACCGGGTGCCGGGGCAGGGCGCCCTGGTCTTCAACCCCGGCGGTCCCGGCGGCTCCGGCATGTACTTCCCGCTGGTCGGCATGATCCCCGAGTGGAAGCGCGTCGCGGCGGCGTACGACCTCGTCGGGTACGCCCCCCGCGGCGTCGAACGTTCCGCTCCCCTGTCCTGTGAGGACCCGAAGCAGTTCTTCAAGGGGCCCGCCGAGGCACCCACGTATCCCTCGGAGTCGTACAAGCGCGAACGCGTCACCCGGGCCCGGGCGTACGCCCGGGGATGCGCCGAGCGGACGGGCGCCGCGCTGCGGCACTACACCTCCCTCAACAACGCCCGTGACCTGGACGTCCTGCGGGCCGCGCTCGGCGAGCCGAAGCTGACCTTCATGGGCGCCTCCTACGGCACCTACTTCGGGGCCCTGTACGCGACGCTGTTCCCCTCGCACGTACGGCGGATGGTGTTCGACTCGGCGGTGAACCCCGACCCCGGGCAGGTCTGGTACCGCAACAACCTCGACCAGTCCGCCGCGTTCGAGGAGCGCTGGGCGGACTTCCGGGCGTGGGTCGCCCGGCACGACGACGTGTACGGGCTCGGCACCACGGCGGAGCAGGTGCTGCGCAGCTACGAGAAGGCCCGCGACCGGCTCGCCGCGAAGCCCGCGGGCGGCACGGTCGGACCGGGCCAGCTGCAGGGCGCGTTCCTGACGGCCGGGTACTACGACGACTACTGGCCGCACCGCGCGCAGGCGCTGTCGGCGTATCTGAAGGGCGACCCGAAGCCCCTGATCGAGCAGGCCGGTCCGCATCCGGAGGCGGCGAAGGAGGCCGAGAACAGCAACGCGGTCTACACGGCGGTCGAGTGCAACGACGCCGCCTGGCCGACGAACTGGCACGTCTGGGACCGGGACAACACCCGGCTCGCGCGGGTGGCGCCCTTCGAGACCTGGGACAACGTGTGGGCGAACCTGCCGTGTGCCTACTGGCGGGCGCCGCGCCGGCAGCCGCTCGACGTGCGCACCGGGCCGGGTGAGCTGCCGGCGACGCTGATCCTGGCCGCCGAGCGGGACGCGGCGACCCCCTACGACGGCGCCCTGGAGATGCACCGGCGGCTGTCCGGTTCGGTGCTGGTGACCGAGCGGGACTCCGGTACGCACGGCATCGCGGGCGGCCGGAACGCCTGCGTCAACGGCTACCTCGACGCCTATCTGCTGGACGGCCGGCTCCCGGTGCGGCACGCTGCCTGCGCCCCGCACCGGGAGCCCGAGCCGACGCGGACCGAGGCCGCGCGGACGGCACCGGCCGCACCCCCGGCACGCTGATCAGGCGAGCCCGGCCACCAGCTCGGCCACGGACTTGCGGCGGCCGGTGTAGAACGGCACCTCTTCGCGGACGTGCATACGGGCCTCGGAGGCACGCAGGTGACGCATGAGGTCGACGATGCGGTACAGCTCGTCGGCCTCGAAGGCGAGGATCCACTCGTAGTCGCCGAGGGAGAACGAGGCGACGGTGTTGGCCCGGACGTCCGGGTAGCCGCGGGCCATCTTGCCGTGGTCGGCGAGCATGCGGCGGCGGTCCTCGTCGGGCAGCAGGTACCAGTCGTAGGAGCGCACGAAGGGGTAGACGCTGACGTAGTCGCGGGCCGTCTCGTCGGCGAGGAACGCCGGGATGTGCGAGCGGTTGAACTCGGCGGGGCGGTGCAGCGCCATGTTCGACCAGACCGGCTCCAGGGCGCGGCCCAGCCTGGTCCGCCGGAAGAGGTTGTACGCCTCCTGGAGCTGGTCGCTGGTCTCCGCGTGCCACCAGATCATGAGGTCGGCGTCGGCGCGCAGACCGGACACGTCGTAGGTGCCGCGGACCGTCACGTCCTTCGCGGCGAGCTGGTCGAACAGGTCCTGGACCTCGTCGGCGTAGCCCGTGCGGTCCTCGGGCAGCACGTCCCTCAGCCGGAAGACGGACCAGAGGGTGTAGCGGATGGTCTCGTTGAGGTCCTTGGCCAGCTTGCCCTTGTTCGGGACCCTGCCGGACTCGGTGGTGGGGGCGTCGTCACTCATGGTCCTCATTCTCCCGCGCCCGCGGGACGGCTCCGCACCGGGTCGGGGGTGAGCTGCTCCACGGCGGTGTACGCGCTCGCGACGCAGGCCGGGATGCCGACGCCGTCGTACACCGCGCCGCACACCGCGAGGCCGGGGAGCTTGCCGAGGTGCTCGCGGACGCGGGCCACGCGCGCGTGGTGGCCGACCGGGTACTGGGGCAGGCCGTCGTCCCAGCGGGTGACGCGGGTCTCGACGGGCGTGGCGGCGAGGCCGGTCGCCTGCTCCAGGTCGTGCCGCGAGACGTCCACCAGCTCCGCGTCCTCGCGCCGGAGGATCTCCGACTCGCCGTGCCGTCCGACGGAGGTGCGCAGGACGACCAGGTCCGGGGCGGACTCGGTGATCCACCCCCACTTCTGTGAGGCGAAGGTGGATGCCTTGATGGTCCGCCCGTCGACCGGGGGCACGAGGAAGCCGCTGCCCTCGGGCAGCGCGGTGTCGCCCCGGCGGTAGGCGAGGGTGACCAGGGCCATCGAGGCGTACGCGACGGCGTCGAGCTCGGCGGCGGCCGCGGGGGCCTCGGCGCGCAGCAGGCGGGCGGCGGCCGGGGCGGGCACGGACACCACGACCGCGTCGGCGTGCAGCACCCGGTCGCCGGCGACGACCCGCCAGCCGCCGGACGCCTCGCGGCGCAGCTCCGTCACCGGTGCGCGGGTGACGATCTCGCCGCCCCGCGCGCGCACCGACTCCGCCACCGCGAGCGGGAGGCCGCCCACCCCGCCCTCGATGCCCATGAACACGGGGCCGGTCGGCGGGGCCTCGGCCGCCTTCGCCTGGATGTCGCGGACCGCTTCGGTGAGCGAGAGGTGACTCCGGGCGGCCTGGAAGAGCTGGGGGACGGCCGAGCGCATCGAGATGCGGTACGCGTCGCCCGCGTAGACGCCGCCGAGCAGCGGTTCCACGAGCCGGTCCACGACCTCGCGTCCGACGCGCGCCGCGACGTACTCGCCGACGGCGACGTCCTCGCCCAGCTCCGTGCGGGGCAGGTCGGCGTCCCGCTCGACGCGGCGCAGCCCCTCGTCGGACAGCACGCCGGTGAGGGCGCCGGCGGTGCCGGGGACGCCCATGACATGGCCCTTGGGCATGGGGCGCAGGGCACCGCGGGTCCAGAGGGAGGCGGTCGTGGTGGCCGGGGCCCGGAGCCGGTCGGCGAGGCCCACCTCACGGGCCAGGGCGACCGCCTCGGGCCGGCGCGCCAGCATCGACTCGGCGCCGAGGTCGACGCGCGCGCCCGCGATCTCACCGGGCAGCAGCTTGCCGCCGACGCGGTCGGAGGCCTCCAGGACGGTCACCCGCGCCCCGCGCTGAACCAGCCGGTGGGCCGCGGCCAGTCCGGCGATGCCCGCTCCGACGACGACGACCTGTTCCGGGCCCGTCCGAGTGTCCACTTCACGCATACCCCCACCCTCTCAAACCCCGCTGACAGTCCGTCCGCGCCCCGGCGTCCCGGCCGCGGTGTCCCGCGCGAGTCCGGACCGTGACCTCTTCGGGACCGGCACAGGCCAACGTCCCGCCCCGCCCGGGCGTCGAAGGAGCGTCAGTCGTCACAACCCAGGGGGTACGCCCACATGCGCGCACGAACTCACGCCCGACCCGTCCACGCCCTGGCCGGGCTGCTGCTGGTCTCGGCGCTCGCGCTGGCCGGCTGCGGCGGCTCCGACAGCTCCGACTCCCGCGGCGACACGGCCGCGCTGTCGCGGAGCGACGCCAAGGGGGGCGCTCCGGGCGCCGCCGCCGACAGCGCGGGCGGCGCCGGCGGCCGCGGGGCCACCGCGCCGACGAAGCTGCCCACCAGCCGGATCATCCGCACCGCCGCCCTGACCGTGCGCGTCAAGGACGTGCCGAAGGCTCTCGACGAGGCCCGCGCCACCACCGAGTCCGCGGGCGGTTACGTCGGCCGGGAGTCGACGTCCCGGGACGAGGAGGGCAACGAGCAGACGCGCGTGGTGCTGCGCGTGCCCGTCGACCGGTACGACGAGGTCCTCACCGACCTGGAGGGCGCGGGCAAGCTCCTCGCCCGCGACGCGAAGGCCCGTGACGTCACCGACCAGGTCGTCGACGTGGACAGCCGCATCGCGTCGCAGCGCGCCAGCGTCACCCGGGTCCGCGCGCTCATGGACCGGGCCACCAAGCTCAGCGACGTGGTGACGCTGGAGGGCGAGTTGAGCACGCGCGAGGCGAACCTGGAGTCGCTGCTCGCCGAGCAGGCGTCCCTGAAGGACCGCACCAGTCTGGCCACGATCACCCTGTCGCTGTCCGAGCGGCCGGTGCACAGGGCCGCCGCGGACGACGACCCGGGGATCGCCGACGCGCTGTCGGGCGGCTGGAGCGCGTTCGTGACCATGCTGCGCTGGATCGTGGTGGCGCTGGCGGCGGTCCTGCCGTTCGCCGCGGTGGCCGCGGTGCTCGTCCTGGGGTGGCTGCGGCTCGCCCGCTCCCGCTCCCCCCGCACCGGGGCGCCCGCGGTGGCCGTCCCAGGCCCCGTGGCGGCCGCGCCGGCCCCGCGGTCCGAGCCGGCGCGGGAGGGCGACGACACGCACTGAGCGGGCCTGACGAGAAGCGAAATGCCGTCCGGCCGTAGCGTGTTCGCATGAGCGAGAGCGCGACGAGCCGTGGGACAGAGCGACTGGTGGTGATCGGCGGCGACGCCGCGGGCATGTCCGCGGCGTCGCAGGCACGCCGTCTGAAGGGCCCCGGGGAGCTGGAGATCGTGGCCTTCGAACGGGGGCACTTCACCTCCTACTCGGCCTGCGGCATCCCGTACTGGGTGGGCGGGGACGTCACGGAGCGGGACGACCTGATCGCCCGCACCCCCGAGGAGCACCGGGCGCGCGACATCGACCTGCGGCTGCGCACCGAGGTCACGGAGATCGACGTCGCCGGGCAGCGGGTACGCGCGCGGGACGTCGACTCCGGCGCCGAGTCGTGGACGTCGTACGACAAACTCGTGATCGCGACCGGGGCCCGGCCGATCCGCCCCGCCATGCCGGGCGGCGACGCGCGCGGGGTGCACGGCGTGCAGACCCTCGACGACGGCCAGGCCCTGCTCGACACCCTGGCCCGCACGGACGGCCGGCGCGCGGTGGTCGTCGGCGCCGGCTACATCGGCGTGGAGATGGCCGAGGCGCTCATCAACCGCGACTACGCGGTGACGGTCGTCAACCGGGGCAGTGAGCCCATGTCGACGCTGGACCCCGACATGGGGCGGCTCGTGCACACGGCGATGGAGGGCATGGGGATCACCATGGTCGACGACGCCGAGGTCACCGAGGTGCTCACCGGGGACGACGGACGGGTGCGGGCGGTGCGCACCCGGGACGCCGAGTACCCGGCGGACGTCGTGGTGCTCGGCATCGGCGTCCGCCCCGAGACGGCCCTCGCGCGGGCGGCCGGGCTGCCGCTCGGCGCCCACGGCGGGCTGCTGACCGACCTGGCGATGCGGGTGCGCGGGCACGAGAACATCTGGGCCGGCGGGGACTGCGTCGAGGTGCTCGACCTGGTCTCGGGGCAGGAGCGGCACATCGCGCTGGGCACCCACGCCAACAAGCACGGCCAGGTCATCGGGACCAACGTGGGCGGCGGCTACGCCACCTTCCCGGGCGTCGTCGGCACCGCGGTGAGCAAGGTCTGCGAACTGGAGATCGCCCGCACGGGACTGCGGGAGAAGGACGCCCGCCGGGTGGGCCTCCAGTTCGAGACGGTCACCGTCGAGTCGACGAGCCGCGCCGGCTACTACCCCGGCGCCTCGACCATGACGGTGAAGATGCTCGCCGAGCGCCGCACGGGGCGGCTGCTCGGGGTGCAGATCGTGGGCCGGGAGGGTGCCGGCAAACGCGTCGACGTCGCCGCCGTGGCCCTCACCGCGGGCATGACGGTGGAGCAGATGACGAGCCTGGACCTGGGCTACGCGCCACCGTTCTCCCCCGTCTGGGACCCGGTACTGGTGGCGGCCCGCAAGGCCGTGTCGAAGGTCCGGGCCTCCGCGGGCCGGCCCGAAACCCCTTAGGCCGTCGTGCCGTTGATCCGCTCGATGGCCTGCCGGGCCTGGTCGGCGGGCTGCTGGCGGGGCGGCAGCGCGGACACCGAGGCGCTGGAGGTCATGGCACTGGTGGCCATCGGCGCCGGCTGCTCACCGGCCGGCTTCGCGTGCGCCGCGGGGCGCGCGGAGCGCAGCCGGTGACTCACCGCCTCGTCGAGGGTCACCGGACGCTGCATCTGGGTGGCCAGCCGGCCGGCCTCCTGGCCGAGCCTGGCCACGTCCTCCCAGGGCAGGCGGACCACCAGGGAGAGCTCCGCCTCACCGTCGGGCAGTGCCTGCATCGGTGGAGTGACTCGGTCGTTCATCGCCTGATCCTCACGTCGTCCCCGCGGCCTGCCTTTCCCGTGCCGCGGGCGGTTGAGAGGACATACGCACGCGCGGACACGGCCGTTCACCGGTTCGGCGGTCGCGATGAGGGCACTACTTCCTTGTGGTCATCCCCGTTCATGACGTGAATCCGGTGCGCCGCACCCCCTGGGTGACGTACGCCCTGATCGCCGCGAATGTGCTCGTCTTCCTGTTCACACCCGGCCTCGCCGGTTCCGTGACGGGCGACAGCGGCCTGTCCCAGCTGTGTCACCTCCAGGCGTTCCTGGACCACTACGCCGCCGTACCGCAGGAGTTGATCCACCATCAGCTGCCGCGTTCCGTCCCCACCGGCCAGGTCGGGACCAGCCTGCGGGGCACGCCCGGCTGCGTGGTCGGTCCGCCCGGCTACGACAAGTCCCCGCCGCTGAGCGTCCTGACGGCCATGTTCCTGCACGGCGGCTGGCTGCACCTGCTGGGCAACATGCTGTTCCTGCTGATCTTCGGCAACAACGTCGAGGACCGCATGGGCCACGTGCGCTTCGCGGTCTTCTACGTCGTCTGCGGCTACGCGGCCTCCTACGGCTTCGCGCTGCTCAACGCCGACTCGGGCGATCCGCTGATCGGCGCCTCGGGAGCCATCGCCGGGGTGCTGGGCGCGTACCTGGCGCTGTATCCGAGGGCCAGGGTCTGGGTCCTGGTGCCGTTCCTGGTGTTCCTGCCGCTCAGACTGCCGGCCTGGCTGGTGCTGGGCTTCTGGTTCGGGCTCCAGGCGGTCTACTCGTCCGGGGAGGGCGTGTCCGACGCCGGCACCGTGGCGTACGCGGCGCATGTCGTCGGCTTCCTCGCCGGCCTGCTGATCGCCTGGCCGCTGCGGCCCGGCACCCCACCGCCGCCGGAACCGCGCGGCCTGCTGTTCGGCAGGAAGGCACGGCCCCGGCACACGTGGTGAACGGCCGTCGGCTCAGCGCGCGGTGTGCGTGTGGACGTGCTCCACGAGCCGGGTCAGCGCGTCCGGGTCGGTGGCCGGCATGACGCCGTGGCCCAGGTTGAAGATGTGGCCCTCCAGGCCCGCCGCGGCCTCCAGGACGTCACGGGTGGCGGCCTCGACCGCCTCCGTGGTGGAGAACAGCACGGTCGGGTCGAGGTTGCCCTGCAGGGCCTTGCCGGGGCCGACGCGGCGGGCCGCCTCGTCCAGCGGGACCCGCCAGTCGACGCCCATGACGTCCGCCCCGGCCTCGCCCATCAGGCCCAGGAGTTCGCCGGTGCCGACGCCGAAGTGGATGCGCGGCACGCCGTAGCCCTCGATCGCCCGGAAGACCTTCGCCGAGGCGGGCATCACCGAGCGCCGGTAGTCGGCGGGGGCGAGCGCGCCGGCCCAGGAGTCGAAGAGCTGGACGGCGGAGGCACCCGCCTCGATCTGGACCTTCAGGAACGCGGCCGTGATGTCCGCGAGCCGGTCCAGCAGGTCCGCCCACAGCTGCGGGTCGCCGTACATGATCGCCTTGGCGTTCTCGTACGTGCGGGACGGGCCGCCCTCCACGAGATAGCTCGCGAGGGTGAAGGGGGCGCCGGCGAAGCCGATGAGCGGGGTGGCGCCGAGCTCGCGGGTCAGCATGCCGATCGCCTCGGTGACGTAGCCGACGTCCTCCGGGGTGAGGTCGCGCAGCTGCGCGAGGTCCGCGCGGGTGCGGATCGGCTTCTCGACGACCGGGCCGACACCCGGCTTGATGTCGAGGTCGATCCCGATCGCCTTGAGCGGGACGACGATGTCGCTGAAGTAGACCGCCGCGTCCACGCCGTGCCGGCGCACCGGCTGGAGGGTGATCTCGGTGACCAGCTCGGGCAGCATGCAGGACTCGAGCATCGGGATGCCCTGGCGCACCTTGCGGTACTCCGGCAGGGAGCGCCCGGCCTGCCGCATGAACCACACCGGCGTGTGCGGCACGGGCTCGCGCCGGCACGCCTTCAGGAAGGCTGACTCGTATGTCGCTGTCGGCTGCTCGCCCGCGGGGTTCTGGTTGGCGCTCACGACGAAAAGTCTCGCACGCCGCACCGGCGGTGCCGGACCGCGGGGCGCACCTCCCGGCCCGTCGGGGCGGCGTGATCCGGACAGGCGGCCCTCGCACGGGTGTCCCTCCCCGCACCGAGGCCCCGTTCCCCTTAACCTTCCCCGCATGGCTGCGGCTCAGGGACGACTGTCGGACGGCGCTGACGGAATGGACGACACCAAGGAGGGGGACAAGGATGCGAGCAGTGCGGCGCCGCCGCCCTTCCGGGCGGCCGTCGACGCGCTGAGGTCCGCGCGGCTGCGGCCGCAGATCGAGATCGAGCCGACCCGCGCACCGCAGCGGCTCGCCCCGCACGCGTACGCGCTGGAGGCCGCGGTCGTCGACGGCGACCAGGACCTGGCCGACGGCCGGCTCGTCCTGCTGCACGACCCGGACGGGCACGACGCCTGGCACGGCACGTTCCGTCTGGTGACGCTGGTGCGCGCGGAACTGGAACCGGAGATGGCGGCCGACCCGCTGCTGCCGGAGGTGTGCTGGTCCTGGCTGACCGGCGCGCTCCAGGCGCGCGGGCTGACGTACGGCGAGCCGAGCGGCACGGTCACGCGCGCGAGTTCGCACTACTTCGGCGGTCTGTCGGAACGCCCGGCCGCCTCGCAGATCGAGATCCGGGCGTCCTGGACCCCCCGCGAGGGCCTGGGCGGCGTTCCCGACGCGGCGGCCCACCTGGCCGCCTGGTGCGACCTGCTGGCCCAGATCGCGGGCCTCCCGCCGGCCGGCCCGGGTGACGCGTCGGTGGTGACGCTCCCGCAGCGACGGGGCCCGCAGTCCCGCTGAGGCCGCACCTCCTCTTCCTCCTCCTTCCGTCCGCCCACGCTCACCGCATCCCGCCGGCACGGCCGGCCGCAGCCGTCCACCGGCGCGGCCGGCCGTCGGCGTGTACGGGACCATCGCGCCGCGGGGGAACAGCGTGCCGTCGGGGACAGCGCGGCGGCGGGCCCGCGACACCGACGGGGCCCACCGCACCGCGGGGATCACCGTCCGGCGGGCCACACAGCCGCCGGACCCCCATCCGCCGCGGCCACCACATCGCCGGGCCACCGCGCCCACCGCGCCACCCAGCCGCCGGGCCCCTACGGCCCCTGCGGCCACAGAGCCTCCGCGGACGCAGAGGCGCGGGGCACCCAGCGACCGGGTCCACCCAGCGGCCGGGTCCCATCGAGCGGCCGGGTCCAGCCACGCCGTCGGAGCCGTCGCGGGCCGCTCGCCCCACCCCGTCGGCACACCCCGCCGTCCGAGCCCGTCATCCACACCGGCCGTTGGGCATCTCTTTGTCGATACGGCCACTTTCGGCCGCGTATCGACGCGGACCGAAACCGTCCGGTCTTCGAATGATCGATCGCGCGTCCGAATTGCACAGATTGTTACTCACCAGATCGTGATCATTCTCTAAAGGCCCATGGGTTTGATGCCGAAGACGACTGTGACCTTGAAAATACGGTTCCTCCCGGCTTCATCCCCACAAGCCGGCCCCGTCCCCCACCCAGGAGGCCTGGTGTCCGTTCTCCTCGAGCAGCCCGCAAGCCTGGTCGCCTACCGCCCGAACAAGCCGACCGCCATGGTGGTCGTGGCCGACCCCCGCGTCCGCTCCACCGTCACCCGTCACCTGTGGGCGCTCGGTGTGCGCGACGTCATCGAGGCCTCGTCCATCGCGGAGGCTCGTCCCCGCATCGGCAACCCCCGCGACATCTGTGTCGCAGACGTCCACCTGCCCGACGGCTCCGGCCTCACCCTGCTGTCCGAGACCCGTGCGGCGGGCTGGCCCAACGGCCTGGCCCTGTCCGCGGCCGACGACATCGGCGCCGTACGCAACGCCCTCGCCGGCGGCGTCAAGGGCTACGTCGTCACCGGCACCCGTACCAACGTCGGACTTCCCACCCGGCCGGGTGTCGCGCCCATCGGCTCGGCCGCCGCCCGTATGCACCGCCGCCCCCCGGGTGCCCCGAGCCACCCGGGCGGCTACCGCGAGCTCTCCGGCCGCGAGGTCGAGGTACTGAGGCTGGTCGCGGAGGGCCAGTCCAACAAGGCGATCGGCGTCTCGATGGGCCTGTCCGCCCTGACCGTCAAGAGCCACCTCGCCCGTATCGCCCGCAAGCTGGGCACCGGCGACCGGGCCGGCATGGTCGCCGTCGCCCTGCGCACCGGCATCATCCACTGACCCCGACCTCCCCGGTCCCCGCGACAGCCCGCACCCACCGTTCACGGACGCGAAAGGGATCGCCCCGAGATCCCCGTCCGCGCACCCCGCCCGTCGTGAACCGGAAGTTTCACCGACCTGACTGGTTTACGACCCCCAGGCGCCCGCCGACGGAACGTTCCGTCGGCGGGCGCTGTCCATACACGGATACCCTTGACAGGTGACCGACGCCCAAGACACCGCAGCAGACAGCACACTGCGCACCACCGGAGGCGCCCCTCCGGACGACAGCGGATCTGCTGCGGAGGCGCCGATCCCCCTGCTGGAACCGCGCGAGGGCATTCCGGCCGTGGTCACCGACGAGGACGCCCTCGCCCAGGTGATCGCCGCGTTCGCCGCGGGTTCCGGCCCCGTCGCCGTCGACGCCGAACGCGCGTCCGGCTACCGCTACGGACAGCGCGCCTATCTGGTCCAGCTGCGCCGCGAGGGTGCCGGGTCCGCGCTGATCGATCCCGTGGCCTGCCCCGACCTCTCCGGCCTCGGTGAGGCGCTCTCCGGTACGGAGTGGGTGCTCCACGCGGCCACCCAGGACCTGCCGTGTCTGCGCGAAATAGGCATGGTGCCCACGCGGCTGTTCGACACCGAGCTGGCCGGACGGCTGGCCGGGTTCCCGCGGGTCGGCCTCGGCGCGATGGTCGAGGGCGTGCTCGGCTTCGTCCTGGAGAAGGGGCACTCGGCCGTCGACTGGTCCACCCGCCCGCTGCCCGAGCCCTGGCTGCGCTACGCGGCCCTGGACGTGGAACTCCTGGTCGACCTGCGGGACGCCCTGGAGAAGGAGCTGGACCGGCAGGGCAAGCTGGACTGGGCCCGGCAGGAGTTCGACGCCATCGCCGCGGCCCCGCCCGCCGAGCCCCGCAAGGACCCGTGGCGCCGCACCTCCGGCATGCACAAGGTGCGCCGGCGCCGGCAGCTGGCCGTGGTGCGCGAGCTGTGGGAGACCCGGGACCGCGTCGCGCAGCGGCGGGACGTGTCGCCGGGCAAGGTGCTCAGTGACGCGGCGATCGTGGAGGCGGCGCTCGCCGTCCCGGCCACCGTGCACGCCCTCTCCGCGCTGAACGGGTTCGGGCACCGCGTCGGCCGGCGTCAGCTGGAGCAGTGGCAGGCCGCCGTGGACCGGGCGAAGGCCCTGCCGGACGCCGCGCTGCCCCAGCCGGGCCAGCAGGTGGCGGGTCCGCCGCCGCCCCGCGCCTGGGCCGACAAGGACCCGGTCGCGGCGGCGCGTCTGTCGGCGGCCAGGGCGGCGGTCTCGGCGCTGGCCGAGCAGCTCGCCATGCCCCAGGAGAACCTGATCACGCCGGACACCGTGCGGCGGGTGTGCTGGGAGCCGCCGCGGGTGGTGGACGCCGAGTCGGTGAGCGCCGCGCTGACCGGGTACGGGGCCCGGCCCTGGCAGGTCGAGCAGGTCACGCCGGTGCTGGTGGCCGCGTTGACCGCGCCCGCCCCGCCGGCCGCGGCCGCCCCGCCCGCGCAGGAGGCGTGAGGGGCGGCCCGGCCCCGGGTCGCGGCCTCCGGCGCCGCGCCGACGTATCCGTCACCTGGTCGCCCCGCGGGTGAAACCGTTGTGGATGCACCTCCGCAGGCTCAGGAACGCCAACGGAGCGCACCGGGAGACGATCTCGGCCGCAGCGATCCTGGTCGTCCTGCCCATGCCGGTGCCCCCGGAAGGGGAACAGGGACGTCGAGATCACGCCAAGATCCCCACGGTGCCGACTCCGGCCCCGACCCCGAGGGGCTCGACGGCGCCGCCGCGCGCCTGGTACGGCGGAATCGGGGTGTTGGCGGGTGTGACGTTCGCCGCTCCCGGCGGGGGGACTGGGCAGTCTGGTTACCCACAAGTAGCATGGCGGTGAGCGCGCGCTCAGCGCATGCGTGTCTCAGCAGTGCAGATCCCGCACCCTGGAGGAGAGCCATCGTGCCTCGTACCGTCAGGGACGTCGTCTTCGTCGACGGCGTCCGCACCCCGTTCGGCAAGGCGGGCCCGAAGGGCATCTACCACGAGACCCGTGCCGACGACCTCGTCGTCAAGGCGATCCGGGAGCTGCTGCGCCGCAACCCCGGTCTCGACCCGAAGCAGATCGACGAGGTCGCCATCGCCGCGACCACGCAGATCGGCGACCAGGGCCTGACCCTCGGCCGCACCGCGGGCATCCTCGCCGGACTCCCCCAGTCGGTGCCCGGCTACTCCATCGACCGCATGTGCGCGGGCGCGCTGACCGCCGTCACGACCACCGCGGGCTCCATCGCCTTCGGTGCCTACGACGCCGTCATCGCCGGTGGCGTGGAGCACATGGGCCGCCACCCCATGGGCGAGGGCGTGGACCCGAACCCGCGGTTCGTCAGCGAGAAGCTGGTCGACGAGTCCGCCCTGTTCATGGGCATGACCGCCGAGAACCTGCACGACCGCTACCCGACCATCACCAAGCAGCGCGCCGACGAGTACGCCGTGCGCTCGCAGGAGAAGGCCGCGAAGGCGTACGCCAACGGCAAGATCCAGGCCGACCTGGTCCCGGTCTCCGTGCGCCGCACCAACGCCGAGGCCGGCGAGACGGGCTGGGGCCTGGTCACCGCCGACGAGCCGATGCGCCCGGGCACCACGCTGGAGAACCTCTCCGGCCTCAAGACCCCCTTCCGCGTGCACGGCCGGGTCACCGCCGGAAACGCGGCCGGTCTCAACGACGGCGCCACCGCGTCGATCATCGCCAGCGAGGACTTCGCCCGCGAGAACGGCCTGCCGGTCAAGATGCGCCTGGTGTCGTACGCCTTCGCGGGCGTCGAGCCGGAGGTCATGGGCTACGGCCCGATCCCCGCGACCGAGAAGGCCCTCGCCAAGGCGGGCCTGTCGATCGAGGACATCAACCTCTTCGAGATCAACGAGGCCTTCGCGGTCCAGGTGCTCGCCTTCCTGGAGCACTACGGCATCGCGGACGACGACGCGCGCGTCAACCAGTACGGCGGCGCCATCGCCTACGGCCACCCGCTGGCCTCCTCCGGTGTCCGGCTGATGACGCAGCTGGCCCGCCAGTTCGAGGAGCAGCCCGAGGTCCGTTACGGCCTCACCACCATGTGCGTCGGCTTCGGCATGGGCGCCACGGTGATCTGGGAGAACCCGCACCACAAGGACGCCGGAGGCGACAAGTGAGCACCGCTGAACTCCTCAAGGGAGCGGCCGAGCTGTTCCCCGACGAGGTCGTGACGTCGGCGCACGTCCGCCACCTCGACCTGCCGTTCAACGCGGGCCGGTTCGCGCTCATCACGCTGGACAACGGCTTCGACCACACCCGGCCCACCACCTTCGGTCCGGCCTCGCTCGCGAACCTCAACACCGCGATCGACCAGGTCGAGAAGGAGGCCGCGGCCGGCGAGATCATCGGCGCCGGCATCACCGGCAAGCCGTTCATCTTCGCGGTCGGCGCCGACCTCAAGGGCGTCGAGCTGCTCAAGGAGCACAAGGACGCGCTGGCCATCGGCAAGGGCGGCCACGAGGTCTTCAAGCGCCTGGCGACGCTGGCCGTGCCGACCTTCGCGTACTACAACGGCGCGGCCATGGGCGGCGGCGTCGAGGTCGGCCTGCACTGCACCTACCGCACGGTGTCCGCGGCCCTGCCCGCCTTCTCGCTCCCCGAGGTCTTCCTCGGTCTGGTCCCCGGCTGGGGCGGCTGCACCCTGCTGCCGAACCTGATCGGCGCGGACAAGGCCGTCTCGGTGATCATCGAGAACTCGCTCAACCAGAACAAGCAGCTCAAGGGCGTGCAGGTCTACGAACTGGGCATCGCCGACGCCCTGTTCGAGGGCGCGGACTTCCTGGAGCAGTCGCTGCTGTGGACGGCGTCCGTCCTCAAGGGCGAGATCGTCGTGGACCGTCCGGTGATCGACCGCGGCGAGGCCTGGGACCAGGCCGTCGCGCGTGGCCGTTTCATCGCGGACAGCAAGGTGCACGGCGCGGCCCCGGCCGCCTACCGCGCCCTCGACATCATCGCCGCCGCCAGGAACGGCGACCTCCAGCAGGGCTACGACGCCGAGGACAAGGCGCTGGCCGACCTGATCATGGGCGGCGAACTGCGCGCCGGCATCTACGCGTTCAACCTGGTGCAGAAGCGCGGCAAGCGCCCGGCCGGCGCGCCCGACAAGTCGCTGGCGCGTCCGGTGACCAAGGTCGGCGTGGTGGGCGCGGGCCTCATGGCCTCGCAGCTCGCGCTGCTGTTCCTGCGCCGCCTGGAGGTGCCGGTCGTGCTGACCGACATCGACCAGGAGCGCGTCGACAAGGGTGTGGGCTACGTCCACGCCGAGATCGACAAGCTGCTCCTCAAGGGCCGCGTCAACCAGGACAAGGCCAACCGCCTCAAGGCGCTGGTGAGTGGCGTCCTCGACAAGGCCGAGGGCTTTTCGGACGCGGACTTCGTCATCGAAGCGGTCTTCGAGGAGATCGGCGTCAAGCAGCAGGTGTTCGCGGAGGTCGAGGCGGTCGCCCCGGCGCACGCGATCCTCGCCACCAACACCTCCTCGCTGTCGGTGAGCGAGATGGCGTCGAAGCTCAAGAACCCCGAGCGGGTCGTGGGCTTCCACTTCTTCAACCCGGTCGCGATCCTGCCGCTGCTGGAGATCGTGCGCGGCGAGCAGACCGACGACGCCTCGCTGGCCACGGCGTTCGCCGTCGCCAAGAAGCTGAAGAAGACGGCGGTGCTGGTCAAGGACGCCCCGGCGTTCGTGGTGAACCGCATCCTCACCCGCTTCATGGGCGAGATCCAGAACGTCATCGACGAGGGCACCCCGGTCGAGGTCGCCGAGAAGGCGGTCGAGCCGCTGGGCCTGCCGATGTCCCCGCTGGTGCTCCTGGAGCTGGTCGGCCCCGCGATCGGCCTGCACGTCTCCGAGACCCTCAACCGGGCCTTCCCGGACCGCTTCACGGTCTCCCCCAACCTCGCGGCCGTCGTCAAGGCGGGCAAGCGCGGCTTCTACGTGTACGACAGCGGCAAGCCCGAGCTGGACCCGGAGGTCGCCGCGCTGCTGAAGCAGGGCGACACCGTGCTCTCGGAGGAGCAGGTGCGGGACCGGGTGCTGGACGCGGTGGCGCAGGAGATCGGGCTGATGCTCGACGAGGGCGTCGTCGCCGAGGCCCAGGACATCGACCTGTGCCTGATCACGGGCGCCGGCTGGCCCTTCCACCTGGGCGGCATCACGCCGTACCTGGACCGCGAGGGCGTGTCGGAGCGGGTGACCGGCAAGAGGTTCCTCACGCCGGGCACGGCCAGCGTTCCGGCGTAACAGCCGTACGGCTCACAGCACAGCGAAGGGGGGCTCCCGCCGGTCGGCGGGAGCCCCCCTTCCCGTGTTACCCGGGCGGTCGCTCAGTAGGTGCCGCCGTAGTACGAGCTCGTCATCGGCCCGGCCGAGGCGTTCATGACGGTGAACGGGACCCGGGTCACCGGGGACTCGCCCCCGGAGACGTCCACCCCGAAGACGTCGACGACGTGCGTGCCCTCGCTCCAGGGCCACCCCGCGTCCCACGACCAGCTGCCGTTCGCGGCGACCGGGGCCCCGCCCAGCAGTACGCCGTTCTCACGGAAGCCGACCTGTACGGCACCGCCGGCCGCGCCCGCGAACACCACCCGGGAGTCCGGCACCTGTTCGTGGGCCACGGGCTCCAGCACCATCGGCGCGGACGGGTCCGGGCCGACGGTGGAGAGCAGGGGCCCGCGGTCCAGGACCGGTGCCTTCGGGCCCGCGGGCGCGGCGGCCCCGGGCGAGCCGTCGACAGCCGTGAAGCGCGCCTCGATCCGCTCGGACTGGTAGCCCGAGGCGTCCACCGCGTAGAGCTTCAGCACCTGTTCGCCCTTCCTCCAGTCCCTGCCCAGCTCCCAGGACCAGCTCCCGTCGCCGGCGACGTCGGCCTGTCCCAGGTACTTGCCGTGCTTCCAGACGATCACGCGGACGGCACCCCGGGCGTGACCCGCCAGCCGTACGGCGTCCCGGCGCACCTCCTCCCGGGGTGCCGGCGCCGTCACCACGGGGGGCGGGACCTCCGCCCCCCGCACCACCGAGGTGGCCGAGAGGTAGGAGGCGATGGCCGAGCGGTCGCGGTCGGGCTCCTCGAAGCCGTTGCGCACGAAGCCCAGGCGCGGGGCGATCCCGTCGATCAGGAAGTTGGCGAGGCCCATGAGGAGAGGCACGTTGCGTCCGGCGACCTGCGTGTGGTCGGCGATGTGCGGGGAGTCGCTGAAGACGAGGTTGACGTTCTCGTGATGCTGGAAGAGCCCGAGGAAGGGCTCCACCTGGACCGGGTACTGGTCGTCCTGGGCCGCCGACACCAGATAGATGTTGGCCGCGCGGTTCGCGCCCGAGCGCACCAGGTCGGGAAGGAGCGAGTCCAGCGCCCGCACGTACTCCTCGGGCACCCCCTCGCCGAGCATGTAACGGGCCGTACGGGGGTGGAGGTCCCTGACGTACGTGCCGATGGAGAACTGCGGCGCGACGGCGACGATGTTTCCGAAGCCGTACTTCAGGCCGAAGTAGAGCGCTGCGCTGCCTCCCTTGGCACTGCCCCACAGGGTGACGGCGTCCGGGGTGAGGTCAAGGGCGCGCATCATGGTCGAGATGAGCGTGACGACGGACTGCTCCAGCGAGAAGTCCATCTCCCTGCACAGGTAGAAGCTCTGGTTGTCGTCGAACTTGTCACGGATCCAGAGAATGTTGGCCCGCAGCTTGTCGAACACCCCGTTGGACCAGCCGTAGTCGCCCGGCGCCGCGAAGTTGGCGAAGACGACCACCAGATGGCGGTTGCCCTTCTGGGCGTGGGTGAACCGGTACTCGACCGGGAACGTCCCGGAGGCTTCGATGCCGGTGTGCAACTGCCGCCCGCTCGGGGGTGCCTGTGACATGTGCGTGATCCACTCTCTGATTCTGCGAAGTCCGACGAGCTCAGTACCGGGCGGTCGCCGCGTCTGCCGGGAGGTTCTGGACGGCGAAGGGCACGGCAGCCGCCGGGGACTCGCCGCCCGCCGCGTCCGCCGCGAAGACCTCGACGGTGTGCATGCCCCCGGCCCAGGACCAGCCCGGCTTCCAGGACCAGCGACCGTCGGGAGCGACGGCGCACGACCCGAGGAAGATCCCGTTCTCCCGGAAACCCACGTGCACGGCACCTGCGGCGAAGCCGGCGAAGTCGACCTGGGCGTCGGCCAGTCGGCGGTAGGCCTCCGGCTGCTGCACCAGCGGCGCCGGCAGTTCGCCGGGGACCGTGTCCGCCGTATGCCCGGTGCCGGGGCCCGGCGGCCGCGCCGCGACGTGCTCCGAGACCGTGAACCGGGCGTCGACGCGCTCGGACTGGTATCCGTTCGGGTCGACGGCGAAGAGCCTCACCTGGTGCTCGCCCGGGCTCCACGGGCTGTCCTTGACCCAGGTCCAGCCGCCGTCCTCGCCCACGGGGGCCGAGGACAGGTACGTGCCGTGCTCCCAGATGCTCACCCGGACCGCTCCCGGCGCGTGTCCGGTGAAACGGACGCCGGTGAGGGGCAGCAGATCGTGCGGGGCGGGTGCGGTCACGACCGGAGCGGCGAACGAACCCTGCACCACCGAGGTGGACTTGAGGAAGGAGTCGATGCCCGACCGGTCGGCGTCGGGCTCCTCGTAGCCGTGCCGGGTGATGCCCAGGCGCGGAGCGATGCCCTCGACGAGCAGGTAGGCGATCCCCAGCAGCGGAGGTGTGTTGCGCTGGGTCACTTTCCCGTGGTCCGTGATGAACGGGGACTC
Organism: Streptomyces sp. NPDC043878; assembly: GCF_056435735.1. Classification (NCBI taxonomy): domain Bacteria; kingdom Bacillati; phylum Actinomycetota; class Actinomycetes; order Kitasatosporales; family Streptomycetaceae; genus Streptomyces; species Streptomyces sp. NPDC043878. Next base: position 598,739 of record NZ_JBWKDW010000001.1, read on the forward strand.
GCTGAAGATGAAGTTGAAGTTCTCGTAGCGCCGCAACAGCCCCAGATAGGGCTCCACCTGGCTGCCGTACTGCTCGTCCTGCGGGGAGGACACCAGGTAGATGTGTGCGTTCGGGTTCGCTCCGGACGCGAGCAGGTCGGGCAGGATCGCGTCGAGGGTGCGGACGTCGTCGTCGGCCATCGCCTCGCCCAGCATGTGCCGGCCGGTGTCGGGATACACGTTCCGTACGAAGGTGCCGATCGCGATCTGCGGAACGCTCGCGACGATGTTCGCGAAGCCGTACCGCAGCCCGAAGTAGAGCGCGGCGCTGCCGCCCTTCGAGCTGCCCCACAGGGTGACGTCGCCGGGCGTCAGACCGAGCGACGTCACCACTTTCGAGATGAGTCCGATGACGGACCTCTCCACGGAGAAGTCCATGCCTTCGCACAGGTAGTAGGTGTTCCCGCCGTCGAACCGGTCGCGTATCCAGAGGATGTTGGACCGGAGGTTGTCCAGCACGCCCGTGGCCCAGCCGTAGTCGTCCGGCGCGAAGATGTTGGCGAAGACCACCGTCAGATGCCGGTTGCCGCTCTTGGCGTGGGAGAACCGGTACTCGACGGGACGGCCACCTGACGCGTCGATTCCCCGGATCACCTGTCGGCCCTTGGCGGGTGCGTCAGACATGGTGCGCTTCCACTTTCGTCAGGTCCTTCGGAAGGGGACGGTCTCGGTGCCCGCGGTGGAGCGAACGCCCGAGACGGGATGAAAAGCCGGAGCCATGGCGTCCGATGTGTGAGTCGGACATGATGTCGGGATGCTCCCGACACCCGCCCGGCCCGCGCCCGGCCCACGGCCGCGTCGCGCTCGCCGGGCCGTCGCCGTGGCGGCGGCCCTGCTGGGGCTCGCCGCCGCGGTGACGGTCGCGCAGACCACGGGCGGCGACCGGTCCTTCGCCTCGGCCCGGACGCTGACCGTGGCCACCTGGAACATGTGCGGCGTCCGGCAGTGGGACTGCGCGGACACCGGGAGCCGCGCCGTGAAGCAGCGGGAGCTGAGGCACCTCGCCACCCGGTCCGGTGCGCGGGCCGTCCTCCTCCAGGAGGCGTGCGCCGGTGACGTGGCGGCGGTGCGCGGGTCGCTCGGCCGGTCGTGGCACAGCGCGTTCCGGGCCTACACCGAACGGGACCACGCGGGGCACGTCACCACCGTGCGGTGCGCCGACCCCGGGCAGGGCGCCGCGGGCTACGCGATCCTCGCCGCGTACCCCTTGTCCGCCGTCACGGCGGTGCCCTCGCGACAGCCGACCGTGGGTCTGCGGCGCGGCATCCTGTGCGCCACGGTCGCGGCGCACGACGTCCGGCTGTGCACCGCCCATCTGAGTCCGGCGGGCAGCGACCGGGCGCACCCCGACTGGGAGTTCCGCGACGACCAGCTCAAGGCCCTGGTGGCGGCCGTGCCCCGGCGGCGCACGGTGTACGGCGGCGACCTGAACGTCAGTCCGCCGGGCGGCGCCGACTCCGCCTCCTGGGTGTGGCCTCCGGCGCCCTACACGATCCACCGGGAGTGCGACCAGCGGTCCGCGTCCTCCCGCGCCGGCCGGGTCACCCACACCTCCGGGCACAAGCTGGACTACCTGTTCACCGGCCTGCCCAGGCTGCGGTGCACGGTGCGCGACACCGGAGCCTCCGACCACCTCGCGCTGCTCGCAACGGTGCGGACCGACTGAGCCGGCGCCACCGGGACGCCGCTTCCAAGGCCACCGGGTGCGGGCGCCGGTGAGCGCCGGTGGTGTGCCGGGGTGGGGCCGGCTCATGGCGTCCCGCGGCCGTTCGGCTCGTCCGGACACCGGCGGCACGCGCGGGCCGCTGTCACACGATCACGTCCGCGACGGCCCTGCCCCCGGCCCCCTGGGTGCGCGGGGTCTGCCCCACGCCCTGCTGGAGCCGCATCGCCCCGAACTGCGCCTGCTGATGCTGCGCTTCCTGGCCGGCGGCAGCGGCCTGACCCGTCGCGGGGCGGGAGTGGGCCGGTGTCCGGGCCTGCGCCTGCGGCGTGCCCGCCGGCAGGTACGGCTGCGTCCCGCTGGTGGCTCCCCGTGCCGGCGCCGTCCGGTCGGCGGGCACGGGCTGGCCGGGGATCGCGCCGATGGTGCCCTCGGCCGGGGTCCGTGCCCGGCGCCACTGGGGCGCGAACCAGTGCTGGGCCTGCCACCGGACCGGGGTGAGCGGCCGCCCGACGTGGCGGTGGGCCACCGTACCGACCGCGGGAGCCCGCGCGTCCCCCGGGACGAGGTCGCCGCCGGCCACGAGCATCCGGTCGGCGAGCCGCGCCGAGGCGTAGCCGTCGTCGAGGTCGCAGAACTCGTCCTGGAACCAGCGGTAGCGCTCGGCGTACGTCTCCTGGATCCGGTCGATGTCCCGGACCGCGCCGACCAGGTCCTGCGAGGTGTACAGCAGGGGCCCGGGAGCGCTCTGCTGGAAGTCGAAGTAGAAGCCGCGCAGCGTGTCGCGGTAGTGGTCCAGGTCGTAGGTGAAGAAGAGGATCGGACGGCCGGTGTTCACGTAGTCGAACATCAGGGACGAGTAGTCCGTGATCATGATGTCGGTGATCAGGGACAGGTCGGCCATGTCCGGGTAGTCGGAGACGTCGAAGACGAAGCCGTCACCGGCTCCCGGGACCGGGTCGACCACGTTGGGGTGGCGGCGGACCAGCAGGACGTGGTCGGGGCCCAGCCGGGCGCGGGCGTCCGCGAGGTCGATGCGGAAGTCGAGCTTGTACTTGCCGGGGGCGTAGAACTGGTCGTCGCGCCACGTCGGGGCGTACATGACGACGCGTTTGCCCTCCGGCAGGCCGATACGGCGGCGGATCTCCTGCTCGCGCCGCTCGGTGCCGGGCAGGCGCAGGATGTCGTTGCGCGGGTAGCCGCTCTCCACCATCTCGCCGGGGAAGCCGAAGGCGCGCTTGAGGATCGGGGTGGAGAAGCTGTTGGGCGAGACCAGCATGTCCCAGTTCTGCACCTCCTTCTCCACCCGTTCCAGGTAGCGCTGGTCGGCGAAGTGGATGGCCTCGATGTCATGGCCGATCTTCTTCAGCGGGGTGCCGTGCCAGGTCTGCACGACGATCTGGCCCTCCCGCTTCTGGAACCAGTCGGGCAGGTGGTTGTTGGCGACGACGTACCGGCTGGTGGCCAGCGCCTCGTACCACTGCGGGGACCACATGCGTATGGGCTTCGCCGTGGGCGGCACCTCGACCTGGTCGTCGCGGACCACGAAGAGGTGCTCCAGGTCGACTCCGCGCCGCACCAGTTCCTCGTGCAGGGCGCGCGGGCTGTCGGAGTACTGGGTGCCCTTGAAGGCGTCGAAGAGGATCGCCGGGCGCACCTTCGCGCGGCGGGCCGCCGGGTAGGTCTTCGTGCGCAGCAGCTTCTGGCGGTAGGGGCCGCGGGCGTGGTCGGGCATCGCCGAGTGGACGAGGAGGGAGAGCCGGTCGTACGCCTCGGCCTGGAGCTCGTAGCCGCGTTCGTTCTCCGCGTGGTGCTGCGGGAAGGACTCGACGAGGTCCTGTTCGATCTTCACCGTCAGGTCTTCGAGCCGGTCGTCGCGGGCGACCGCCGAGAGGTCCTGGCGGCGCAGGAAGAAGTCCCAGCGGCCGGCCGCGAGCGGGATGCCGCCGGCGAGGGTCCGCATCGCGGCGGGGGTCAGCACGCTGCGGAAGGTGTTGCCGTCCCACACGAGGGGGACGGGGCGTTCGGCCCCGTGGGCGCGCGAGCGGACCACCAGGTGGGCGTCGCCGTACTGCTGGGCGGAGAGCCGGTCGGCGGCCAGGTAGCGGGCGCCGATCTCCAGGGAGCCGTCGTCGCGCCAGGTGACGTCCGTCGCGGTGGGCAGGGTCGCGCGCTCGAACAGGACGAGGTAGCCCGAGCCGTTGCGGTGGACGACGACCTCCCGGTCGCCCTCGCGGGTCTGGAGCGAGGCGGGCATGCGGTAGTGCCCGTCCGGCGTGTCCTGGGCCATGACCGGATACATGGTCATCTTGCGGCCCTCGACGTGGAAGGTGGTCTTCCAGCCGTTGCTGCCCATGCTCCAGGACTTGGGGATGTCCGAGCCGGCCCGGGCGTCGGACCGGAAGCCCGGTACCAGCAGGCGCAGTGGGATGCGGGCGCTGAAGGTGGACCAGCCGTCGCCGCCGGGGGTGAAGTGCGCGCGGGCGTCGTGCTGTCCGGCCCCGCTCATGCTGGTGACCCGCAGTCGTCCCCACTCCGGGACCGTGGGGCCGAGGTAGACACCGCGCAGTTCCAGCTGGTCGCCGGTGACGCGGTGGCCGGTGATCCGGCAGCGCACGATCTCCACGCGTAGCTTGAGCTTGCCCTGCACGAACACCGGAAGGACACGGGTGTTCTTGTCGACATAGCGGTACGGCGGGTTGGCTGCCGATCCCGCGCCGCCGCGGTCGATGCCCCGGTAGCGGAACAGACCGCGGCTGAGGACCCCGGCCGCGACGTCCCAGGTCCCCTCGGCCCACCGGCCCTTGCGCTTGAGCCGGGTGGTGTCGATGCGCGCCTCGAAGCCGGCCCAGTCGTAGCAGTAACGATTCTGGTTGGAGCGCTCGGTGACCTGCGGCGCGTAGGTGGTCTTCGCGGTGGTGACCACCATCCGCCCCTGCTTCTTGTTCCGCAGGGCGATCGCCTTGACCGACATGTGCTTCTTGTGGACGTTGATGAAGCGGACGTAGGCGGCGCCCGTGAGGGTCAGCAGGTGACCGTCGTCGCTCCAGCGGGCGCCGTTCAGCGTCCCGTGCAGCGAGAACTCCTTGTCCAGGCGGTATGCCTTCTTGTCCAGGCCGACCTTGCGGTCCCCGAGGTAGGGGTACTTCAGGTAGCGGTGGAACCGCCGGTGGACGGGCATCGGCCCGCCCTTGCGCTCGAAGTGGACGACCTCCAGGAGCTCCGCCAGCCGGCGGTCGCGCACCAGGAGCCACTTGACCCGGGCGTCGGCGGGCAGTTCGTCGATGATGGTGAGGTCGGTCTCGTCGAGGAACTCGTTGGCCCACTCCATGAACGCCTGCTGGTACTCCTCGTCGGCGTCCGGCAGCACCTTCAGGTGCAGCATGAGGTCGGACTTCAGACAGGCGAGGTCGTACTTGCGCTTGCTGCCCTCGTACTGCTTCGAGCGCCGGTCGGCGAGGAACCGGCTCACCGACTGCACCGCGGAGACACGGTCCCGCAGGTTCGACAGCTCGGTGTGGCGCTGGGTGATCGAGGGGGCGGCGCCACCGTCGCGGCGGCGCCAGAAGTAGACGATGTCGGTGAGGACGTCGACCTTGGCGGCGCGGAAGTGCGCGTACATGTTGACCCAGGAGTCCTCGTAGAGGACGCCCTCGGGGAACTCGATGTGGTGGTGGTCCCAGAAGGTCCGCCGGAACAGCTTGTTCCAGACCGTGCGGTCGTAGATCAGCGCGTCGAACCTCGTGATGTGGGTGCCGCGCCGGTTCTTCTGCATCGGGCTCTTGTGCAGCGGGGACTGCCACTTCTTCGTGGAGTTCATCATCTGCACGTTGCCCGAGACGAAGTCCGAGCCGGACTCCTCCAGGGTGCGGACCAGCAGTTCGTAGGCGTACTCGGGGATGACGTCGTCACCGTCGACGAAGGCGAGGAACTCACCGCGGGGGTGCAGGGAGCGCAGACCGGTGTTGCGGGCGTGGCCGGGGCCGTGCGCGTGCTGCCGGATGAGCCGGAAGCGCTTGTCCGCTGCGCAGAAATCGGCCGCGATCCGGACGGATCCGTCGGTGGAGCCGTCGTCGACCAGGATCACCTCGAAGTCACGGAACGACTGGCGAGCGATCGATTCCAGACATTCGGCGAGGTACACCTCTACGTCCTGAAAGGGCACGACAACACTCAGACGCGGGTGTACCGCCAACACATACTCCTACCCAGACAATTCACCCCCGGGACACCGGCCGGCGACAGCTGGGCCCCCCTGAACGGCGCGCCCGTCCGGCCCCCTTGCCGTCCTGGGCATCACGCGCCTCCGAAACCGCGGTCGAGCCCCCTCCACCTGCGGTCACAGGATTGGCACATCTTATGTCGCCTTAACGAATGGTCAAGGTCCATTAATGGTCCGTTCACCGCTTGGACGTGTTAAGGCATAGCGCTGGCAAGGGAGATGAGGGTGAGTGAGATCCGCGTCATATGACCGGGGCAGCGGGGTCCGGAGACCCCCGGGGCGTCAGAGCCGGTGCCAGCGGGTCAGCGTGAGGCCGGAACCGTCCTCCTGCCGGGCCACCTTCGGCACCCCGTCGGGACCGATCAGCGCCATCACGACCCGGCCCGCGCCGTCGAGGGCCAGCGCCGGCGCGCCCTGGCACACCTCAGCAAGCGCGTACCACCAGAAGCCGTCGGACTCCCCCTCGGTGGCGCCCACGCCGAGCACGGCGGTGCCGTCGTCGTCCCGGCAGGCGAGGACGACACAGTCGTAGCCGTCGACCGACGCGCGCAGCGTCCCGTACGGCACCCGGGCCGGGGAGAACCCCAGGGTGACGGGCCAGCCGCCGGCCCGCCAGGCCGCGGCCCCGCCGCTGTCGGCGTCCGTCCAGAAGAACGTGGTCCGCTCCGGCCCGGTCTCCAGGGCGGCCACCGTGCCCGGCGAGGGGTGCAGCGCGAAACCGCGGGGCCCCGTGAAGTCCCCGCCCGGCTCCAGCTGGCGCCACACGAGCACACCGGTCTCCGCGGCGGCACACACCTCGACGCGGCCACCGGCGAGGGCGACCGGCGCCGGCAGCGCGTCGATGCCGCCGCCGCGCAGGTCCTCCCAGGCCCGCCACTTGCCGTTCGGAGCCTCGCGGCGCAGCATCAGGCCGCCTTGGGCCCCGCGGGCGAAGACGTGCACGGTGCCGTCCGGCGCGACCGCCCCGGCCGGCGGTCCCAGTTCGCGGCCCCGCTCCCCCCGGTGCGGATTGCCGAGCGAGCGCCAGTCGGAGACGGCGAGCCCGGTCTGGTACTGGACGGCGTGCACGATGTCCACGCCCCGGGAGCCGTCGGCGCCGGCACGTTCCCGGCGCCCGAGGAGGTGCACGTAGGTGTCGGCGCCCTGCGCCACCGTCAGGTAGGTCAGTCCGGCCACGGCCACGAAGTACGGGCCGCTCCATCCGGGGCCGCCCCGGGTGGTCTCGGTCCAGCGCAACAGGCCGCCGCCGGTGGGGGCGTAGAGGCTGAGCCGGCCGTCCCTGCCGAGGGTGAGCCAGTCGCCGTGGGCGGCTGCGGAGGCGACGCGGCCCTGTTCCCGCACGGTGGGAGCGACGGGGCGGGCGGCGACCGCAGAGCCTGGCGACCTTCTCCGCATGGCCTGGTGCACCTTCCTGAAGCCCGCCGTGTCACGGCCACGGAAACCCTGACATTCCGCGTCATCATATGCCGCTCGTTCACCAGTTCCCCTGCCTCGCGGCGGGAGCGGACCCCGCCGGGCGGCGGTCCGGGCACCGACTCGTCCCGGATCGGCCGGGTTGCGGGCGGATGCGGCTTGTTCGGCTTGTGTTCACGATTCGATCACGATCCGAACATGACCGGTCTGAGAACTGTTTATAGTTCTGGGTCGATCGAGCAGTACGGACCGGCCTCCCCCACCCGAGTCCTCACCACCGCACGCACCGCCCTTTCCGGGCACGAACAGCGAGGACTCGGACCAGGATGAGCCATGTCTCGACGCCCCAGGACACCGACGACGACACACCGTCCAGACGAGCGGGCGGCCGCGGACGCAAGCGCGAGCGGACGGGCCGCCGCCGGATCGGGAGATGGATCCTGCTGGGCCTGGTCGTGGTCCTCGTGGCCGCCGCCGGCACCGGCTACTGGTTCTACCGGGATCTCGACGGCAACATCAAGGGCGTCGACATCGACAGGGCCATCGGTGACGACCGGCCCGAGAAGCTGCCCACCTCGGGGCAGAACATCCTGATCCTGGGCTCCGACTCGCGCGCCGGCGCCAACGCGGCACTGGACAAGGCCAAGGTCTCCGGGGCGCGTTCCGACACCGCGATGGTGATGCACATACCCGAGGGCCGTACGCGAGCCGTCGCCGTCAGCATCCCGCGCGACACCCTCGTGACCCGGCCCGAGTGCACCAGGGCGGACGGCTCCACCGTGGCCTCCGCCAAGCGCGTGATGTTCAACTCCATCTACTCGCAGGTCGGTCCGGCCTGCGTGGTCAAGACCGTGGAGCAGATCTCCGGGGTCCGCATGGACCACTACGTCGAGATCGACTTCGCCGGCTTCAAGGGGCTGGTGGACGCCATCGGCGGGGTCACCGTCACCGTCGGCCAGGACATCCACGACAGCTCCAGCGGCCTGAACCTGACCGCCGGCACACACCGGCTCGACGGCACCCAGGCCCTGCAGTTCGTCCGCACCCGGCACGGCATCGGCGACGGCAGCGACCTCGGACGCATCGGTCTCCAGCAGCAGTTCATGATCGCCCTGCTGGGTGAGATCAAGAAGCAGGACCTGCTGGGCAGCCCCACCAGGACCTACAAGATCGCCGACGAGCTCACCGCGGCGCTCACCACCGACTCCGACCTCGCCTCCCTCACCAAGCTCGCGGAGTTCGGCCGCAGCCTGAACGGCGTCGACCCGTCGAGCATGGAGACGATCATGCTTCCGGTGGAGTACGACAAGATCGACCCGAACCGCGTGGTGGCCGCCGAGCCGCAGGCGTCCACCCTGTGGAAGGCGCTGCGCAACGACGCGCGGATCCCGGAGTCGGCGAAGAAGTCCCCGGCCACGGGCGGGAGTTCCTGACCCTGCACCGCCCGCACGGAGAGGCGGCCGGCCCCCGCGGGAAGGCGGCCGGTCGCACGTGAGGCGGCCACCCGCCCGGGAGGATGACCGGCCGCAGGACTCCGCGGCCCACCGCCCGGCCCCTCAGATCTCCCGCCATGCCTCCAGTGCCAGCCCCGGCTCGTCCTTGCGGCGGGTCATCAGCAGGCCGCCTGTCGAGGGGGACAGCGTGGCCGCGACCACCCGCCCCTCCTCGTCGAGCGCCGTCGACACCTCGGCGTCCACGGGGAGTTGCGGACCGGACTCGGCCCACCAGGCACCCGCCGACTCCTGCTCCGTGGGATACGCGGCGAAGGCGACCCGGCCGCTCGCCGAGCGCTGGGCGAGCAACGTGCAGTCGTAGCCGTCCAGTTCGCAGCGGACGGCGGAGACCGGGCCGGGTCCGGCGGCGGTGAGCAGGGGGGCGGGGGCGCCGCCCGGACGCCAGGCGCACAGGTCGCCGGAGTCGTCGGTGAAGAAGAGGGTCGTGCTGCGCCCGGAGGTGGCCAGCGCGCGGAGCGTGCCCGGGCGGACCGCCACCTCCATCGCCTCCTCCAGGACCGGCTGGCCGCCCGGCTTCTCCTGCCGCCAGTGCAGGATCGCGCCGGGGACGGCCGCGTACACCTCGACGCGCCCCGACTCGCCGGTCACCGCCGCCGGCCCGTCAGCGACGTCCCGTCCCTTGAGGTCGCGCCACGGGCCCCAACCGCCCTTCTCCTTCTGGGCGAGCATGCTCAGGCCGCCGCCCTTGTTGCGGACGAAGACGTGGGCGCGGCCCTCGTCGTCCACGGCGACGGCCGGGGTGCCGGTGCGTTCGCCCTTCTTGTCGGGATGGCCGACGGGGTTCCAGTCGAGGGCGGCGAGCCGGGGCCGGAAGTGTGTGGAGTGGACGAGGCCCGACTCACCGGACACGGTGGGCCGCCAGGCGACCAGATGGGCGTAGCCGTCGCCGCCCTGCCCGAGCGCGAACCCGGCGTGCAGCCGCTGGTCGCCGCCCACCCGGCGGGGCGGGCCCCAGGGTCCGCCCGGGCCGCGCTCCGCCCGGCACAGGACGGCGTCGCCCGAGGGCAGATAGACACTGAGGCGGCCGTCTCGGCCGCGCATGAGCCAGTCGCCGTTCACCGGATCACTGTATGACGGGGCCCGGTCACCGCCTTCGTGCGGGGCACCCCGTGCGACCCTTGCCCCATGGACGAGCCCACGGCCGAGAACCCTCCGCTCCTCGTGATCGTCGACGCCGCGAACGTCGTCGGATCGGTGCCGGATGGCTGGTGGCGGGACCGGCGCGGGGCCGCGGAGCGACTGCGGGACCGGCTGGCGGCAGACGGACTGCCGGGGCACGAGGGGCCGGTGGAGATCGTCCTCGTGGTCGAGGGCGGCGCCCGCGGGGTGGAGTCCGTGCCCGGCGTCCGGGTCGAGTCCGCGCCCGGGAGCGGCGACGACCACATCGTCGCTCTGGTCGCCCAGGCCGGCGGGCGGCCGGTCCTCGCGGTCACCGCAGACCGTGAACTGCGGCGAAGGGTGGGCGAGTTGGGCGCGCGGGTGACGGGACCGCGGACCGTCAGGCCGTAGGAGACCGGCCGTCGCCCGGTGGTCGACGGCCCGGGACCGGCACACCCCGCGACACCCGTGACCCGTGTGCGTGCCCCGGGACCCCACGCCGCGAAGCGCCTCCCCCGCCGGACGCGGCGCGGCCCCGCACGCTCCGCCGTGGCGGGGTGTACGGGGCCGGGCGCCCGGGCGGCGTGGTTACTCGCCGGCCGGACCGGCCGGGGTCTGCTCCCCCAGGGCCAGCCGGCTGTGGGAGCGGCCGTAGAGGAAGTACACGGCGAAGCCGATGACCATCCAGATGCCGAAGCGCAGCCAGGTCTCGGCCGGCAGGTTCAGCATCAGCCACAGCGAGGCGAGCACCGACGCGATCGGCAGGAACGGCACCAGCGGGGTGTGGAAGGAGCGCGGCAGGTCGGGGCGGGTCCTGCGGAGGATGACCACACCGACGGCGACCACGATGAACGCGAACAGCGTGCCGATGTTCACCAGTTCGGCCAGCTCGCTGAGGCTGGTGAAGCCGGCGACGATCGCGATGATCACGCCGAGCAGGATGGTCGGCCGGTGCGGGGTCCTGAACCGCGGGTGCACCTGCGAGAAGAACCGGGGCAGCAGTCCGTCGCGGCTCATCGCGAAGAACACCCGGGTCTGGCCGAGCAGCAGGATCATGCAGACCGTCGTCAGGCCGACGGCGGCGCCGAAGCTGATGAAGCCCGAGAACCAGGGATGTCCGGTGGCCTTGAAGGCGTCGGCGAGCGGGGCGTCCACGGACAGCTTGGTGTAGTGCTGCATGCCGGTCACGACGATCGACACGGCGACGTAGAGGGTGGTGCAGATGAGGAGCGAGCCGATGATGCCGCGGGGCATGTCGCGCTCCGGGTTGTTGGTCTCCTCGGCCGCGGTGGCCACCACGTCGAAGCCGATGAAGGCGAAGAAGACGACGGAGGCGGCGGTGAAGATGCCCATCACACCGAAGTTGGACGGCGCCCAGCCGAACATCAGCTGGATCAGCGGGGACTTGAGGCCGCCGCCCGCCTCCACGGGCTGGGCCTTGGGGATGAACGGGTGGTAGTTGTCGCCCACGACGAAGAAGGCACCGGCGATGATCACGACCAGGACGACGGTCACCTTGATGGCGACCACCACGGCGGTGACGCGCGCGGAGAGCTTCGTGCCGACCACGAGGATGCCGGTGAGGACCAGGACGAGGGCGGCCGCGAGGATGTCGAAGCCGAAGCCGTTGGCCCCCTCCCGTCCGCTGAGCGCCGCCGGCAGGTGCCAGCCGGCGTTGTCCAGCAGCGAGGCGATGTAGCCGGACCAGCCGACCGCGACCACCGCGGTGCCGAGCGCGAACTCGAGGACCAGGTCCCAGCCGATGATCCAGGCGGGCAGTTCACCGAGCGAGGCGTAGGAGAAGGTGTACGCGGAGCCGGCCACCGGGACGGTGGAGGCGAACTCGGCGTAACAGAGCGCGGCGAGCGCGCAGACGACGCCGGCCACGACGAAGGCCAGGGCGACGGCGGGGCCGGCGTTGTTCTTGGCCACCGTGCCGGTCAGGACGAAGATGCCGGTGCCGATGATGACACCGACGCCGAAGACGGTCAGGTCCAGCGCGGACAACGATTTCTTGAGCGCGTGCTCTGGCTCCTCGGTATCGAGGATGGACTGCTCGACCTTCTTCGTCCGGAAGAGGGTGCTGCTCACGGGCGTACCTCCCACGCTGTGTCGTCCTCGACATGATCGAGAGGGGGCGTATTCCGTATGCCCCGGCGCGGCCGGATTCACGCAAACGGGCCGCTTTCACCACCCTTCGTGGGGGTTCAAGCGGCCCGTTCGGACGCGTCGCCTCGCGTCAGTCGCGCGCCGACTCCACCGGGTCGGCCTCGGCCGCGGCGGGGTTGTAGCGGCCGTCGAGCCGGGAGACCAGGCCGGTGACCTGGCGGGCGATGTCGGGAGCGGTGAGCCCGATCTCGGCCATGACCTCGGCGCGGGAGGCGTGGTCGAGGAAGCGCGGCGGGATGCCGAAGTCACGCAGCGGGACGTCGACGCCCGCGTCCCGCAGCGCCTGGGCGATCGTCGAGCCGACGCCGCCGACGCGGGAGTTGTCCTCGACGGTGACGACCACGCGGTGCCGCTCGGCGAGCGGGGCCATGGCCTCGTCGACGGGCTTGACCCAGCGCGGGTCGACGACGGTGGTGGTGATGCCCTGCCGGTCGAGCAGGCCGGCGATCTCCAGGCACATCGGCGCGAGGGCGCCCACCGAGACCAGCAGCACGTCCGGCGTGTCGGTGCCCGGCTCGCGCAGCACGTCCATGCCGCCCACCCGGCCCACGGCGGGGACCGCGGGGCCGACGGCGCCCTTGGAGAAACGGACCACGGTCGGCGCGTCGGTCACCTGGACGGCCTCGCGCAGCTGGGCGCGCACCTGGTCGGCGTCGCGCGGCGCGGCCAGTCTGAGACCGGGGACGACCTGGAGGATCGACATGTCCCACATGCCGTTGTGGGAGGCGCCGTCGGTGCCGGTGACGCCCGCCCGGTCCAGCACGAACGTCACTCCGCACCGGTGCAGGGCGACGTCCATCAGGACCTGGTCGAAGGCGCGGTTGAGGAAGGTCGCGTACACGGCGAACACCGGGTGCAGACCGCCCGCGGCGAGGCCGGCCGCGGAGACGGCGGCGTGCTGCTCGGCGATGCCGACGTCGTACACCCGCTCCGGGAAGACCTTGGCGAACCTGTCGAGGCCGACGGGCTGGAGCATGGCGGCCGTGATGGCGACGATGTCCTCGCGCTCCCGGCCCAGCTCGACCATCTCCTGGCCGAAGACGCTGGTCCAGTCGGCGCCGGAGGTGGCGATCGGCAGGCCCGTGTCCGGGTGGATCTTGCCGACGGCGTGGAAGCGGTCCGCCTCGTCCTGGAGGGCGGGCTGGTAGCCGCGGCCCTTCTCGGTGAGGCAGTGCACGATGACCGGGCCGCCGAAGCGCTTGGCGCGGGCCAGCGCGGACTCCAGGGCCTCGATGTCGTGGCCGTCGATGGGGCCGACGTACTTCAGGCCGAGGTCCTCGAACATGCCCTGCGGGGCGATGAAGTCCTTCAGGCCCTTCTTGGCGCCGTGCAGCGTCTCGTACAGGGGCCTGCCGACGACCGGGGTGCGCTCCAGGAGGTCCTTGCCGCGGGCCAGGAAGCGCTCGTAGCCGTCGGTGGTACGCAGGGTCGCCAGGTGGTTGGCGAGGCCGCCGATGGTCGGCGCGTACGAGCGCTCGTTGTCGTTGACGACGATGACCAGCGGGCGGTCCCGGGCGTCGGCGATGTTGTTGAGCGCCTCCCAGGCCATGCCGCCGGTGAGGGCGCCGTCACCGATGACGGCGACGACGTGGTCGTCTCGTTTCAGCACCTGGTTGGCCTTGGCGAGGCCGTCGGCCCAGCCCAGGACCGTGGAGGCGTGCGAGTTCTCGATGACGTCGTGCTCGGACTCGGCCTGCGAGGGGTAGCCGGACAGGCCGCCCTTCATCTTCAGCCGGGAGAAGTCCTGGCGGCCGGTGAGCAGCTTGTGGACGTAGGACTGGTGGCCGGTGTCCCAGAGCACCTTGTCCCTGGGCGACTCGAAGACCCGGTGCAGCGCGATGGTGAGCTCGACCACGCCGAGGTTCGGGCCGAGGTGGCCGCCGGTCTTGGAGACGGCGTCGACGAGGAAGGTCCGGATCTCCTCTGCCAGCTGGTCCAGCTGCTCCAGGCTGAGCCGGTCCAGATCGCGCGGTCCCCTGATGCGGGTCAGCAGCGGCACCCGTGCCTCCTTGCAGTAGAGCTGATCGAGCTGTTCCGGGCTTGTCGAGTCTAATGTTCCGCCTTTGTGCCCGGCGCCCGGGCGGTGCGTCATGCGTCACGCGATCGGCTGTACCCACTATGCGCCCTGCCCACGACATGGCTGTTGCCCGGTACCTCGTCGGTACCGGGCAACAGCCATGTCGCGGGACGGCGGCTACGCGCGGCCGGACGCCTTCTGGCTGCGGCGGGACACGGAGTCGATGACGACCGCGCCCAGCAGCACCGCACCGGTGATCATGTACTGGATCGAGGTGTTCATGTTGAGCAGGTCGAGGCCGGTCTGGATGGACTGGATGACCAGCATGCCCAGCAGGGCGGACCAGACGGTACCGCGACCACCGAAGAGGCTCGTACCGCCGATGACCGCGGCGGCGATCGCCAGCATCAGCGTGTTGCCGCCACCGGCGTTCAGCGTGGCGCTCTGCGTCTGGCCGGCGAAGAACATACCGCCGACCGCCGCGAAGCCACCGGAGATGGCGAAGACGGTGATGCGGATCATGGACACGTTGATACCGGCGCGGCGCGCGGCCTCGATGCCGCCGCCGACCGCGAAGACCTTGCGGCCGTAGGTGGTGCGGCGCAGCACGAAGTCCACGATCACCAGCGACGCCAGGAAGATCACCAGCGCGTTGGACACGCCGGAGGACTGGTTGAGGACGTACGCGGAGACGAACGCGGCCACCGCGAGGGCGCCGACCCGCAGCGCGATCTCACTGGTGGGGCGGAACGGCACCCCGGCGGCCTTGCGGCGGCGCTGGTCGATGATCGAGCCGGCCAGCATGGACGCGACACCGAGGCCGGCCAGCAGGTAGCCGCCGATGACGGCCTGGTCCATGAAGAACGAGCTCTGGCCGAGCAGGTGCACCGGACCCTCGTCCGGGATGTTGATGGTGCCGCTCGCGCCGAGCAGCCACAGCATCAGGCCGTTCCAGCCGAGGAAGCCGGCCAGGGTGACCACGAAGGCCGGGACACCGATCCGGGCGAAGAACCAGCCCTGCAACGCGCCGATCAGGATGCCGGTGACGATCGCCAGGACCAGGGCGAGCCAGGGGGTCATCCCGTGGTTGACCACGAAGACGGCGAACAGCGTGGACGCCAGACCGCTGACGGAGCCGACCGACAGGTCGATCTCACCGAGCAGCAGCACGAACACCAGGCCGATGGCGAGCATGCCGGTGGCCGACAGGTAGTAGCTGATGTTGGAGAGGTTGTCGGCGCTGAGGAAGCGGTCGTTCTGGAGCTGGAAGATCGTCCAGATGACGATCAGTCCGATGACCACCGGCAGCGAGCCGAGCTCGCCGCCCTTCACCTTGCGCTTGAACTCCGTCCAGTAGCCCTTGAGGCCCTCTTCGCGGATCAGCAGACGCGGGTCGACGACCGTGACGGGCGCGGCCGTGGGGTCGTCGGCGGGAGCGACGGTCTCCTGGACCGGCTCCGGATCCTGCTTCACGGTCTTGGACGTGTCGCTCACTTTGCCGCCTCCGTGGTGCGACGCCCCGCACGGCGGGTCACGGCGTTTTCCGTGGCACCGGTGATCGCGGCGATGATCTCTTCGTGGGTGGTGTCCTTCACCGGGAAGGAACCGTTGTTCTTGCCCAGGCGCAGGACGGCGACGGTGTCCGCGACCGCCTTGACGTCGGCCATGTTGTGGCTGATGAGGATGACGCCCAGGTTGCGCTCGCGCAGCCGCTCGACCAGGTCGAGGACCTGCGCGGTCTGCTCGACGCCGAGGGCGGCGGTGGGCTCGTCGAGGATGACGATCTTCGGGTCGCCGATCAGCGCGCGGGCGATGGCGACGACCTGCCGCTGACCGCCGGAGAGGCTCGCGATCGGGATCCGGACGCTGGGGATGCGGATGGAGAGGGTGCTCAGCAGCTCCCGGGCGTTCTTCTCCATGGTGACCTCGTCGATCACACCGCGGTGCAGCAGCTCACGACCGAGGTAGAGGTTTCCGACGACGTCGAGGTTGTCGCACAGGGCGAGGTCCTGGTAGACCGTCGCGACGCCGAGTCCCTGGGCGTCGTGCGGCCTGTTGATGCTGACGGGCTTGCCGTCCCACTCGATGACGCCTTCGTCGATCGGGTGCACACCGGCGATCGTCTTTACCAGAGTGGACTTTCCGGCGCCGTTGTCGCCGACGAGTGCGACCACTTCTCCGGCGTGGACCTCCAGTTCGACATCGGTGAGTGCCTGTACCGCACCGAATCGCTTGGAGACTCCGCGCAACGCCAGCACGGGCGTAGCGGACACGTGAACCATCTCCTTCGCCGCCTGACCGGCGGGGATGCCGCGCTTGTTCGAAAGACGCGGAAAGTTGTGCCCGAGGGCACCGATTTACAAGATGAACATCGCGCGACCGGTGCCGTTTGGCAACGGCCGAGCGGCCCTTGGGCCGCTCGGCGCCGGTCATGCTGCCGTCCGGCGCCCGCCCCGCAGCGGGGTTGAAGGTGGGGCGGGCGCCGGACAGGCTCTGCCTGCCGTCGGGGCGGGTCCTTCGACCCGGCCCGCGCGGCCGACTAGGAGAGACCCGCGGACTTGCAGGCCGCGGCGTACGCCGAGGTGCAGATGTCCTGGACGGAGTAGAGACCGTCCTTGACCACGGTGTCCTTGATGTTGGCCTTGGTGACCGAGACCGGGGTCAGCAGCTGCGAGGGCACCTTGTCGCCGGAGCCGCTGGTCAGCGTCTCGGTGGCGAGGCCGGAGATGCTCTTGCCCTGGAGCAGGTCGACCGCGAGCGTGGCGGCCGCCTCGGCCTCCGGCTTGAAGGCCTTGTAGACGGTGCTGGACTGGGTACCGGCGACGATGCGCTGGATACCGGCGAGCTCCGCGTCCTGACCCGTCAGCGGGATGCCGGCGATCTTGGCGCCCTTCAGCGTGGTGGCGATACCGCCGGCCATGCCGTCGTTGGCCGCGTAGACGCCCGCGATGTTCTTGGCGCCGAGCTGCGTGATGGCCGCGGACATCTTCTGCGCGGCGACGGTGTCCTTCCAGAGGCCGGACTGCTCGTAGGCGATGTTCACCTTGCCGTCGAGGGCTTCGTGGGCGCCCTTCTTGAACTGCGCGGCGTTCGGGTCGGCGTCGTCACCGTTGATCATGACGACCTTGGACTTCGTGGTGGCCTTCTTGCCCAGCGCGTCGATCAGGGCCTGGCCCTGGAGCTTGCCGACCTCGACGTTGTCGAAGGAGACGTACGCGGAGACGGGACCCTGGGCGAGGCGGTCGTACGCGATGACCTTGATGCCCTTGTCGACCGCGGCCTTGATGGAGGACTTGATCGCGGCCGAGTCCTGGGCGCTGATCACGATGACCTTGACGCCCTTGGTGATCATGCTGCTGACCTGCTGGGCCTGCTTGGCCGAGTCGGCGTTGGCGTTGGCGTACTGCACGGTGCAGTCCGAGCAGAGCGCCTTGACCTTGTCCTCGAAGTACGGCTTGTCGAACTTCTCGTACCGCGCCGTGACGCTGTCGGGCAGGAGCAGGCCGATCGACTTGTTGTCCGAGCTGCTGCTGCTGCCGCTGCCGGAGTCCTTGTTGTCGCCGGCCTTGCCACAGGCCGCGATCGAGACGGCCATCGCGGAGGCGATGACGGCAACGGCTGCACGACGCATATGCGTGTTCACTTCAGAAACCTCCCTGACGAGGCCGCGTCGTTGCGGCCGAGGTGGCTGGAAGTCTTCTCGGGCACGCGTGCGACGTCAAGAAGTAAATACTTAACGAGATGGCAACGGCGTCGTGCGTTCTCTAAGTGAAGGCAGGGGTCGCCACCGACAGCGTGCCGTCCAAAAGGGTCGAATCCCCCATCTCGCTGAGCGCGAGAACGAGAGCTCCGAGCACCTCCGCACGGCCCCCGAGTGCCCCCGGGAGAACGGACAGTTGACGTGCCGCACTCGGGATCGCGTAGCGGCCGACAGACTCCCTGATCGGCCCGAGCACCAGCTCACCGGCCTCGGCGAGATCACCGCCCAGGACCACTCGGCTCGGGTTCAACAGATTGCAGAGATTGGCGACTCCACTGCCGATGTGGCGGCCGACGTCGGCGATCACGCGACGGCAGCCCGGGTCCCCGTCCCGCGCCAGCCGCACGACGCCTTCCATCGTCAGGTCGGTGCCGTGACTGGACTGGAGGAGGGGCAGCACATAGCGTGCGGCCGCAAAGGTCTCCAGGCAGCCCCGGTTACCGCACCGGCAGACGGGACCGGATTCGTCAAGTGTAATATGTCCGATTTCTCCTGCGGTGCCACCGGGCCCGCGATAAATCGTCCCGTTGATCACCAGACCCGCGCCGACCCCGCTGGCGACCTTGATGTACGCCAGGTCGCGCACGCCCCTGCCACTGCCCCAGACCAGCTCTCCCAGGGCGCCCAGGTTGGCGTCGTTGTCCACGTGAACGGGCACGCCCAGGCGCCCCCGCAGCTCTTCGGCGGGCTTGGTGCCGATCCAGCCCGGCAGGATCGCGGAGGAGCCGAGCGAGCCGGACTCGACGTCGATCGGACCGGGCACGCCCAGGCCGATGCCGGCGATTTTCGACCGGTCCACCCCGGTTGCTGCGATCAGGCGATTGACCAGCTCCTCCGCCCGGTCGAAGCCCTGGGTCGAGGAGGCGTCCACGTCCAGTGGCTCGGACTCCTCGGCCAGCACCTGGTGGGCGAGGTTCCCGATCGCGACGCGCAAATGCGTGTGGCCGAAATCGACACCTATGACGATGCCCGCGTCCCCGCTCAGGGAGACGCTCCTCGCCCGCCGGCCGCCCGCCGACGTGGGCGTGACCTCGACGGTTCCGCCGTCCTTGAGTTCGCGCACGATGTTGGAGACGGTCGCGGCGGACAGGCCCGTCGTCCGCGCGATCTCCGCCTGCGTGAGGGACCCGGCCAGCCGTACGGCTCGTACGACCCGCTCCAGGTTGGCTCGGTGCAGCGACGACTGCGACCCTGGAGTCTCCACGACGACCTCCCGCGCGCGGGACCGCTTCGATGAGGCCCCGTCTATGTCCAACAAGTGAACTCTAAGCTGAGCCGTTCGGGTTGCCTCCCGTCAAGAGGTTGAACCGGATCGGGGGCCCGGGACACGCCGGCGCACGCCGTCACCGGAACCGGGAACGGCGTGCGCGCGCGGGGTCGCTCGGAGCTTCCTACTTGAGGGTGGCCGAGGTCAGGCCCGCCTGGACCTGACGCTGGAAGGACAGGTAGACCACCAGCATCGGGATCATCGCGATGGTCACGCCCGCGAAGAGAACGGGCAGGTCGGAGGCGTAGCCCATCTGCTGCTGGAGCTGGATGAGGCCCTGGGTCAGGACGTAGCGCTCGGGATCGTCGCCGCTCTGCGGCTGCATCAGGACCGTGGGCAGGATGAACTGGTTCCACTGGCCCAGCACGTTGAAGATCCCGACGCTGATCAGGCCCGGTTTCGCCATCGGCAGCATCACCTGGAAGAAGGTCCGGGTGTGCGAGGCGCCGTCGAGGACCGCCGCCTCGAAGACGGCCGTGGGCAGGGTCCGGAAGAAGGCGTGCATGAAGAACACCGTGAACGGCAGCGAGTAGGCGACGTACACCAGGATCAGGCCCTGGTAGGTGTTCAGCATGTCCAGGCGCTTGACCATGAAGAACAGCGGGACCAGGGCCAGGAACACCGGGAACATCGCGCCCGCGACGAAGAAGTAGTAGAGGAAACGGTTGCCGGGGAAGCGGTAGCGGGCGATCACGTAGGCGGCCATCGAGCCGAAGAGCATCGTCAGCGGCACCGAGAACACCAGCACGATGACGGTGTTGAGGAAGTAGTCACCGATGCCCTTGCCCCAGGCCCGCGAGAACACGTCCAGGGACCAGTGCTGCGGCCAGCCGAAGGCCGAGCCGCCGATCTGCGCGTCGGTCTTGAAGGAGCTGAACACCAGCCACAGCAGCGGCAGCACGATCAGCAGGGCCCACAGGGCGAGGAAGCCGTGCGAGAAGGCGTTCAGCACGACGCCCTCACCGCGCCGGGTGCCGGGCCGGGCCGGACCCCCCTGCGCGGACGGCCGGACGGGGACCTCGGTGGGCTCCTTGATGGGTGCACTCATCGTCGTCGTCTCTCCCGCTCAGAACTCGATGCGCTCACGGCGGGTGGCGCGCAGTGTGACCACGGACAGGACAAGGGTGAGCAGCAGCATGACCACGCCCATGGCGCAGGCGTAACCGCTCTTCCCGAAGTAGAGGAAGTTGCGCATCATCACGGTCGACATGACGTCGCTGTCGTGATCGGGTCCGCCGCCGTACGCGCCCATGCTCGCGGTCATGGAGGACACCAGCACGAACATGTCCATCGCGACGATGCCCAGGTACACCCAGGCGGTCTGCACGGTGTCCCACAGCAGCGGCAGGGTGATGCGGAAGAAGGACTGGGCGCGGCCGGCGCCGTCGATCAGGGCGGCCTCGTAGATGTCCCTGGGGATCGACTGGAGCGCCGCGGAGAAGAGCACCAGGTAGAAGCCGACGCCGTGCCACACGACGACCAGGATGAGGGCCCAGCGGACGATTCCGGGTTCGTTGAGCCATTCCACCGGACTGCTGGGATCGACCAGCCCGAGTTTGATCAGCACGCCGTTGAGCATGCCGCCGCCGTCACTGCGGTACACGGCGTTGAACAGCACCGCGAGAATCGCCAGCGACAACACCTGCGGGAAGAAGTACACGATTTTGTAGAACCCGGATCCGGCGACCCCGCTGACCCCGCCGGCACGGCTGCGACCTCCCGCGTTCACCATGAAGGCGAAGAAGAGGGCGAGCAGAATGGTGATCACCGGGATGAACACCAGGAACTGGATGTTGTGCCAGATGGCCTTCTGGAAGACGTCGTCGTGGTACAGCGCCCGGTAGTTGTCGAGTCCGACGAACTTGAAGGTCTGCGACTGTCCCTTCCAGTCGGTCAGCGAATAGCCGATCGTCTGGATGTACGGCCAGATGACGAAGACCAGGTAAAGCGCCACGGGGACGAGAAGAAATCCCGCGACGAACCTGTACTGCCCTTTGCGCATGGCGTTCCTGCCCCTGGTGTCCACCTCCGGGCCGGACGCGGGTCCGGCCCGGAGTGCGTACGGCTGGTCGCGCGATCAGTCGCGGTGGTTCTTCTTGGACGCCGGGTCCTTGGCCGCCTTGTCCACCGCCGCCTGGGCCCGCTTCAGCCACTCCTTGGGCTGGATGCGCTTGGCCATGAGCTCGTTGGAGGCGGCCTCGATGGAGGCGCCCATCTCGCTGTACCACTCGGTGTACAGGAAGCGGAAGGTGTTCTCGCCGGCCGCCTTGGACGCCTCGACCGTGGACTGGGTGCCCGGCCGCAGCTGGACGCCCGCGTCGACGCCGTCCTTGAGGATGGTCAGTGAGTTGGCCTCCTTGGCGAAGAGCGTGGACCACTCCTTGGACAGCATCCGCCGCGCGAACTCCTGGGCGGCGGGGAGGTTCTTGGCCTTCTTCGGGATGATGAACGGCTCACCGGAGCCGGCCCGGATCGCCTCGAACGGCATCGCGCTGTCCGGCAGCAGCGGCATCGGCATGAACTTCATGTCGAAGTCGTCCGGGGTCTGCTTGAGCTGTTCGTTCTCCAGCCAGGAGCCACAGGTGATGAACGCGGCCTTGTACTGGTTCCAGCGGGTCTGGGACTCGGTGTGGGTCAGGCCGTTCGTGCCGGGCATCAGATAGCCCTTCTCGACGACCTCGTAGATCGCCTCGATGCCCGCCTGCGCGGCGTCGGAGCCGACGAACGCCTTCGGGTCGAGGTTGTCGATCGCCTTCATGGCGTCCAGACCGCCCTTCTTGGCGATCATGTCCATGATGGCGACGTTGATGTAGTACGGGTACTTGCCCTGGTGGGCGAGGCCGCCGATGCCCTGGGACTTGGCGTCCTTGCAGATGGCGAGGAAGTCGGCCCAGGTCTTGGGCTCCGCCCAGCCCTTCTCCTTGAAGAGCTTGCCGGAGTACCACAGGCCCCACACCGTGTAGATGTAGTTGAGGGCGACGACCTTGCCCTCCTGCAGGCCCGGGTCGAGGGTGCCGGTGATCAGGGTGTCGCGGACCTTCTTGGAGGGGTCGTCGACGGAGGGCGAGTCGAGGACGGCGGCGAGGTCGAGCAGCTGGCCGTTCTTGTACAGGACGTCGACCTTGATCTGCTGGGCGCCGGAGTCGTCGACGACGTCCGGCGGGTTGCCGGCGTTGAAGCGCGGCTGGAGCTTGCCGGTGATCTCCTGGGTGCCGGTGTGGGTGGAGGTGACGCCGAGCTTCTTCTGGAAGTCGGCCTCCCACGCCTTGGCGTAGGAGTCGCCGTAGCCGCCCTTGAAGATGACGACGTCGAGCTTGCCGCCCTTCTCCACGCCGAAGGGGTTGTCCTTGGTCGCCTTGCCCTTGGACGTGTCGTCGCCGGAGCCGTCGTCCCCGCCGCCGCTGGCACACGCGGACAGGAAGCTCATCGTCGGTACGGCGATCAGGCCGAGGGCGGCCGACCGTCTGATCAGATCACGGCGGCCGACACCTGACCAGCCGTTGTTCTCAAAACCGTCGTGCTCGGAGGTGGATCCCATGCTCAAGTCCTCGCCTTCTCCAGGACTCAGGCGGTGAACCGGATCTCCGGGCACCGCGAACGGGTCGAGCTGGGTCGTGCAGGAAATGCGAATCGGGTGAATTGCCGACAGGTATAGTCCACTTCCCGCCGACGGAGCAAGATCGAATGCAAGGTTGGCCGTTTGTCTTATCCGAGTTGAGACCTCGCGGAAATATGAGCCGACTGTGGGCGTCCTGTCGGAAAGATCCTGGACATAGGGCCCTAATGCCGCAGCCAACACCCTTGACACAGCTGAGGACTTGGGTCACAACTGATCCTTGCGCCACAAAGCTGACAACGTTGTCCCGCGCAGGAGGGTGCTCGCAGATGCAGCACGGAGCTCGGCACAGATCGGTGGTCGTGTTGGCGGCCGCCTTCGCTTTGACGATGGGCTCGACCGGGGCGGCGATCGCGCTTCCGGAGACCGGCGCGACCGCGGACCGGGAGTTCGCCTCCTCGTTCGAGACGGGTGATCCCGCACCCGACTGGCTCAGCACCGTCGACACCGCGCCGGACGGCGGCAAGGCCGCCTCCGGCGTCGACGGCGGCTACAGCAGCGGCATCCCGGGCAACGTCACCGACCACGTCACCGACGTACGGGCCGAGGGCGAGAACACGGCCGGCGGGGAGGTGAAGGAGAACCTCGTCGACAGCGAACCGGGCACCAAGTGGCTGATCTTCGCCCCCACCGGGTGGGCTGAGTTCGACCTGGACAAACCAGTCAAGCTTGCGACATACGCCCTTACTTCGGCCAACGACCACGACGAACGCGACCCGGCGGACTGGACGCTCCAGGGCTCCACCGACGGCAAGGACTGGAAGACCCTGGACACCCGCTCCCGGCAGACCTTCGCCGAACGCTTCCAGACCCGGTCCTACGACCTCGCCGAGCCGGCCGAGTACCAGCACTTCCGGCTCGACGTCACGAAGAACAACGGCGCCCCGGACATCCTCCAGCTCGCGGACATCCAGTTCTCCACCGGCGGCGGCAACGGGCCCGTACCCGAGGACATGCTGTCCCTGGTGGACCGGGGACCGAGCGGCTCACCCACCGCGAAGTCGGGCGCCGGCTTCACCGGGAAGCGGGCCCTGCGCTACGCCGGCCGGCACACCGCGGACGGCCGGGCCTACTCGTACAACAAGGTCTTCGACGTGAACGTGGCGGTGGCCCGGGACACCGAACTGTCGTACCGGATCTACCCGTCGATGGCCGACGGCGACCGGGACTACGACGCCACGAACGTGGCGGTGGACCTCGCCTTCACCGACGGCACCCGGCTGAGCGACCTCGGCGCGACCGACCAGCACGGCTTCAGGCTGAGCCCGCGCGGCCAGGGCGACTCCAAGGCGCTCTACGTCAACCAGTGGAACAACGTGGTCGCGCGGATCGGGTCGGTCGCGGCCGGCCGGACCGTCGACCGCGTCCTGGTCGCCTACGACTCCCCCGGCGGCCCGGCGAAGTTCCGCGGCTGGCTGGACGACGTGACGCTGAGGGCGGCCCCGCCCCAGAAGCCGAAGGCCCACCTGTCGGACTACGCGCTCACCACCCGCGGCACCAACTCCAGCGGCAGCTTCTCGCGCGGCAACGACTTCCCGGCGACGGCCGTGCCGCACGGCTTCAACTTCTGGACTCCGGTGACCAACGCCTCCTCGCTGAGCTGGCTCTACGACTACGCGCGCGGCAACAACGCGGACAACCTGCCGGCCATCCAGGCGTTCAGCGCCAGCCACGAGCCGAGCCCCTGGATGGGTGACCGGCAGACGTTCCAGGTCATGCCGTCCGCCGCGGCCGGCACCCCGCCCACCGGCCGGGAGACACGGGAACTCGCCTTCCGGCACGAGAACGAGACCGCCCGGCCGTACTACTACGGGGTGCGTTTCGAGAACGGTCTCCGGGCGGAGATGGCACCGACCGACCACGCGGCCGCCCTGCGCTTCACCTTCCCCGGTGACGACGCGAGCGTCCTCTTCGACAACGTGACCGACCAGGCCGGTCTGACCCTCGACAGGTCGGCCGGCGTGATCACCGGCTACTCGGACGTGAAGTCGGGACTGTCGACCGGAGCCACCCGCCTGTTCGTGTACGGGGTGTTCGACAAGCCCGTGACGGACGGCGACTCCAGCGGGGTCAAGGGCTACCTGCGGTTCGCCGCCGGCGAGGACCGCACGGTCACCCTCCGGCTGGCGACCTCCCTCATCAGCCTCGACCAGGCGAAGGACAACCTGCGCCAGGAGATCCCGGACGGCACCTCCTTCGACTCGGTGCGCTCGCGGGCGCAGCGGGCCTGGGACCGTGTCCTCGGCAAGGTCGAGGTGAAGGGCGCCACCCCGGACCAGCTGACGACCCTTTACTCCAGCCTGTACCGGCTGTACCTGTACCCCAACTCCGGTTTCGAGAAGGTGGGTTCGAAGTACCAGTACGCGTCCCCGTTCTCGCCGATGCCGGGTCCCGACACCCCGACGCACACCGGGGCGAAGATCGTGGACGGCAAGGTGTACGTCAACAACGGCTTCTGGGACACCTATCGGACCACCTGGCCGGCGTACTCGCTGCTGACGCCCACTCAGGCGGGCACGATGGTCGACGGGTTCGTGCAGCAGTACAAGGACGGCGGCTGGACCTCACGCTGGTCCTCCCCGGGGTACGCGGACCTGATGACGGGCACCTCGTCCGACGTCGCCTTCGCGGACGCGTACGTCAAGGGTGTCGGCTTCGACGCGAAGTCGGCGTACGAGGCCGCCCTGAAGAACGCCACCGTCGTCCCACCCATGTCGGGTGTCGGCCGCAAGGGCATGGCGACCTCCCCCTTCCTCGGCTACACCAGCACCGACACCCACGAGGGCCTGTCCTGGGCGCTGGAGGGCTACCTCAACGACTACGGCATCTCCCGGATGGGCAAGGCCCTCTACGAGAAGACCGGCGAGCGGCGCTACCAGGAGGAGTCGCGGTACTTCCTCAACCGCGCCCAGGACTACGTCAACCTCTTCGACCCGAAGGCCGGCTTCTTCCAGGGCCGCGACGCCAAGGGCGACTGGCGGGTCGACTCCACGAAGTTCGACCCGCGCGTGTGGGGCTACGACTACACGGAGACCAACGGCTGGGGCTACGCCTTCACCGCCCCGCAGGACTCACGGGGTCTGGCGAACCTGTACGGCGGCCGCAAGGGCCTCGCGGACAAGCTCGACGCGTACTTCGGGACGCCCGAGACCGCCTCACCGGACTTCGTCGGCTCCTACGGCGGGGTCATCCACGAGATGACGGAGGCCCGGGACGTACGGATGGGCATGTACGGCCACTCCAACCAGGTGGCGCACCACGTCACTTACATGTACGACGCGGCCGGGCAGCCCTGGAAGACGCAGGCCGACGTCCGCGAGGTCCTGTCGCGGCTGTACTCCGGCAGCGAGATCGGGCAGGGCTACCACGGTGACGAGGACAACGGCGAGCAGTCGGCCTGGTACCTGTTCTCCGCGCTGGGCTTCTACCCGCTGGTGCTCGGCAGCGGCGAGTACGCCGTGGGATCGCCCCTGTTCACCCAGGCGACGGTCCATCTGGAGAACGGCCGGGACCTGGTCGTCAGGGCGCCGAAGAACAGCACACGCAACGTCTACGTGCAGGGACTGAAAGTCAACGGCCGTACCTGGACGTCGACCTCGCTGCCCCACTCGCTGCTCGCCAGGGGCGGCGTGCTGGACTTCGACATGGGCTCCAGGCCCTCCGCGTGGGGCACCGGCCGGAACGCGGCGCCCGCGTCCATCACCACGGACGACCGGGTGCCGACGCCCCGGGCGGACGTCCTGAAGGGCGACGGACCGCTCTTCGACAACACCTCGGCGACGGAGGCCGAGGTCACCTCGGTGGACCTGCCGGTCGAGGGCCGCACCGAGGCCGTCCAGTACACGCTGACGTCGTCCTCGGACCACACGAAGGCACCGGTGGGCTGGGTCCTGCAGGGCTCGGCGGACGGCACCGACTGGAAGACCCTGGACCGGCGCCGCGCCGAGTCGTTCCCGTGGGACCGGCAGACGCGGGCGTTCTCCGTCGGCAAGGCGGGCTCGTACGCGCACTACCGGCTGGTCCTCGACGGCCCGGGCACGCTGGCGGAGGTGGAGTTGCTGGGCTGACCCCGGACGCCCCGTGAACGGAGGGCGGGCGCGGAGATGGTCTCCGCGCCCGCCCCTTTCCGTCGCCCGGACGCGGGGTGCGCTCAGTCCACGGCGAGCGTGAAGACGTGCAGGTCCGCGTCGTCCGGCAGGGTCACCGCGGAGATCGTCCGGCCGGCCGGGGCCGTGAACGGCTTCGTGGCGAAGACGTACGTCGCCACCGGGTCCTTGTCGGCGCCCGCGACGTTGCGGTACGCCGCCCTGGCGACGACCTCGTTGCCGTACTGCACGGTGCCGCCGCCTCCGCCCACCGTCCAGTCGGTGAACGACAGGTCCACGGCCTCGGTCGAGCCGTCGGAGTACGTCACCGTGGCCTCGGTCTGCTGGTTGCCGTTGACCGCGCTGCCGACGAAGCTCAGCCGGCTGGTGGGCGTGGCCGGCCGGATGGTCTGGCCGGCCGCCGACGCGTTGTCGGGGCGGCCCGCGGGAGAGTCCGGCCAGGTGAAGGAGAGCCCTCCGGCCGTGGTCCGCCGGCCCGGGGTGAGGCCGGCGTCCGCGAGCGCCTGGCGCGAGTAGCTCCAGCCGCCGCCGTCGAAGTCGGCCTCGTCGTGGTCGCCCGCGTCGTCGGAGATCCCGGTGCTGTTGTAGGCCGCGAGCAGGGAGCCGGGCGCGGCGACCGTCAGGGCCACCGGCTGTTCGTACGACGTGCCGTCCGAGGTGACCGTGACGGTGACGTCGTGGAAGCCCTGCGCGATGTCGTCGGCGGAGGACAGGGTGATCTCCTGCGCGCCGTCTGTGACCGTCCCTGAGGCGGGTGTCGCCCGGATGCCGGCGGGGGTGTCGACCCGGAAGCGGACCTCGGGTCCCGGACCGTCACCGCTCAGCGCGAGCGCCCGGATGCCGACCTTCGTCGACTCCCCGGGGGCCAGGGTGGCCGTGGTCGGGCCGACGCCGATCTGGTACGGCTGCTCGCCGGCCCGGAAGGACGGCGGCGCGTCCGTGGAGCCCCAGGCGGGGTCGGGCGTGCCGGAGAGCGTGTAGTCGAGCCGGCCGCCGTCCCGCACGAAGGAGGCGGGCAGCCAGGCCCGGTCGCTCGGCCGGCCGTCGACCTTCAGCGAGCGCACGTAGGGCGCGTCGGCCGCGGCGCCCTGAGCCCGCACGGAGATGTCGTTGCCGTGCGGCCGGTCGATCTCGATCCTCGGGAACAGCGGTGAGGCGAGGACCAGTTCGGCCCGCGAGGGCACCTGCGGGTACATGCCGAGCGCGGAGAAGACGTACCAGGAGGACATGGCGCCGAGGTCGTCGTTGCCGGGGATGCCGCCCGGCTCGGTGGACCACAGCCGGGTCATCGCGGCCCGGACCGTCTCCTGCGTCCGGTAGGGCGCGCCCGCGTAGGCGTACAGGTAGGGCACGTTGGTGGACGGCTCGTTGTCCAGCTCCGACTTGTCGCCGCCGCTGCCGGTGAACGCCCAGCTGCCGTCCGCGTTGTGGAAGAAGGCGTCCAGGCGCTTCAGAGCCTTGTCCCGGCCGCCCATCGCCGCGAACAGTCCGGCGGGGTCGTGCTGCACCATCCAGGTGTACTGGGCGGCCGTGCCCTCGACGAAGCCGTTGCCGGTGGCCGGGGTGAAGCCGGTGACCCAACTGCCGTCGGCCTTGCGGTTGGCGATGTAGCCGCCGGTGTCGTCGGCGGCGATGTTGAAGTTGTTCTGCCACCACTGGGAGCGGCGGGCGAAGGTGTCGGCGGTCTTCTTCTCCCCTGCCGCCGACGCGAGTTGGGAGAGCGCGAAGTCCGCGCCCGACATCTCCAGCGTCTCGGCCGCGCCGCCCCAGGCGTTGGAGACGGACGGCATGTAGTGCCGGTCCAGGTACTTGTCCAGGGAGGGCCGCTGCCCCACGGACAGCACGGGCTTGCCGGCCGCCGACAGGTCGCCCTCGGTGGGCACGGTCGCCGCCTCGACCAGGGAGCGCAGCGCGCCGCGCAGGTCGAAGTCGGTGCCGCCGAAGGCGCGGATGCCGGCGAGGGCGGCGGGCGAGGGGTCCCCGTTCATGACGTGCGTGCCGCTCGCGCCGTGCAGCCAGCGGTCCCACACCCCGCCGTTCTGGCGGGCGAGTTCGTACAGCGACTGGGCGATGTCCGAGCCGGTGCCCGGGCTGAGCAGCGTGAGCAGCTGGACCTGCGAGCGGTAGACGTCCCAGCCCGAGAAGGTGCCGTACTGGGCCTGGTGGCCGGCCCGTACGCCGTGCACCTCTCCGTCGCTCCCCCGGTATCTGCGGTCCGCGTCACTGATGACATTCGGGTGCAGCAGGGCGTGGTACAGCGCGGTGTAGAAGGTGGTGCGCTCCGCGCCGGTGCCGCCACCGACCCGGACGGCGTCGAGCCGGTCGCTCCAGGCCCGGCGGGCCGCGTCGCGCACGGAGTCGAAGGAACGGCGGCCGGGGTTCTCCGCCCTGAGGTTGGCCTCGGCGCCCGCCCTGCTGACGTAGGAGATGCCGACCTTGACGTTGACCGGGCCCGTGCCGGGCGCGAACTCGACATAGCCGCCCGCGCCTTTGCCGGCGGTGGGCCGTCCGCCGCCGGAGAAACCGCCGGTGCCGCCGGACCCCGAGGTGGAACCGGGGCTGAGCCGGTCGTCCTGCCAGGTGCCGGTCTGCTGGAAGGCGCGGTCGAAGCGGGCGGTGAAGTGCAGGGTGTAGTAGGCCCGTCGGCCCTCGGGGTCGAGGTAGCCGCAGAAGTTGCCGGAGGTGACCGAGCCGGAGACCGTGCGGGTGGCGGGGTCGATCTCGATCGACGAGTCGGTGGAACCCACCTCGGAGTTGGCGGTACGGATCAGCAGCGAGGCGGGCTTGCCGGCCGGGAAGGTGAAGCGGCCCGAGCCGGTGCGGGCGGTGGCCGTGAGGTCGGCCGTGACGCCGGAGGCGAGCCCCACCTTGTAGTGGCCGGGCTCGGCGGTCTCGTCGGTGTGGCTGAAGTCGGCCGCGTACACGGCGTCCCTGGTGTCGCTCGCCGGGGACGAGGTGACCTCTCCGGCGTACGGGAGGAACGGGATGTCGCCGCCGCCGCCCGCGCAGCCCGTGCCGGACATGTGGGTGAGGCTGAAGCCCCGGATACGGGTGGCGCCGTACTGGTAGCCGCCGGGCGCGGCGGTGCGGGTGGCGTCGCCGCGGGTGTTCTCGGGGCTCCAGGAGAGCATGCCGAACGGGACGACGGCACCCGGGAAGACATTGCCGCCGCCGCTGGTGCCGATGAGCGGGTCGACGTACGCGGCGGGGTCGTCGACGAGACCGGGCGGGGCGGCGGAGGCCGCCAGGGCGGGGGTGGCTCCGGTGGCCGCGAGAACGGCCGCCAGCAGCAGGGACACAGGACGGAAACGCATGACGCGGCCCCTCCTCCTTCGGACGGGTCGCGCACCACAGGTCGCACAAGCCGCAGGGACAGTAGCGTGCGCCAGCGGTACCACGGAAGAGCGCCTGCGGGGTGGAGGGCGCACGGGGGGACCCGGACGGGCCGCCCGGACGGGGGGCGGCGGGGGTGGTGCGGCCCCGGGGGGCGGCGCGCGCTGGGGGACGGCTCGGGCGGGGGCCTGGCTCTCCGGAGGTGGGTGGGTGCCTCCTACTTCCGCCGAAGCCGCCGAAGCCGCCGAAGCCGCCGGCCCCGTTGCCGCCGGCCTCACTCGGTGCCCAACAGGGTTGACATCGTTGTCGGTTGACGCGATAGAGTCATGTGCAGACCATTAGACAACGTTGTCGCACCGCCGAACGCCACAAGCCATGCACCCCTCGGGCCGGCACCCCCCTTTGCCGACCCGCTCGCGGACCCGGTGGCCCACCCCCCACCGGGTCCGCCCCGAGCGACGGTTCAGCCGACCCGACAGGGCAGGGCCGTCGCCGGGTCACCTCCGGAGCCCGAGACGACATAGCCGAACGTCGCGCTCTGCCCCGGACTCAGCGAACCGTTCCAGTCCGCGTTGTGCACCATCACGTCCTGCCCGCTGTAGGTCGCGTTGCCGCTCCAGAGGCTCTCGACCTTCTGGCCGCCCGGCAAGGTCCAGTCGACCATCCAGCCCAGCATCGGGACGTCACCGGAGTTGGTGACGGTCACCTCGGACTGGTAGCCGCCCGACCAGCTGTTGGTCGTACGGCGGGTCGCGGAGCAGGTGCCCGGCACCGGGTCGGTCGGGTTGCCCGGGTCGTGGACGCCCGTCACCTCGCCGTTGCCGCCGTCGAAGGTGACGTCCGAGCAGGAGTAGAAGGTCTCGGAGCTGTCCGAGCGCCGCCAGACCATGTAGATGATGTTCCGCCCCGACTTGTTCGCCGGAAGCTTGCCGGACCAGGAGTAGTTGGCGTCCACCGTGCCCGGGGAGCCGTTGAGCGGCGGGTGGTCGACGCTCAGGAACGGCTGGTCCTCCATGTCGTTCCAGGTGAGCGGCTTGGTCGGGTCGAAGCCGTCCTTCGTGACGTAGACGTAGAACCAACCCGGGTGCGCCGCCCAGGCGTTGTACGAGAAGTCGACGGTCGCGCCCGAGGTGAGGTGGGTGAGCGGCCAGTCGGCACGGGCCGCGTCGAAACCGGTGAAGTTCGGGTTGCCGCCGCTGCACAGACTGCCGTCGGGCACGAAGCCGCGGGTGCGGCCGGCGCCGTCCGAGCGGAGCACCGAGAACCAGTTGTAGAACGGCGTGGTGCCGCTGACCTGCTGCGCGTTCCGGCACGCCGGGTTGACCGGCTTGATCTCGCCGGTGTCGGTCAGCGCGTCCCGCCAGCACAGGAAGGTGCGGCTGGCGGGCTTCATGGGGGTGCCGTGGGCCTCGGCCCGGCCACCGGCCGTCACGACCAGACCGACGGCCGGAATCGTGGCGAGCAGGGAGAGCAGCACGAGGAGGAAGGCTCGGGTGCGGGCGGGGCGGGTTAATCGGGCCAGGAGGCCGGGTGGGCTGCTGGCCGAGGTCGAGGTCGAGGTCGCTCCCGGTTTTGACGTGATCATGACAGGGTGATCCATCCCTTCGGGTGGGGCGCGCGGATGGGTGAGTGGGGGTGGGTGAGCGGGGGTGGGTGAGCGGGGCGTGGAGTGCACGGGCGGGGCGGGGCGTGTGGGGGGGCGGGGCGCAGTGCACGGTGTTCGATACGCGGTGTTCGATACGCGGTATTCGGTATGCAATATTCCGTGTGCGGTACTTGGGCCACGAGGTACGGCACTTGGCGTGCGACATGCGGTGCGTGATACACCGTGTGCGGTATGCAATGCGCGGTGCGCGATGTGAGTTGTGCGCAGTGCCGTGTGCTGTGCGCGGTATGCAATGTGCGGTATGCAACGTGCGACGTACCGGCGGCTTTGGCCGGCCGACCAAGGCTGCAGGCTGCGCGTAGGCGCCCGCATACGGGGCGCGGGCGTGCGAACCCGGCACCGCGGCGGGCGTGCGGCCCGGGCCTTGTGGACGGCGGGATGGGGGCGTCGTACGGGCAGGTTCCGGTCTGCCCGCATGGGAGCGCTCCCATCCCACCTGTGCCGGAAGGTAGCGCCCCGCGGCCCAGTTGTAAACGCCTGGCGCGTCACACAGACGCCGGCCTGCCCCTCGGCTGCGTCGGCGACTGCGGTTCCGCTTGCGCCAACGAGGGCGCCGCGGACGGCAGTTCTACGCTGAACTCGGTGCGCCCCGGTACGCTGCTCACGTCGATCCGGCCGGCGTGCGCCTGCGTGATCGCCGCCACGACGGCCAGGCCCAGCCCGGAACCCCCCGGGGTGCCGTGGACGCGGGCGCGGGAGGCGTCCGCCCGGGTGAAGCGTTCGAACACCGTGGGGAGAAGGGCCGGCGGGATGCCGGGACCGTCGTCACGGACGCGGATGACGCAGGACGCCGGCCCGCTCTCCAGCACGGCGACCACACAGGTGCCGGCCGGGGTGTGCGCACGCGCGTTGGCCAGCAGGTTGGCCACCGCCTGACGCAGCCGGGCCTCGTCGCCGGTGACCAGCGCGGGGGCGTCGAGGCGCAGTTCCAGCTGCCAGTCGTGGCCGCCGCCCGCCGCTCGCGCGTCCCACACCGCCTCGGCGACCAGGGCCGCGAGGTCCACCTCGGCCGACTGCAGCGGGCGGCCCTCGTCGAGCCGGGCCAGCAGGAGCAGGTCCTCGACCAGGCCGGTCATACGGGCCGACTCGGCCGAGACGCGGCGCCAGGCCAGCACCGGTTCGACCCGGTCGGCACCGCGGTTCATCAGCTCGGCGTATCCGGCGATCGAGGCGAGCGGGGTGCGCAGTTCGTGTCCGGCGTCGGCGAGGAACCGGCGCATGCGTTCCTCGCTGTGCCGGACCCGCTCGTCGCTGCGCCGGCGTTCGGCGTGCGCGGACTCGACGTGGTCGATCATCCGGTTGAGCGCGGCGCCGAACCGGCCCGCCTCGGTGCCGGGGTCGGTGTCGCGTTCGGGCACCCGGGTCAGCGCGGTGATCTCGCCGGGGTGGAGGGGGGCTCTGGAGACCTCGGCGGCGGTGGCGGCGACCCGGCCGAGGGGGCGCAGCTGCCGTCGTATGAACACGGCGCACACGCAGCCCGCCACGGCCAGGCCGGCCGCCGCGGTCGCCGCCTCGACCAGGACCAGACCGCCGATCATGCCCTGGACGTCGTCCATCGGGAGCCCGGCGAGAACCCGTGTCCCGCCGCTGTCCAGCGCCATGACACGGTAGGCGCCGAGGCCGGGGACGTCACGGGTGTGGGGCGTACCGTCGGCCGCGACGCCCCGCAGCGCGGCCTGCTGGGCGGCGCCGAGGGTTCGCGGTGCGAAGCCCTGGACCGTCGCCGCGGCGAGGACGCCTCCGCCGGCGTCGACGCGGGCGGCGAGCAGACCGGCGGGCTGTCCGTTCCGGGTGAGGAACGACAGGTCGCTGTCGTCGTCCGGGTGGAGCCCGGCGCCGCCCAGGCTGCCCTCGGCGGCGTCGGCGACCCGGTTGTCGAGGTCGTCCATCACGTAGGCGCGCTGGACGAGGGCGGTGGTCAGCGCCGTCGTGGTGCACACCGCGACGAGCGTGACACCGACGAACAGCAGGAGACGGCCCCGCAGGGAGCGCGTGCGCGGCAGCCACGACCAGGACCGCCGGCCACGGATGGTGGCCGGGGGGTGGGGGCGGGTGGCCGGCTGGGAGGACCGCGTGGTCGGGGCAGGGGGTGTGGTCCGGGTGGTCATCTGCCGTCCTCCGCGCACCCGCTGGCGTGTCCCTTCGCCCGGGTGGCGTGGCGCGGCGACACCGGCTCGCGGGTACGCGTCCCGCGCGCGGCGGCGGCCCGGGCGGCTCCGGCGAGGTCGGGATGACGCCGTCGACGGGCCACCGGGGCTGCCACGGACGGCACTTGGACGGGTGCGGCGTCGACGTCGGCCTCGGGGGCGATGTCGGCGTCGGTGTCGGCGTCGGTGGTGAGCACGCGGACGCGGCCGGTGCGGGTCCCGGGGGTGCCAGTCATGTACCGATCCTGTCCCGGTCCGCTGGGGGAACCCTGTGTTCAGGCTGAGGACCGGCGATGTCTCTGCCCCCGTACGACAGGGGGCCGCACCCCCGTCGCCGGGGATGCGGCCCTCAACTTCCGTGTGCTGCCGCCTGGTTGGCGGGAGACTGCGCCCTACTTGCGGATCAGGCTGCGCAGCACGTACTGCATGATGCCGCCGTTGCGGTAGTAGTCGGCCTCACCGGGGGTGTCGATGCGGACGACCGCGTCGAACTCGACGCCCGTGTCGGTGGTGACCTTGACCGTGCGCGGCGTGGTGCCGTTGTTCAGCTCCTCGACGCCGGTGAAGGAGAAGGTCTCCTCGCCGGTCAGACCGAGGGACTCGGCGCTCGCGCCCTCCGGGTACTGGAGCGGGAGGACGCCCATGCCGATGAGGTTCGAGCGGTGGATGCGCTCGTACGACTCGGCGATGACGGCCTTGACGCCGAGCAGCGCGGTGCCCTTGGCGGCCCAGTCGCGGGACGAGCCGGAGCCGTACTCCTTGCCCGCGAGGACGACCAGCGGGATGCCCTGCTCGATGTAGTTGCGCGAGGCGTCGTAGATGAACGCCACCGGGGCGTCCGCCTGCGTGAAGTCGCGGGTGTAGCCGCCCTCGGTGCCCGGCGCGATCTGGTTGCGCAGGCGGATGTTGGCGAACGTACCGCGGATCATGACCTCGTGGTTGCCGCGGCGGGAGCCGTAGCTGTTGAAGTCGCGGCGCTCCACACCGTGTTCGGTGAGGTACGTGCCGGCCGGGGTGTCGGCCTTGATGGCGCCGGCCGGGGAGATGTGGTCGGTGGTGACCGAGTCGCCCAGCTTGGCGAGCACGCGGGCACCGGAGATGTCGGAGACCGGGGTGGTCTCCATCGTCATGCCCTCGAAGTACGGGGGCTTGCGGACGTAGGTGGACTGCGGGTCCCACTCGAAGGTGTTGCCGGTGGGGATCGACAGCGCCTGCCACTGGGCGTCGCCCGCGAAGACGTCCTGGTAGGACTTGCTGAACATGTCCTCGCCGATGGCGTTCGCCACGACGTCGTTGACCTCGGCCTCGGAGGGCCAGACGTCCGCGAGGTAGACGGGGTTGCCGTCCTGGTCGGTGCCCAGGGCGTCCTTGGTGATGTCCACCTTCATGGAGCCGGCGAGGGCGTACGCGACGACCAGCGGCGGGGACGCCAGGTAGTTCATCTTGACGTCGGGGTTGATCCGGCCCTCGAAGTTCCGGTTGCCGGAGAGGACCGAGGTGACCGCGAGGTCGTGGTCGTTGACCGCCTGGGAGACCTCCTCCGGCAGCGGGCCGGAGTTGCCGATGCAGGTGGTGCAGCCGTAGCCGACGAGGTTGAAGCCGACCTTGTCGAGGTAGGGGGTGAGACCCGCCTTGTCGAAGTAGTCGGTGACGACCTTGGAGCCCGGGGCGAGGGTGGTCTTGACCCACGGCTTGCGGGTCAGGCCCTTCTCCACGGCCTTCTTCGCGACGAGCGCGGCGGCGACCATGACGTACGGGTTCGAGGTGTTGGTGCAGGAGGTGATCGCGGCGACGGTGACGGCGCCGTGGTCGATCTCGTACGTGGAGCCGTCGGGCGCCGTGACGGTGACCGGATTCGACGGGCCGGCACCGGGGACGACGGCCGAGTGCTGCGGGGCACCGGAGCCGTTGTCGTCGTGGCCGTAGGCCGGGGCGTCGCTGGCCGGGAAGGACTCGGCGCTCGCCTCGTCCACCGGGGAGGCCACGCCGTGCGGCTTCTCCTGCGCGGGGACGCCGGGCTTGCGGTCGTCGCCGCCGGTGACACCGGCCTCGACGTAGTTGAGCACGTCGGCGCGGAACTGCTCGGCCGCGTTGGCGAGGACGATACGGTCCTGCGGGCGCTTCGGACCGGCGATCGACGGGACGACGGTGGAGAGGTCCAGTTCGAGCTTCTCGGAGAAGTCGGGCTCCGCGGCCGGGTCGAGCCAGAGGCCCTGCTCCTTGGCGTACGCCTCGACGAGCGCGACCTGCTGCGCGTCGCGGCCGGTCAGACGCAGGTACTTCAGCGTCTCGTCGTCGATCGGGAAGATCGCGGCGGTGGAGCCGAACTCCGGCGACATGTTGCCGATGGTGGCGCGGTTGGCGAGGGAGGTCGCGGCCACGCCCTCGCCGTAGAACTCGACGAACTTGCCGACGACACCGTGCTTGCGCAGCATCTCGGTGATCGTGAGGACGAGGTCGGTGGCGGTGGTGCCGGCCGGCAGCTCGCCGGTCAGCTTGAAGCCGACGACGCGCGGGATCAGCATGGAGACCGGCTGGCCGAGCATCGCGGCCTCGGCCTCGATGCCGCCGACGCCCCAGCCGAGCACGCCGAGGCCGTTGACCATCGTGGTGTGCGAGTCGGTGCCGACGAGGGTGTCGGGGTACGCCTGGCCGCCGCGGACCATGACCGTACGGGCCAGGTGCTCGATGTTGACCTGGTGGACGATGCCGGTGCCCGGCGGGACGACCTTGAACTCGTCGAACGCGGTCTGGCCCCAGCGCAGGAACTGGTAGCGCTCCTTGTTGCGGCCGTACTCCAGCTCGACGTTCTGCGCGAAGGCGTCGCGGGTGCCGAACTTGTCGGCGATGACGGAGTGGTCGATGACCAGTTCGGCCGGGGCCAGCGGGTTGATCTTCGCCGGGTCGCCGCCGAGCTCCTTCACGGCCTCGCGCATGGTGGCGAGGTCCACGACGCAGGGCACGCCGGTGAAGTCCTGCATGATCACGCGGGCCGGCGTGAACTGGATCTCCTGCGAGGGCTGGGCCTGCGAGTCCCAGTCGCCGAGGGCACGGATGTGGTCGGCGGTGATGTTCGCGCCGTCCTCGGTGCGGAGCAGGTTCTCCAGCAGGACCTTAAGGCTGTAGGGGAGCCGGGCAGAGCCCTTCACCTTGTCCAGGCGGAAGATCTCGTACGACTCGTCGCCCACCTGCAGCGTGCTGCGGGCGTCGAAGCTGTTCGCCGACACGACAGTCTCCTTCATTGATGTGCGCGTTCCACCACGATCCTGCCGCCACGGCCGGTTGGCCGATCCGGTGAGGTCAGGCTAAGTTAGGCAAGCCTTACCGGGTGGCGGCTGCGATGCACCTCGGCAGATATCTCGATGTCGAGATAACTCTAGTACACGAGGGCGGACTGGTCATGCCCGGACCCCACCCGTCCGCCGCCGCCCCGCCCAGCGGTTCGACGGCGGACCCGGTCGTTTCCGGCGTTCGGACCGGTCAGGACGTGTGGTGCGAACGCTCGCACCGGCCGGGCGGTGTCCCGCGGGCGGTGACTCGCGCGCGGTCGGCGGGAACTCCGCGCGGCCCGGTCAGAACTGCTTCTCACCGCCGTCGACATACACGGTGGCGCCCACCATGAAGCTGCTGTCCGCGGAGGCGAGGAAGGCCACGACGGCGGCGACCTCCTCCGGGCGCCCCATCCGGCCGATGGGCACTCCCGTAGCGAGGTCCACCTTGGCGGCGGCCGCGTTCTCCTCACCCAGCGCGATGTCGACTCCCGGCGTGTCGACCGCGCCCGGCGCGACCGTGTTGACCCGGACACCCCTGCCCTTCAGCTCGTTGGCGAAGGTCCGCGCGAGGGACCGGACGGCGGCCTTCGACGCCGCGTACAGGCCGAAGGCCTCCCGGCCGTCGTCGGCACGGATGGAGTCGTTGACGATCACCGAGGCGCCGTCGTTCAACAGCGGCAGCGCCTTCTGCACGGTGAGCAGGGTGCCCCGCACGTTGATGCCGAACATCTGATCGAACTGCTCCTCGGTGGCCTGCGCCAGCGGAGCGAGCGTGGCCGTGCCCGCGTTGGCGAACAGCACGTCCAGGCCCCGGCCCCGGTCGCGGACCGCGCCGTAGAGCCGGTCCAGGTCGGCGGGCTCCGCGACGTCGCCGGGTACGGCGGTGACCGCGGACCCGATCGACTCGACAGCCCTGTCGAGCGCGTCCTCGCGCCGGCCGGTGATGAACACGTGGGCCCCCTCGGACGCCAGCCGCGCGGCGGTGGCCAGGCCGATCCCGGTGCTGCCGCCGGTGACGACGGCGGTCTTGCCTTCCAGCTGTCCCATTGCCTGAACTCCCCGTACTTAGATACCGATCGGTGCAGAAAGAGACTGTAGCACTTCTGCACCGATCGATATCGAAGGAGTAGACTGAGCTCGTGGAGATCACCCGGAGAGCACCGATCGGTCGGCCGAGAGGCTTCGACGCGGACGAGGCCCTGGAGCAGGCGATGATCGTCTTCTGGCGGCAGGGCTACGAAGGCGCCAGCCTGACCGACCTGACCAGCGCCATGGGCATCACCCGCAAGAGCATGTACGCGGCCTTCGGCAACAAGGAGGAGCTGTTCCGCAAGGCCCTGGAGCGCTACACCGAAGGTCCCGCCGCCTACGCGGCCCGCGCGCTGGAGAAGCCGAGCGCGCGAGAGGTGGCTGCGGCGTTCCTCGCCGGCTCGGTCAGGACGACCACCCGCCCCGACTGCCCCGCCGGATGCCTGGGCGTGCAGGGCTCACTGGCCGCCGGCGACTCCGGGCGGGTCGCCCAGGACGCCCTGATCGCCTGGCGCGACGACGGCCGCGCCCGCCTCCGCCACCGGTTCCAACGGGCCGTCGACGAGGGTGACCTGCCCCCGGGCACGGACCCGGAACTGCTCGCCCGCTACCTCATGACCGTGTCGAACGGCATCGCCGTCCAGGCCGCCGGCGGCGCCACCCGCTCCGAACTCCAGCAGGTGGCCGACGCGGCACTGCGGAACTGGCCGCCCTTCTGACAATCGGCGCCCGGGAGGCGCGGCTCGCGGAGACTCCCGGTCGGTGAAACCGGCTCATATCAGCACCACTTGCCCGGCCGGCGAAGTCGGTCGCCGCGCGGGTCGGGGAACTCCCGCACGAGTGGGCGGGGTTCACCCATCGGTTCGCCAAGTCGGGGTAGACGACAGCGGAAAGCAGGTACCGGACCCCTGAAAGGCGACCCGACATGCCCCTCACCTTCCGCAAGAGCTTCCGCATCTTTCCCGGCGTGCGCCTGAACATCAACAAGCACTCCTGGTCCATCACCACCGGCGGCAGCGGCGGCCCCCGGCACACCCACAGCAGCACGGGACGGCGCACGACGTCGATGGACCTGCCCGGACCCTTCGGATGGCGTCGCACCCGTACCGCCAAGCGCCACTGAGGACACGTCAGCCTCGTCGCCCGAACGGACCTCCCGAGAGGCGCCATCTCATATCTGAGATAACCTCAGTCCCATGGCAGACGACTACCTCGTACGCATCGGCAAGCTCATCCGTGACGCCCGGCAGCATCGCGGCTGGACACAGTCACAACTCGCCGAGGCGCTCGGCACCAGTCAGAGTGCCGTCAACCGCATCGAGCGCGGCAATCAAAACATCAGCCTTGAGATGATCGCTCGAATCGGTGAAGCGCTGGACAGCGAGATCGTCTCCCTGGGCTACGCGGGACCGATGCATCTGCGGGTGGTCGGCGGCCGTCGGCTGTCCGGCGCCATCGACGTGAAGACCAGCAAGAACGCGT
Source organism: Streptomyces sp. NPDC043878 (assembly GCF_056435735.1). NCBI lineage: Bacteria > Bacillati > Actinomycetota > Actinomycetes > Kitasatosporales > Streptomycetaceae > Streptomyces > Streptomyces sp. NPDC043878. Next base: position 638,552 of record NZ_JBWKDW010000001.1, read on the forward strand.
GCGTGGCACTGCTGTGCGCCTCCCTGCTCAACCGGGGGCGCACAGTGCTGCGCCGGGTCGCCCGCATCGAGGAGGTGTACCGCCTTCTGGAGGTACTCGGCTCCATCGGCGTACGCACCCGCTGGATCAACGACGGGGTCGACCTGGAGATCGTGCCGCCGGCCGAGCTGGAACTGACCGCGATCGACGCCGACGCGGCCCGCCGTACGCGCTCGATCATCATGTTCCTCGGCCCGCTGCTGCACCGCCTTGACCACTTCACGCTCCCCTACGCGGGCGGCTGCGACCTCGGCACCCGGACCATCGAGCCGCACATGATCGCGCTGCGCCGGTTCGGCCTCGACATCGCCGCGACCGAGGGCCTCTACCACGCGCGGGTGGACCAGTCCGTCGCCCCCGACCGCCCCATCGTGCTGACCGAGCGCGGCGACACGGTCACCGAGAACGCGCTGCTCGCGGCCGCCCGGCACAACGGCGTCACGGTCATCCGCAACGCGTCCTCCAACTACATGGTCCAGGACCTCTGTTTCTTCCTGGAGGCCCTCGGTGTCGAGGTCGAGGGCATCGGCACCACCACGCTCACCGTGCACGGCGTGCCGACCATCGACGTCGACGTGGACTACAGCCCCTCCGAGGACCCGGTCGAGGCGATGAGCCTTTTGGCCGCCGCCGTGGTCACCGAGTCGGAACTGACCGTGCGCCGGGTGCCGATCGAGTTCCTGGAGATCGAGCTCGCGGTGCTGGAGGAGATGGGGCTCGATCACGACCGTACGCCCGAGTACTGGGCCGACAACGGCCGTACCCGCCTGGTCGACCTCACCGTCCGGCCCTCCAAGCTGGAGGCGCCGATCGACAAGATCCACCCGATGCCCTTCCCGGGCCTGAACATCGACAACGTCCCGTTCTTCGCCGCCATCGCGGCTGCCGCGCAGGGCAAGACCCTCATCCACGACTGGGTGTACGACAACCGCGCTATCTACCTCACGGACCTCAACCGCCTCGGCGGCCGGCTCCAGCTCCTCGACCCGCACCGCGTCCTGGTCGAGGGCCCCACCCGCTGGCGCGCCGCCGAGATGATGTGCCCGCCGGCCCTGCGCCCCGCCGTCGTCGTCCTGCTGGCCATGATGGCGGCCGAGGGCACATCGGTACTGCGCAACGTGTACGTGATCAACCGGGGTTACGAGGACCTGGCCGAACGGCTGAACTCGATCGGGGCGCAGATCGAGATCTTCCGGGACATCTGAGGACGGTTCTCGGGGGAGGGAGCGCCGGTGTCGAGGTCTGACGCCGCACTCCTCCACGGCAGAGACGCCGGCAGGACGTGCGTCCCCGTGGTCCGGCGCCTCCGGTCGGCCCGGGTCAGCTGTTGGTCAGGGTGATGTCCTGTTGCTGGGTCGCGTGGAAGAGGGGGAGGGGGAGGCCGCCCTGGGGGCTGAGTTCCATCAGGGTGGCCTCCACGTGGGCCGCGCCGGGCTTGAGCGTCTCCGAGGAGGCCGTGCCGGTGTTCGTCCAGGCGTGCTCGGCGCCGTCGCACAGCGCGCGTGTGCCGCCGATGCCGTGCAGGACGGTCGGGGAGCTCTGGGAGAGGGTGGAGCTGACGAACACGGGGCCCGAGCCGGTGGTGCAGCGGTAGGTGCCGGACAGGGTCACGGTGCCGTCCGGGGCGATGGTCCCGGTCGGGGCGACCGTCACCGTCTCGCCCGGGGCCGAGGCCGCCGGGGTGAGGGGGGCGGCGGCGAGCAGGAGCAGCGCGGCGACGGTGGTGCCGAGGGCGGGGCGTAGGGCCATGGACATGGGGGGATCTCCCGGTGGGACGGAAATGGGGGCTTCCACTGGTACCCGGCCCGGGGCTCCAACTGCGTGATCGTCACTCCTTCGGTGGCGAGTCCGCACCGTCCGTCGTGGAACCGTCCAGGTCATGTCCGCGTGTTGTCACGCTTGGCGGCAGACGGTTCCGGCGACGTCGCCGGAGGCGCATGGTCTCTTCATGGAGACCCATACGGGTTCTCCCACCGACGTGGAGGTGTGCCATGTGTGCCCACCAGCCTTTGTGCCCCGCAGCCGACGCGAACGCCCCACACGTGGTCGCCGCCCACCCCGAGCAGGGCTGGAGCCTGCTGTGCGACGGGGCGATCGTCTTCGACGACACCGGCGAGCTGCTGCCCGACGGCCGGATCGTGGCGCCGCACCGGGCGCCCGCCGAACGATCGCTGACGATCGCCGCCTGATCCGCGCGAGCGGCCCTACAGCAGCACCGCGAAGCCGTCGAGTTCGATCATCGCCCGCTCGTCCCACAGGCGTACGACTCCGACGACCGCCATGGCCGGGTAGTCGCGTCCCGCCAACCGGCGCCAGATACGGCCGAGTTCAGGGGCGTGGACGCGGTAGGCGGCGACGTCCGTGGCGTAGACGGTGACCCGGGCGAGGTCGGCGGGGGTGCCTCCGGCCGCCCGCAGGGCCGTGAGGAGATTGCCGAGCGCCCGCTCGAACTGCAGGGGGAGCGTGGTCTCGGCCACCTCGCCGGCCGCGTCGAGGGCGGTCTGGCCGGCCAGGAACACCACGCGGGAGCCGGTGGCGACGACAGCGTGGGAGAAGCCGGTGGGCGGCGCGAGTTCCGGCGGGTTCACCCGCTCCGCGGTCACGCCCGCGCCTCCCGCTCCGCGTACAGCTGCCGCGCGATGATGCTGCGTTGGATTTCGCTGGCCCCTTCGTAGATGCGTGGGGCGCGCACCTCCCGGTAGAGGTGTTCGAGGAGGTGACCGCGTTGCAGGGCGCGGGCGCCGTGCAGTTGGACGGCCGCGTCCACGACGTACTGCGCGGTCTCGGTGGCCAGGAGTTTCGCCATCGCGGCCCGGCGGGGGACGTCCGGGGCGCCGTCGTCGTACGCCGTCGCCGCCGCGTACACCATGAGCCGGGCCGCCTCCGTGCGCAGCGCCATCTCGGCGACCTGGTGGGCCACCGCCTGCTGGTCCTTCAGTTTGCCGCCGAACGCGTCCCGGCCGGCGGTGTGGGTGAGGGTCGCGTCCAGCGCCGCCTGCGCCATGCCGACCGCGAAGGCGCCGACACTGGGGCGGAACAGGTCGAGGGTTCCCATGGCGACCCGGAAGCCCCGGTCGACCTCACCGAGGACGTCGTCGGCCGTCACCGGTACGGCGTCGAGGTCGAGGGCGCCGACGGGGTGCGGGGAGAGCATGTCGAGGGCCCGGCCGCTCAGGCCGGGGCGGTCGGCGGGCAGGAGGAAGGCGGTCACACCGCGGGCGCCGGCACCGGGGGTCGTACGGGCGAAGACGGTGTAGAAGTCGGCCTCGGGGGCGTTGGAGATCCAGCACTTCTCACCGGTGAGGCGCCAGCGGGCCGGGCCGTCGGGCTCGGCGCCGACGGAGGTGGCCGACTCCGGTGCGTCCGCCTCCGCCCGCAGGGCCAGCGCCGCCGCGTCCGAGCCGGCGCCCGGCTCGCTCAGCGCGAACGCGGCCACCGCGGTGCCCTCCGTCACCCGGGGCAGCCAGCGGGCGCGCTGCGCGGGGGTACCGTGCGCGTGCACGGGATGGGCACCGAGGCCCTGGAGGGCGAGGGCGGTCTCGGCCTCGGTGCAGGCGTACGCGAGGGACTCGCGCATCAGGCAGAGATCGACCGCGCCGGCGGTGAACAGCCGCTCCAGCAGGCCCAGTCGGCCGAGCTCGACGACCAGCGGGCGGTTGACGTGCCCCGGTTCGCCCTTGTCGGCGAGCGGGCGGAGCCGGTCGGCGGCCAGCGTGCGCAGCCGGTCCCGTCGGGCGGTCTGTTCCGGTTCGAGCGAGAATGCGGGCATCGCCGGTCCTCTCTCCGGGGTGGCGGTACGGCCACTCCCCCGACGGTATCGCGTACCGTTGACGTCCGTCACCAACGCGATACGCTGCCTGCGCGAGCCCACCATGACGCCACCAGGCAAGGGGGCGCACCGCCATGAACGTCTCGGCCCACGTCGACACCTTCGCGCGCGACCACCTCCCGCCCCCGGAGCAGTGGCCCGAACTCCGCTTCGACCTGCCGGAGCTGCACTACCCGGACCGGCTGAACTGCGCCGCCGAACTGCTGCACGGCCCGCCCGACGACCGCCCCGCGTTCCACACCCCCTCCGGCCCCACATGGACGTACGGCACACTCCGCGCCCGGGTCGACCGGGTGGCGCACCTGCTCGTCGGCGACCTCGGTGTCGTGCCCGGCAACCGGGTGCTGCTGCGCGGGCCCACCACTCCCTGGCTGGCGGCCTGCTGGCTGGCGGTGCTCAAGGTGGGCGCGGTCGCCGTCACCGTGCTGGCCCGGCAACGCCCGCACGAGCTGAGCACGATGTGCGAGATCGCCCGCGTCCGGCACGCGCTGTGCGACGTCCGGGCCGTCGACGACCTCGCCAAGGCCGAGATCCCGGGGCTGCGGATCACGACGTACGGCGGTGACGCCCCCGACGACCTGCTGCGCCGCCCGGCGCCCGGCACGCCGTACCCCGCCGTGGCCACCGCGTCCGACGACGTGGCGCTGATCGCCTTCACCTCCGGCACGACCGGCCGCCCGAAGGGCTGCATGCACTTCCACCGGGATGTGCTCGCGACCGCCGACACCTTCTCCGCCCATGTGCTCGCGCCCCATGGGGACGATGTCTTCGCCGGCAGTCCCCCGCTCGGCTTCACCTTCGGCCTGGGCGGGCTCGTGATCTTCCCGCTGCGGGCCGGTGCCAGCGCCCTGCTCCTCGAACAGGCCGGTCCCGACAGGCTGCTGCCCGCGATCGCGGAGCACCGGGTCTCCGTGCTGTTCACCGCGCCGACCGCCTACCGCGCGATGCTCGACCAGGTGGGCGCCCACGACACCTCCTCGCTGCGCCGCTGTGTGTCCGCCGGCGAGAACCTGCCCGCCGCCACCTGGCGGGCCTGGCACGAGCGGACCGGGCTGCGCATCATCAACGGCATCGGCGCCACCGAACTGCTGCACATCTTCATCTCCGCCGCGGACGAACGCGTCAGACCCGGGACGACCGGGGTTCCCGTGCCCGGGTGGGAGGCGCGGGTGCAGGACGCGAACGGCGCGCCGGTACCCGACGGCGAGCCCGGACTGCTCGCCGTACGCGGTCCCGTCGGCTGCCGGTATCTCGCCGATCCCCGGCAGCGCGCCTACGTCCGGGACGGCTGGAACATCACCGGGGACACCTATGTCCGGGAGGACGACGGCTACTTCCGCTATGTGGCCCGCGCCGACGACATGATCATCTCGGCCGGGTACAACATCGCGGGCCCGGAGGTCGAGGACGCGTTGCTGCGCCACCCGGACGTGGTCGAGGCGGCGGTGGTGGGCCGGCCCGACGAGGCGCGCGGTCAGGTGGTGGTGGCCTTCGCGGTGCTGCGGGAGGGCGCGCGCCGGGACGCCGGGGCACTGCGCGCCTTCGTGCAGGCGGAGCTGGCGCCCTACAAGTGCCCCCGCGAGATCGTGTTCCTGGACGCGCTGCCGCGCACGGCGACCGGCAAGTTGCAGCGGTTCAGGTTGCGGACCGACGTGACCAGCAGTGATGCCGACGAACTAAGATGATCAACGTGTCCGACCAGCATGCCCCACGGTCTCTCATCGTCACGCTCTACGGCGCGTACGGCCGCTTCGTGCCCGGCCCGGTGCCCGTCGCCGAGCTGATCCGACTGCTGGCCGCGGTCGGGGTGGACGCGCCGTCCGTCCGTTCGTCGGTGTCCCGGCTGAAACGGCGCGGACTGCTCACGCCGGCCCGTACGGCGCAGGGCGCGGCCGGCTACGAACTGTCGCCGGACGCCCGCCAGTTGCTGGAGGACGGCGACCGGCGCGTCTACGCCACGGCGGCACCCGGGGACGAGGGCTGGGTGCTCGCGGTGTTCTCCGTGCCGGAGTCCGAGCGGCAGAAACGGCACGTACTGCGCTCACGCCTGGCGGGGCTCGGCTTCGGCACGGCGGCGCCCGGCGTGTGGATCGCCCCGGCCCGGCTGTACGAGGAGACCCGGCACACCCTCCAGCGGCTGCGACTCGACCCGTACGTCGACTTCTTCCGGGGTGAGCACCTCGGGTTCGCGGCGACCGCGGAGGCGGTCGCCCGCTGGTGGGACCTGGCCGCGATCGCCAAGGAGCACGAGGCGTTCCTCGACCGTCACGCGCGGGTGCTGAGCGACTGGCAGGAGCGGCAGGACACCCCGCCCGAGGACGCCTACCGCGACTACCTCCTCGCCCTGGACTCCTGGCGCCATCTCCCCTACACCGACCCGGGTCTGCCCGCTCATCTCCTGCCCGGGGACTGGCCGGGCGCCCGCTCGGCCGCCGTGTTCCGGGGGCTGCACGAGCGGTTGCGGGACGCGGGAGCGGCGTTCGTGGAGTGCTGAGCGCGGGGATCACCAAGCGGCCACGACCGTCGTGACGTGTCCGGCGTACGGCGTCAAGTGCCAAGCGTGAGGCGGGGTTTGGGCGCGTCCGTGCGTCCGGTCGGAGGGCGGCGGCTGCCCGCCCGGTACGGCACCGGCCAGACCACGCCCGGCCCGTCGTAGCCCTGCTCGGCCGCCGCGTGCAGCGTCCACTGCGGGTCGTAGAGGTGGGGGCGGCCGAGCGCGCAGAGGTCGGCGCGGCCTGCCAGAACCAGCGAGTTGACGTCGTCCCAGGAGGAGATCGCGCCGACCGTGATCACCGGTGTGCCGGTGGCCCGGCGGATGCGGTCCGCGAAGGGCGCCTGGTACGACCGCCCGAACTCGGGGCGCTCCCCGGCCACGACCTGTCCGGTGGACACGTCGATCGCGTCGGCGCCGTGCGCGGCGAAGGCCCGGGCCATCCCGACGGCGTCCTCGGCGCTGGTCCCCCCGTCCGCCCAGTCCGTGGCGGAGACCCGGACCGTCATGGGCCTCTCCCGCGGCCAGACCTCCCGGACGGCGTCGAAGACCTCCAGCGGGAAGCGGAGACGGTTGGCGAGCGGGCCCCCGTAGGCGTCGGTGCGCCGGTTGGTCAGTGGCGAGAGGAAGCCGGAGAGCAAGTAGCCGTGCGCGCAGTGCAGTTCGAGCAGATCGAAGCCGGCCCGCGCCGCCCGTCCGGCAGCCGTCGTGAACTGCTGGCGAATGTCGGCGAGTTGCGCATGGGACAGTTCGCGCGGGGCCGGGCTTCCCGGCTTGTACGGGATCGGGGAGGCGGCCACGAGCGGCCAGCCGCCCTCCGTGAGCGGCTCGTCCATGCCCTCCCACATCAGCCTGGTGGAGCCCTTGCGCCCGCTGTGGCCGAGCTGCACGCCGATCGCGGTGCCCGGCGCCCGCTCGTGCACGAAGCCGGTGATCCGCTCCCACGCCGTTGCCTGCTCAGCGGTGTAGAGGCCGGTGCAGCCGGGGGTGATCCGGCCCCGCGCGCTCACGCACACCATCTCGGTCATCACCAGTCCGGCGCCGCCGAGGGCCCGGGCGCCCAGGTGCACGAGGTGGAAGTCGCCGGGGACGCCGTCCGTGGCCGAGTACATGTCCATCGGGGAGACCACGACCCGGTTGCGCAGGGTCAGGCCGCGCAGGCGCAGCGGGGTGAACATCGGGGGCGTACCGGGCGGGCAGCCGAACTCCCGCTCCACGGCCTCGGTGAAGTGCCGGTCGCGCAGCCGCAGGTTGTCGTGGGTGACGCGGCGGCTGCGGGTGAGCAGGTCGAAGGCGAACTGGCGTGGTGGCCGGTCCAGGCAGGTGTCCAGGTCCTCGAACCACTCCAGGCTGGCGCGGGCGGCGCGCTGGGTGGAGGTGACGACCGGGCGCCGCTCGGCCTCGTAGGCGGCCGCGGCCGCTTCCAGGGAGGGCTGCTCCCCCAGACAGGCGGCCAGGGCGAGGGCGTCCTCGACGGCGAGCTTGGTGCCGGAGCCGATGGAGAAGTGCGCGGTGTGGGCGGCGTCGCCGAGCAGCACGACGTTACCGTGCGACCAGCGTTCGTTGGCCACCGTGCGGAAGGTGGTCCAGGCCGACCGATGGGTCCGCAGGGGCCGGCCGCCGAGCGCGTCCTCGAATATCTTGGCGCAGCGCTCGACGGACTCCCGCGAGGTGGCGGACCAGGCCCCCGGCTCCGGCTCACCGGACGCCCGTTCCTCCGGGGCCGCGAAACCGGCGGCACGCCACACCTCCTCCCGCATCTCGATGATCACGGTCGATGCGCCGGATCGAGGCGGCGGTGCGGACAGCCCCGGGGAGGAGGAAGGGGTGGGAGTGGTGCCGGTCGAGGGGCGGGCGTACGGGTAGCCGTGCAGTTGCATCACGCCGTACTCGGTCTCGGCGATCTCGAAACGGAAGGCGTCGAAGGCGAAGTCCGCGGCCAGCCAGATGTAACGGCAGCGGTGGGTGACCACATGGGGCCGGAACACATGGGCGTACGCCTCGCGGATGGCGCTGTGCACACCGTCGGCGGCGACGACGAGGTCGTACGTCTCGGCGAGCCGGACCGGGTGGGGTGCCTCGGAGCGGAAGCGCAGCTCGACGCCGAGGGACCGGCAGCGTTCGTGCAGGATCTCGAGGAGCCGCTGCCGGCCGAGGGCGGCGAAGCCGTGACCGCCGGAGGTGTGGCGGACACCGCGGTGCACGACGTCGATGTCGTCCCAGCGCACGAACTCGGCGCGCAGTGCCTCGTACACCACCGGGTCGGCGTGCTCGATGCCGCCGAGGGTCTCGTCGGACAGCACGACACCGAACCCGAAGGTGTCGTCGGGTGCGTTGCGCTCCCAGACGGTGATCTCGCGGGCCGGGTCCAGGCGTTTGAGGAGGGCGGCGGCGTACAGGCCGCCGGGGCCGCCGCCGACGACCGCCACCCGCAGGGGCCGCCCGCCCCGGCCACCGGCCGCGCCGGCGCTCCGCACGGCTACCTCCCCCGCCACTTCGGCGGTCGCTTCGCCGTGAACGCCGCGTGGAACTCGGCGTAGTCCTCCCCGTTCATCAGCAGGGCCTGGGTCGCGGCGTCCAGTTCGACCGCGGCCGCGAGCGGCATGTCCAGTTCGGCGGTGAGCAGCGCCTTGGTCTGGGCGTGCGCGAGGGCCGGGCCCTCGGCCAGGCGGCGGGCCAGTTCCCGGGAGCGTTCGTCGGCGCGACCCTCGTCCGTGAGTTCACTGATCAGGCCGATCCGCTCGGCCTCGGGAGCCCGGACCGGCTCGCCCAGCATGAGGAGCCGGGTGGCGTGACCCAGGCCGACGACCCGGGGCAGCAGGTAGGCCGCGCCCATGTCGCCTCCGGACAGGCCGACGCGGGTGAACAGGAAGACGAAGCGCGCGCTGGGGTCCGCCACCCGGAAGTCGGCGGCCAGGGCGAGGACCGCGCCCGCGCCGGCCGCCACCCCGTGCACGGCGGCGATCACCGGGAAGGGACACTCCCGTAGGGCCCGCACGACCTGCCCGGTCATCCGGTTGAAGTCGAGGAGCTGGGTGGTGTCCATGGACAGGGTGGCGCCGATGATCTCGTCCACGTCACCGCCGGAGCAGAAGCCGCGCCCCTCGCCGGCCAGCACCAGGGCTCGTGCGGCCCGTTCCCGGGACAGCTCGGCGAGCAGGTCGCGGAGGTCGGCGTAGGCGCCGAAGGTGAGGGCGTTGAGCTTGTCGGGGCGGGCGAGGGTGACCGTGGCGACACCGTCGGCGAGGTCGAGGCGCAGGTGGCGCCAGCGCGGGGTGCGGGCGGCTGAACCGGCGAAGGGACTCATGACGTGCGGCCTCCTCGTGCGAGTGGCGGGCACTGCCGCACCGAGCCTCGGTGCGTTGCGCTGCGCTGTGTGGCGCTGTGTCGCGTTCCGGGTGCGGTCGGTTCTGGGGTTCTGGCCGAGGGCCCACCACCGGACTCCGCGTCGAAGCTATCACTCATCGGTGACTGTCGTCACGAGTGCGCGATAGCGCGGTGGCTTCCACGAGCTTGTACGGGTGTGGCGCACATGGTCGGCCCGACCGCGCAGCGTGTCGGCACACATGGGCGGCGGCCACATGCGGTGGCCGCGTCGGCGGACCGAGGGCAGGCGCCGCGTCGGCACACATGGGCAACGGCCACATATGGTCTTGGCACACGTAGGCAGCCACCACACGGGTCTCGGCACACAGAACGGCGTACACACGATCCCGGCACCGGCACCGGCACCGGCGCCGTCGCCGTCGCCGTCGCACGTAGCGGCAGCGACCACACCATCTCGGCCCACATGGACGGCGCCCCACACCGCATCCCCGGACGGAGGCCACATCCCCTCCGCGCGCGGTGTCTCGATGTGATCGCGCTCGGTCACACGCGTCACAGCTCGTCGATGGACCCGTAACGACGGGAGCATCGGAGCGAGGCCGGTCGTTCACCGGGGTATGCCGCCTGCAACGGGGCCGAAGGTCCCCGCGGCGCCCCCGACGTCCCCGCCGGACGGCGCCGTACCATTCTTACGGTTGAAAGCAGGACAGCCTGCTCATGAACGGAACCGCCTTGCACGAACGCCCCTCCGCCTCCGCCTCCTGGCGCATCGCGCTGCCGCACACCGCTGCGGCCGTGCCCGTGGCGCGCGCTCTGGTGCGGACGGCGCTGGCCGAGCTGGAGCACGGCTCCGACTGCGACACCGCGGAACTCCTCACGGCGGAACTGGTCGCGAACGCCGTGGAGCACACCCACGGCGACACGCCGATAGAGCTCGTGGTGGAGCTGCTGCCGTCCGGCTGCCAGGTGGAGGTGCACGACGGGGACCCGGCGCCACCCGGCAACCTCACGCGTCCGGCGGGCGGGGAGCCCGACCCCTGGCAGGAACACGGCCGGGGTCTGCTGCTGATCCGCGCCCTCAGCTCGTCCTGCGGACACCGCCCCACCGGCACGGGCAAGGCGGTGTGGTTCCGCCTTCCGGTGGTCCCGCCGCAGCGCCGTCCGGCGTGAACCCGCCGGTCAGCGGGCGAGGGTCGCGACGAGGATCGCCTTGATGGTGTGCAACCGGTTCTCCGCCTCGTCGAAGACGACCGAGTGAGCCGACTCGAAGACCTCGTCCGTCACTTCCAGTGAGTCCAGGCCGTGGGTTTCGTGTATGTCGCGGCCGACCTTGGTGCCGAGGTCGTGGAAGGCCGGCAGGCAGTGCAGGAACTTCACGTCCGGGTTGCCGGTGGCGCGCAGGACGTCCATGGTCACGGCGTACGGGCCGAGGGCCTTGATCCGCTCGTCCCAGACGGTCTTGGGCTCCCCCATCGACACCCAGACGTCGGTGGCGACGAAGTCGGCGCCACGCACCCCGTCCGCCACCGACTCGGTGAGGGTGATGACGGCCCCGCTGTCCTCGGCCAGCTCGCGCGCCCTCGCGACGATCCCGGCGGCCGGCCAGTAGGCCTCGGGGCCGACGACGCGCACGTCCATGCCGAGCAGCGCGCCGGTGATCAGGTACGAGTTGCCCATGTTGAAGCGGGCGTCGCCGAGGTAGGCGAGGGTGACGCCCTCCCGGTGGATGTCCTTGCCGGCGTGCTCGGCCATCGTGAGCACGTCGGCGAGCATCTGGGTGGGGTGCCAGTCGTCGGTGAGGCCGTTGTAGACGGGCACCCCGGCATGGGCCGCGAGCTCCTCGACGGCGGCCTGACTGTCCCCCCGGTACTCGATCGCGTCGAACATCCGGCCGAGGACCCGCGCGGTGTCGCGCACGGACTCCTTGTGCCCGATCTGTGAGCCGGAGGGGTCGAGGTAGGTCGTCGAGGCGCCCTGGTCGGCGGCGGCGACCTCGAACGCGCAGCGCGTGCGGGTGGAGGTCTTCTCGAAGATCAGCGCGATGTTCCTGCCCCGCAGGTACTGCGTCTCGGTCCCGGCCTTCTTGGCGGCCTTCAACTCTGCGGCCAGCTCGATCAGCCCGCGGAACTCGTCCGCGGTGAAGTCCAGCTCCTTGAGGAAGTGGCGGCCGGCGAGGGCGGTCGGGACAGTCGCCATGGGGGCGCTCCAGAGGTGCAGGGACGAGGACGCTTGGAAGTCTATACGACCTTCAGAATTTCTATACACCTCCAAGTGGGCGGCGTCGCCCCACGGCTCCACACGGGCCGTGCGGCTCTACGGCTCTACGCCTACACCGCGTCCCGTTCCACCGGACAGCTCATGCAACGCGGTCCCCCCCTGCCCCGGCCCAGCTCGCTGCCCGGGATCTCGATCACCTCGATGCCCTGCTTGCGCAGGTGGGTGTTGGTGGTGGCGTTGCGTTCGTAGGCGACGACGACGCCCGGTTCCACGGCCAGGACGTTGCAGCCGTCGTCCCACTGCTCACGCTCGGCGGCGTGCACGTCCTGGGTCGCGGTCAGTACCCGGATCTCGTTCAGCCCGAGGGCGGCGGCGATCGCCCGGTGCATGTGCTCCGGCGGATGGTCGGTGACCTTCAACTCCTTCTCGGCGACACCCTGTTCGATGGTGTACGAGCGGAGCATGCCGAGCCCGGCGTACTGGGTGAAGGTGTCGCCGTCGACCATGGTCATCACGGTGTCGAGGTGCATGAAGGCGCGCCGCTTGGGCATGTCGAGGGCCACGATCGTCCGCGCGGACCCGGCGGCGAAGAGCTTGTGCGCGAGCATCTCGACGGCCTGGGGCGTGGTGCGCTCGCTCATGCCGATGAGGACCGCGCCGCTGCCGATGACGAGCACGTCGCCGCCCTCGATGGTCGAGGGGTAGGCGGCCTGCCCCTCCGACCACACGTTGAACGCGTCGTCACGGAAGAGGGGATGGTGACGGTAGATCGCCTCGAAGTGGACGGTCTCGCGCTGCCGGGCGGGCCATCGCATGGCGTTGATCGAGACGCCGTCGTATATCCAGGCGGAGGTGTCGCGGGTGAACAGGTGGTTGGGGAGCGGGCCGAGCAGGAAGTCGTCGAGGTCCATGACGTGGAAGCGCACGGAGGTCGGCTCGGGGTGCGCGTCGAGGAACTCGCGCTTGGTCATCCCGCCGACCAGGGCCTCGGCGAGTTCCGCCGCGGGCAGGGTCTCGAACGCGGCCCGGAGGTGGTCGGTGGCGAGCGGGCCGTACTCCTTCTCGTCGAAGACGTGGTCCAGGACGAGTGAACGGGCCGCCGGGACCTCCATGGCCTCGGCGAGCAGGTCGCCGAAGAGGTGGACGGCGACCCCGCGATCGCGCAGCACGTCGGCGAACCCGTCGTGCTCGGCGCGCGCCCGGCGTACCCACAGCACGTCGTCGAAGAGCAGGGCGTCCTTGTTGCTGGGGGTGAGCCTCTTGAGCTCCAGGTCCGGCCGGTGCAGGATGACGCGGCGCAGCCGCCCGGTCTCGGAGTCGACATGGAATCCCATGCCTCCATCCTGACCACCGATGACCGGATTCACCCCCTGCTCTGGTGTTTCGCTTCTCTCTTCTTTCCGCGCCCCCGCTTCTCGTCCTCTTGACGAGAAGCGGAATCCTCCGTTATCGTCGCGACGACGAAAAAGGGGAGAGGATCATGGCAGACATCACCCGGCGCCTGGGCCGGCGCCACCTGCGCGGCACTCCGACGGCGCACATCCGGCACTACCGCTCGGGCACACTCGTGCACGACGGCCCGGGGCTCAGTTTCTGGTTCCGGGCGCTGACCGCCGCGCTGTCCGAAGTGCCGGTCGACGACCGCGAGCTGGCGATGACCTTCCACGCCCGCACCTCCGACTTCCAGGACGTGGCGGTGCAGGCGACCGTCACCTACCGCATCGCGGACCCGGCGCTGGCCGCCGCCCGGCTGGACTTCTCGATCGACCCCGACTCCGGGGTGTGGCGGGGCGCGCCGCTGGAGCAACTCGGCACCCTGCTCACGGAGACGGCGCAGCAGCACGCCCTCGACGTCCTGGCCCGGACACCGCTGTCGGCCGCCCTGGTCGACGGGGTGGCGGCGGTGCGCGAGCGGGTCGCGGCGGGCCTCGCGGCGGAACCCAGGCTGCCGGCCACCGGCATCGAGGTGGTGGCCGTACGGGTCGTCGCCCTGCGGCCCGAGCCGGAGGTGGAGCGGGCGTTGCGCACCCCGGCGCGCGAACAGATCCAGCAGGAGGCCGACCGGGCGACGTACGAGCGGCGGGCCGTGGCCGTCGAGCGGGAGCGGACGATCGCCGAGAACGAACTGGCCAGCCAGATCGAACTCGCCCGCCGTGAGGAGCAGTTGGTCGACCAGCGCGGCACCAACGCCCGGCGCGAGGCGGAGGAGCACGCGGCGGCCGACGCGGTCCGGGCCGAGGCGGAGGCGGCGCGCACGGTACGGCTGGCGGAGGCGGAGGCGGCCCGCGCCCTCGGCCTGCACCGCGCGGAGGCCGAGGGCGCGCGCGAACTCGGCGATGCACGCGCCCAGGCACAGGCGGCCTGGCTGCGGGTGCACGCGGAGGCAGGGGTGGACGGCCTGGCGACGCTGCACGCGCTCACCGGGACCCGGCTGGCGGAGAACCTGCCGAACATCGACAGCGTGACCATCTCCCCGGACGTGCTGACCGGACTGCTCGCGCGGCTGGGCGCGGGAGAGCGGACGTGAGTCTCGCCCCCCGGGTCGTCCTGGTCCATCGCACCACGGAGTACGAGGAGTTGGTGGCCCGGCACGGCACCCACGGGCAGGCCGCCTTCTTCCTGTCCAGCCGCGGCCGGGACATCGGGGAGATCGCCGACCGGCACCGGAGGACCCGGCGGGCGCTGGCCGAGGTGGCCTCGGCCGTCCCGCTGACCTGGCGGCAGAGCCGGGTGGAGCGGGCCGACCTGGACCGGTTCCTGTTCGCGCCGGAGGACGTGGTGGTCGTGGTCGGCCAGGACGGACTGGTGGCCAACGCCGCCAAGTACCTCGCGGGCCAGCCCGTGGTGGGGATCGACACGGAGCCCGGCCGCAATCCGGGCGTGCTGGTACGGCACCGGCCGGCGGACGCGGCGCGCCTGCTGCCGGCGGCGCACGCGGCCGGCACGCCGGTCGACGAACTCACCATGGTCGAGGCCGTCGCCGACGACACGCAGCGGCTGGTCGCGCTGAACGAGATCTACCTGGGCGCCCCCGGTCACCAGACCGCCAGATACCGCCTGGGCCTCGAGGGCGACGGGGGTGTCGTCGAGGCCCAGGCATCGTCCGGGGTGCTGGTGGGGACGGGCACGGGGGCCACGGGCTGGATCAGGTCCGTGTGGCAGGAACGGGCCAGCGCCCTGCCGCTGCCCCGGCCCGCCGAGGCCCGCCTCCTGTGGTTCGTCCGCGAGGCCTGGCCCTCCCCGGCCACCGGCACGTCCCTGGTCGCGGGTGACCTGCCGGCCCGGGCGTCCCTCCATCTCACCGTCGAGTCCGAACGGCTCATCGCCTTCGGGGACGGCATGGAGCGCGACGCCCTGGAGCTGACGTGGGGCCAGACGATCCGGGTGGGGGTGTGCGGGGAGCGGCTGCGGCTGGTGGGGTGAGGCGGTGGGAGCCTCCGTCACCGACGCAGACTCCCACCCGAACCCCATGTCACAGCCGGGGGTTCACCGGTTTCCATGTCACAGCCGGGGGTTCACCGGTTTCCATGTCACAGCCGGGGGTCCACCGGGTTCCATGTCACAGCCGGGGGTCCACCGGTTCCGACTCCAGGGCGAGCACCCCGAACACCGCCTCGTGCACCCGCCACAGCGGCTCCCCCTCGGCCAGACGGTCCAGTGCCTCCAGACCGAGCGCGTACTCGCGGATCGCGAGCGACCGCTTGTGGTTGAGGAACCGCTGCCGCAGCCGGGCCAGGTTGTCGGGGCGCGTGTACTCGGGACCGTAGATGATCCGCAGGTACTCGCGGCCCCGGCACTTGATGCCGGGCTGCACCAGGCGGCCCCGCTCGCCGCGCACCACCGCGCCGAGCGGCTTGACGACCATGCCCTCGCCGCCGCGGCCGGTCATCTCCAGCCACCAGTCGACACCGGCCCGCACCGACTCGGGGTCGGCGGTGTCGACGTACAGGCGCCGGGTGGTGTGCAGCAGGCCGCTGCCGTCGTGCTCGACGAGCCGGTCGAGCAGCGCGAGCTGTTCGTCGTGGGGCAGTGCGGCGAGGCTGCGGCCCTCGACCGCGAGGAGCTGGAAGGGTGCCAGGCGAACACCGTCCAGGCCGTCCGTGGGCCAGCAGTACCGGCGGTACGCGTCGGTGAACGCGGCCGCCGCACCGGCCCGTTCACGCTGGCGCGCCAGCAGGTCCGACACGTCGACACCGCGCGCCGCCGCGCCCTCCAGCGCGGCCAGCGCGCCCGGGAACACCGCCCGGGAGGCGGCGCCCACCGCCGCGTACTGACTGCGCAGCAGCCCGGACGCCTTCAGCGACCACGGCATCAACTCGGCGTCCAGCAGCAGCCAGCCGGTGCCGAGTTCCTCCCACAGACCGGCCTCGCCGACGGCCGTGCGCAGCCGGCCGAGGATCTCCTCCGTCACCGCTCCGTCGTCGAAGAACGGCCGGCCCGTACGGGTGTACAGCGATCCCGTGACCCCTCCCCCGGCCCCGAACCGCCCGCGGGCCGTGTCCGCGTCCCGGCACACCAGGGCCACCGCCCGCGACCCCATGTGCTTCTCCTCGCACACCACCCGCGCCACACCGTCCTCACGGTACTGCGCGAAGGTCTCGGCGGGGTGCTCCAGGTAGCCCTCGACACGCGAGGTGGCCGTCGGCGCCATGGTGGGCGGCAGGTACGGCAGCAGCCGCGGGTCCACCGCGAAGCGGCTCATGACCTCCAGGGCCGCCGCCGCGTTCTCCTCGCGGACCGAGACCCGGCCCGCGTGCCGGGTCTCCACGACCCTGCGGCCGTACACGTCGGCGAGGTCCAGCGGCCGCCCGTCGTGCCCGCCGGGCGCCTCGGACCGCAGCGGCTTCGCCGGTTCGTACCAGACCTGCTGCGCCGGTACGTCGACCAGCTCGCGCTCCGGCCAGCGCAGCGCGGTGAGCTTGCCGCCGAAGACGGCACCGGTGTCGAGGCAGATGGTGTTGTTGAGCCAGGTGGCCTCGGGGACGGGGGTGTGGCCGTAGACCACGGCGGCCCGGCCCCGGTAGTCCTCCGCCCACGGATAGCGCACCGGCAGGCCGAACTCGTCGGTCTCGCCGGTCGTGTCGCCGTACAGCGCGTGCGAACGGACCCGGCCCGAGGTGCGGCCGTGGTACTTCTCCGGCAGACCCGCGTGGCAGACGACCAGGCGGCCGCCGTCCAGGACGTAGTGGCTGACGAGACCGTCGATGAACTCCCTGACCTGCTTGGTGAACTCCTCGCTCTCGCCCTCCATCTGCTCGATGGTCTCGGCGAGGCCGTGCGTGGGCTGGACCTTGCGGCCGCGCAGGTGACGCCCGTACTTGTTCTCGTGGTTGCCGGGCACGCACAGCGCGTCGCCCGCCCCGACCATCGACATCACACGGCGCAGCACACCGGGGCTGTCCGGGCCGCGGTCGACGAGGTCGCCGACGAACACGGCGGTGCGGCCGGCCGGGTGGCTGCCGTCGACATAGCCCAACTCGCCCAGCAGAGACTCCAGTTCGGCGGAGCAGCCGTGGATGTCGCCGATGATGTCGAAGGGGCCGGTGAGGTGGGTCAGGTCGTTGAAGCGCTTCTCGGTGACAACGGTTGCGTTGTCCACGTCCGCCACCCCGCGCAGCACGTGCACCTTGCGGAAGCCCTCGCGTTCCAAATGCCGCACCGATCGGCGCAGTTCGCGGATGTGGCGCTGGATGACCCGGCGCGGCATGCCGGCCCGGTCGGCGCGGGCCGCGTTGCGTTCGGCGCAGACCTCCTCGGGCACGTCGAGCACGATGGCTATGGGCAGCACGTCGTGCTCCCTGGCCAGCTCGACCAACTGCCGCCGCGAGTCCTGCTGCACGCTGGTCGCGTCGACGACGGTGCGGCGGCCGGCGGCCAGGCGCTTGCCGGCGATGTAGTGCAGGACGTCGAAGGCGTCCCTCGTCGCGCTCTGGTCGTTCTCGTCGTCCGAGACGAGACCCCGACAGAAGTCGGAGGAGATGATCTCGGTGGGCTTGAAGTGCCGGTGGGCGAACGTGGACTTGCCGGAGCCGGAGGCCCCGACGAGCACCACGAGGGAGAGGTCGGTGACGGGCAGGACCCGTCCGTCGCGTGTGTCGGTCATGCCGCCTTCGCCTCCTTCATGCGGAAAACCGCCATCTGGGTGGGCGGTCCCACCTCCGGGTCGTCCGGGCCGACGGGGACGAACTCCACGCCGTAGCCGTGCCGTTCGGCCACCGGGCGGGCCCACCCCTGGAACTCCTCGCGGGTCCACTCGAAACGGTGGTCGCCGTGCCGGACGTGCCCGGCGGGCAGGCTCTCCCAGCGGACGTTGTACTCGACGTTCGGTGTGGTCACCAGCACGGTCCGGGGGCGGGCCGCGCCGAACACGGCGTACTCCAGGGCGGGCAGCCGCGGCAGGTCGAGGTGCTCGATCACCTCGCTCAGCACGGCGGCGTCGTAACCCGCCAGTCGCTTGTCGGTGTACGCCAGGGAGCCCTGGAGCAGCTTGACGCGGGCCGCCTGCCGCTCTCCCATGCGGTCCACCTTCAGCCGCCGGGAGGCGATGGTGAGCGCGCGCATCGACACGTCGAGGCCCACGACCTCGGTGAACCGCGGGTCCTTCAGCAGCGCCTGCACCAACTGGCCCTGTCCGCACCCGAGATCGAGGACACGGGTGGCCCCCGACGCGGTGAGCGCGGCGACGATCGCCTCCCGGCGCAGCACGGCGAGCGGGGTGGGTTTCTCCTCCGCCTCGGTCTCCGGCGCCACCGCGTTGTCGATCTCCTCGACGGCGCTGTCGTCGGCCTCGGCCAGCCGCACCAGTTCCAGTCGTTCCATGGCCTGCCGGGTCAGCGCCCAGCGGCGGGACAGGAAACGACTGGTGATCAGCTTCTGCTCCGGGTGGCCGGGCAGCCAGCCCTCACCGGCCCGCAGCAGCTTGTCGACCTCGTCGGGGGCGACCCAGTAGTGCTTGGCGTCGTCGAGGACCGGCAGCAGCACGTACAGGTGACGCAGGGCCTCGGCGAGGGTCAGCGCCCCGGACTCAAGCACGAGGGACACGTAGCGCGAGTCACCCCACTCCGGGAACGCGGGGTCCAGCGCGACCGGTTCGGCCTCCACCGCCCAGCCGAGCGGTTCGAAGAGGCGTCGGACGAGCGCCGGGCCGCCGCGGGCTGGCAGCACGGGCACCTCGATGCGCAGCGGCAGCGGCCGCGCGGCCCGCTCGGGCCGGGCGGCGCACACTCCGCGCATCGCGCTGGAGAAGACAGCGCTCAGCGCCACCGCGAGCAGCGAGGAGGCCGCGTAGGGGCGGTCGTTGACGTACTGCGCGAGCGCCGCGTCGGGCGCGCCGCCGCGGCCCTTGCCCTTGCCCCGGCGGACCAGCGCCACCGGATCGACCTCCAGCAGCAGCCCCGCGGTGCAGCGCTCGGCGTGGGCCTCGGGGTACAGCACATGAGCCGTGCCGTACGACGTCGAGAACGCCTGCGAGTTGTCGGGATGCTTGTGCAGGAGAAACCCCAGGTCGGTCGCGGGACTCTCCGGCGTGCCGGTGGTCGAGATCGTCAGGAACATGCCCCGAGTCTCCCGGCGGACGTGCGCGATGACCAGTGGTTTTCACCACGGGCGGGGGTGGGGGTTCGGCTTGGGTGCAGGGGTGGGCGGCGGCGGTTCCGGGCGAGGTCAGGAGCCGGCTCACCAGAGCCGCGGGGCCCGCGGGGGCCGCCGGACCGGGCGGACCGGGCGGACGGAGTCGGCGGAGTCGGGGTTGGCTCGCCGGACCCCCGCCGGTCCGGACAGGGCGGCTCGGCGGGGCCGGGGCTCGGCGCACCGGACCCCCGCCGGTCCGGACAGGTGGGCTCGGCGGGGCCGGGGCTCGGCTCGCCCGCCCGCCCGCCCGCCCGGGGTGTTCTACGACAGCTGGGACTGGACCTGGGAGGAGATCAGCTCCAGGTGGTCCAGGTCGTGGAGGTCGAGGATCTGGAGGTAGAACCGCCGGGAGCCGATAGCCGCGTACCGGCCGATCTTGTCGACGACCTCGGACGGCGTGCCGGCCAGCCCGTTGGCCTTGAGCTCGTCGACCTCGCGGCCGATCGCGGCGGCACGGCGGGCGACCTCCTGGTCGTCCTTGCCGACGCAGACGACGAGGGCGTTGGAGTACGTCATCTCGTCGGCCCCGCGGCCGGCCTCCTCGACCGCGGCGCGGACCCGGCCGAACTGGCGCTCGCTGTCCTCGATCGAGCCGAACGGCATGTTGAACTCGTCGGCGTACCGGGCCGCCAGCCGGGGGGTGCGGGTGGCGCCCTGACCGCCCACCAGCACCGGGATCCTCGCCTGCGCGGGCTTGGGCAGCCCGGGCGAGCCGGTGAGGTCGTAGTGGGTGCCGTGGAAGTCGAACGTCTCGCCGGCCTTGGTCTGCCACAGCCCGGTCACGATCGCCAGCTGCTCCTCCAGGCGGGCGAACTTCTCCTTCGGGAAGGGGATGCCGTACGCCTTGTGCTCGTCCTCGAACCAGCCGGCGCCCAGGCCGAACTCGATCCGGCCGCCCGACATCTGGTCGACCTGCGCGACCTGGATGGCGAGCACGCCGGGCAGCCGGAAGGTACCGGCGGTCATCAGCGTGCCGAGCCGGATGCGCCGGGTCTCGCGGGCCAGGCCGGCGAGGGTGATCCAGGCGTCGGTGGGACCGGGCAGGCCGTCACCGGAACCCATCGCGAGGTAGTGGTCGGAGCGGAAGAAGGCGTCGAATCCGAGGTCCTCGGTGGCCTTCGCCACGGAGAGCAGGGTGTCGTAGGTGGCCCCTTGCTGGGGCTCGGTGAAGATTCGAAAATCCATGCTTCCATCCTGCACGCCGAGGGCCCGGACGGCCTCACCGGACCCTCCGGACCCTCCGGACTCGGCGGATCCTCCGGACTCGGCGATCATGCCCGGCCGGGTCCCTGGGCGGGTGAGATTCGGGGTCGCCCGGCGCCCGGCCCCCGGCGTCCGGCCCCCGGCGCCCGGCCCCCGGCATGCACATCGGCCGGGCGATGCCGGGGCGCCCACCCCCGTCCGGTCTCCCGGAGGACCGGGCCGAGGGCACGGAAGCAGGGTGCGACCGGGGGCCGGGTGCCCGGCGTACGCCGGTGATGTAGGCCGCCGAGGCCGCCGGGACTGGTGGGGCGCGGGGGGCCTAGCCGGCTTCCCGCTCCGGTAACACCGGCTGCGCGTCGGCCAGTTTGCGCAGCATCTCGCGGACCCGGTCCCTGGACTCGTCCGCCGCGTCGATGGCTTCCATGCACTGCCAGTACGTGCCCTCGTCATCCACAGCGCAGGCCAGGCCGACGAGGGCGATGCCCACTTCGCCCAGCAGCCCGCCGAGGTACACGAGGGCCTGGCGGGCGTCGCCCAGGTCGGTCAGCTGGGCCGCCAACAGGTCCTCGGTGTCCAGGTCCGGCCTGTCCAGCACGCCGCAGCCCCTGCCCGCCAGTTCGGTCAACCCGAGTGCCTCGCCGCGCAGTTCGGGCGGCCCGAAGACCGCCAGGCGGCTGCCTATCGCCTGCGCGAGGGCCTGCGCCTGCCACACCTGGGTCATGACCTCCGGCGCGTCACTGGTGCCCACCAGCGCGCGTCTGCTCGTCACGATGAGCCGCACCGCATCCATGCGCTGCCCCCGTCTGTCGCGACGCGCCCACGGCACGTCCGCCCGAACTCCCGTGTCCACTACCCAGCGTGAGCTTCCGCACGGCGAAAAGCCAGAGGAAGACGGAAATTAACGGACAACAATTCGGTTTCGCACCGCGGTTTGACTGCGGAGAGTGAAAACGGAACCAACTGCTCCCTACGGTGCCGGAAACCGCCGTTCGTTCCGGTCGATCTTCGCGTCCAGTGCCGCCAGCGGATCGACCCCGAGCACCTCGCACAGTTGCAGCAGATACGCGAGCACGTCGGCGACCTCGTCCGCGACCCGGTGCGCGGTGTCCGGGTCGTCCATCACCCGGGCCGACTCCTCCGGCGTCAACCACTGGAAGATCTCCACCAGTTCGGCGGCCTCCACGCTGAGCGCGGAGGCCAGGTTCTTGGGGGTGTGGAACGGCTGCCAGTTCCGCGCCGTCGCGAACTCGGTCAGCCTGCGCTGGAGCTTCGCCACATCGAGAGGTTCGGTCACGGCTCCAGGTCTACCACCGTGATCCCGTCCGCCGCCGCGGCCCACGACGCGTCGCTCACCGTACCGGCGAGACGGATGTGCCCGCGTTCGCACATCCGGGCCGCGAGCCGCAGCAGTTCACCCCGCTGGCCCGGGTCCAGCCCCCGGTCGAGCCCGTCGGCGAGCACGGTGAGCGTCTGCAGGGCGGCCGGCACCTCGCCCGCCGGGTCGACGTCAAGCACCCCCGGGCCGGTGAGCAGGACGAGTGACAGCGCCAGGTACCTCAACTCGCCCTCACCGAGCCGCCCCAGCTCCGTACGCACGCCGTCGCCCCGGTCGAGGACCGCCCGTACCGTCCCGTCGCCGAGCGGCTCGGCGCACAGGTCGGCGACCGGTCCCGCGCAGCCGGCGCGCACCGCGGCGACCAGCTGGGCGTGCCGGCGGCCGCACTCCGCGCGGGTGCGCCACAGCACGTCGGCGAGGTTGTCGCAGCCTCCGAGCAGCCGGCCGGACCCCAACGGCACGGGGGCGCGCATGCGCGCCGGCCGCGGGTCGCAGGGGAACACGGACCGCAGGGCGATCACCATCTGTTCCGCCGCGGCGAGCACCCGCCGCTGCCCCTCCGTCTTGCCGGCCACGCGCAGCGGGAGCAGCGGGGTGCCGAGCCGGTCGTCCGGCAGGGGGGCGCGGGTGACCGGTGACGACCCGGCGGTGTACCAGGCGGCCTGGACGCTGCGGCGGCCCGGATCCCGCAGGGCGGTCTCCAGGAGCACCAGGCCGTCGACCGTCAACCGCTCCCCCACCACGCGCAGTTCGGGCTCGGCCTGGACTGCGACGTCGAGCCGGACCGAGCCCTCGGGGCCGTCGGCCGTGCAGCCGATGCGGAAGCCGCGGCGGCGCTGGACGTCGGGCCGGGCACGCTCGGGCACGCAGGCGCCGGGGTCGGGGAACACCTCCGCGAGGGCCGCGCCGCCCCCGAGCCGGGCGAGCGCCTCGTACGCCCGCAGCGCGCTCGTCTTGCCGGAGCCGCTGGGGCCGGCGAACAGGGTGAGCGGTCCGAGCGGGAACCGGGCGCCCCGGTGCGCGGCGAACGCGGACAGCCGCAGCTCGGTGAGCCGCGGCAGCACCGGCCGCCGCGTCGTCTCGGGAGGCGGAGATGCACCGGCGGGACCGGGAGGGGGACCTGCGGGACGGGGAGGTCCGGGGGAAGGGGAGGTGGCGGGGCCGGTTGCGGCGGGTTCGGTTGCCGCAGGGTCGGCTACGGCGGCGCCGGTTGCCCCGGGACCGGCTACGGCGGGGCCGGTTACCGGGGAGGTGGCGGCGCCGGTTGCCGGGGAGCCGTCCGGGGAGAAGCCGGATGCGGATGGGCCGGACGCGGATGGGCCGGACGCGGCGGGACCGGACGGGGAGGGACCGGACGGGGAGGAGAAGGCGGAGGACACGGTCATATCCGGACGGTAGGACTCCGCCGTCGGACGAACCGTTCCTCCCCGGAGACCTTCCTACGATCGGGGGACCGGTCTCACGACAGGTGAGCCGGTCTCACGATCGGGGGACGGTCTCACACGCCGGGCACTCCCGCTCCCTCCATCAGCCCCGTGACCTCGGTGCCGGAGGGCGTCAGCAGGAACACGTTGCGGTCGACGCGGTGCATCCCGCTCGCCAGGCCGAAGACGACGCCCGTACTGAAGTCCAGGACCCGCTTGGCGACCTCGGTCTCCGCCGTGGTCAGGTCGAGCAGCACGGGGATGCCCGCCATCAGCGTCTCGGCGACCTCGCGGGCGTCCGCGAACACGTTGATCCTCAGCACGACGAAACGGCGCCGGGTCTCCGTCTCCGCGTCCGGCAGCGCGCGGTGGCCCACGGCGGACGGCCAGGCGTCCCGGCCCCGCAACGGAACGACCTGGGCGAGTCCCTCCCACTGTTCATCGGTGACGTCGTAGCTGTTCACCGGTTTCCCCCGACCTGACTCGCGTTCATTGCCTGCACTGGCCAATTCTTACGCCAAGTCACCCGTTCAGCCCAACAGCGACACGGTCCGCCACCGTCACAACGACCGGAACCCCCTGCCCGGTTCCAGCCGGTACAGCCCCCTTCTTACCCCTCTCACACCGGACTCTTCTCCTCCCCCGACAGCCCACTCACCCCGCCCGCCTACGGTCCGGAGTCGTGCATGTGGCAGAAACGCAGCCGTCGACACCCGCCCGGCGCACCCAGCCGGCGGTGTCCGCCGATCCGGAACCCCCCGCCCAGTGGCATCGCGTCCTGACCCTGCTCGCCGACATCAGTCTCTTCATCGGGACGCGGTCGGTGTGGACCCAGGCCGCCGGCCACCGGCTCCCCGTGGCCGCGGTCGTCTCGGTCTGCTACGCCTCGATCCTGGTCTGCGGGGTGCTCGCCCTCGTGGTGCGCCGGACCCGGTCGCTGGCACGGCTCGACCTGTGCGTACTGATCACCGCCCTGACGCTCGCGCTGTGCGCGTGGGTGCTCTACCACAAGGGCTCCGACGAGGCGCTCCTCACCACCCAGGCCGCGCGGGAACTCGCCGCCGGGCACGCCGTCTACGGGCAGCCGTGGCCCTGGCTCTTCGGGCACGGGGTCGCCGTCACCCCCACGGTCAGCGGCGGCTACGACTACACGTACGGCTATCCGCCCCTCGCACCGCTGTTGACCGCGCCCCTGCTGTGGCTGGGCCACGGCGGCACCCCGGCCACGGCGGTGAGCACCGGCGCGCTCCTGACCGGCGCGGTCGTGCTGTGGCGCCTGCTGCCGGTGCCGTGGCGGCCGGCGGCGACCATGGTGTGCCTGGGCTTCGCGATGCTGCCCACCTACGGCCGGCTCGGCTACCCGGCGATCCTCGCGATGGCCCTGCTGGTGCCGGTGGTGGTGCGCTGGCCGCGGATCGGACGGGGCGGGCGGCTCGGCCCGGCTGGTGTGGCGCAGGCCGGCTGCCTGGGCGCCGCGTGCGCGGCGCAGCAACTGCCCTGGTTCCTCGCGCCGTTCCTGCTGGCCGGCATCTACGCGGTGCGCCGCGGTGAGCTCGGCGGGCGGGCCGCGGCGGGAGTACTGGGGCGGCTGGCCGGTGTCGCCGGTCTCGTCTGGCTGCTGATCAACACCTACTTCGCCGTCAGCGAGCCCGGCACCTGGCTCGGCGGCATCGCGCTGCCGCTCACGCAGGGCGCGACGCTGCACGGACAAGGTCTGATCGGCGTCTCGCTGTACTACACGAACGGCAGCGACCGGCTCGACTGGTACGGACACGCGAGCCTGCTGCTGGCCGCCGGTCTCCTCGCGCTCTTCGTGCTGTTCGTACGGCGGCTGGGCCCGGCGGCGACCGTACTGCCCTGGTGCGCCTTCTATCTGGCGACCCGTTCCCAGGACGGGTACTACCTGATGATGACGCCCCTGTGGCTGGCGGCCGCGGTCACCGCGCCCCCGGCGGAGTTCGCCGGCGCGTGGCAGCCGCGGTTCCGCCGGCTGTCCGGCCCGCACGGCCGCCCCGCGCGGGTCGCCGCCGTAGTGCTCCTGCTCCTGCCCGCGCTGGCGAGCGCGGCCCTGGCGGCGTCGGGGACACCGCCGCTGCGTATGCGGGTCCTCGCGGTACGACGGGTTTCGGCGACCGCCGTCTCCCGGCTGACCCTGCGGGTCACCAACACCGTCGGCAGCACCCTGACGCCCCACTTCACGCTCACCGCGGGGCCGGGCATGGACCCGTACTGGTCGGTGCTCCGGGGCCCCGCCGCGCTGCCCGCCCACACCACGGCCCTGTACGAACTCCGGCCGCCCGACGGGCGATACCACGTGCCCCGGGCCGGTGCCCGGGTGCGGCTCCGCGCCTTCACCCCGGCACCGCAGACGCTGTCGAGCGCCTACGTCCGGTTCCTGCCGGACGACGCACACCCCACCAGGTGACGCCGGGGTACGTGGCTCACGTCGGCGCCGGGTGGCCGGGGCGGGTGACCGGGCGCCGGCTCGGACTCAGGCGGCCGCTCGGGTGAAGCGGAGGGTGGTGGCGACCGTTGTCAGGCCGCGGATCATGCCCAGTTGGTTCCAGGTCAGGCCGAACTCGGCGCGATCCACCGTCACTTCGGCGTCCAGAGTGAACCCTGCGGCGTCGGACGCGCCGAGCCGGCCGGTGAAGGACAGCGGCCTGCTGACGCCCCGCACGGTCAACTGACCGACCACGTGTACGGCGTTCCCGTCACGGAGTTCGGCGCTGCGGGCCGCGAAGGTGATCTCGGGGTGGTTGTCGGCGTCGAAGAAGTCGGCGGAACGCAGGTGCGTGTCGCGCTTGGCGTTGCCGGTGTCCAGGGAGGCGACATCCAGGGTCACGGTGCCCACAGCGGACCCGTCGGGGCGGACCTCGCCCTGGCCGGCGACCGCGGCGAAGGCGCCCTTCACGGTGACGAGACCCCACATGGTCCGGTGCCGCAGGGCGACCCTGGACGCGGTCGGGTCGAGCTGCCACAGGCCGGTTTCCACAGCGACGGTCATGATCTTTCTCCCGCTCTCGCTCTTCGTACAAATTTGGATGACCTCACGCTAGCCCGTCATCCAAATCTGGACAACCCTCTAATCCAAAATTGAACAACAGGTACACTCGAACCATGGCCGATCCCGACGAGCACGCCACCGACCTGCCCGAATGTCCTTCCTCGCAGGGCGGCGGACTCCTGCCGACGGAACTGCGGGCGTGGATGCTGCTGGTGGGTGCCACGGGGGCGGTGGAACAGCAGCTGCGAGCCGTGGTGAGGGAACGGCTCGACGTCTCCCACGACGAGTTCCTGATCCTGTGCCTCCTGGCCGAGCAGCCGGGAGCGGGCCTGCGGATGACCCGGGTCGCCGAACTCCTGGGCCGCCCCAAGACCCGGCTCACCTACCAGATCGCCTGCCTTCAGCACGCCGGGCTCGTCACCCGCAAGTCGGTGTGCGGTGACAAGCGGGGCGTCGAGGTGGCCCTCACCGACAAGGCACGCAGGCTCCTCACCGACGCCTCCGGCGCCCTCGCCGAGACGGTCACCCGCGCCCTGGCCCAGTCCGTCGGCCCCGCCCAGCGCGCGGCGGTGTCCGGCCTCCTGCCGGACCTGGCCGGGGGGACGAGCGGGGCCTGAGGACCCGGGTTCCCCGGCCCCGTCGGCCGTCGCGGGCGGTGCACGGGTGCGACGGCGACGGCGACGGCGGCGGCGGCAGCCGGTCAGGCCGGGGGCGTGCGGGCGGGCCCGGGCGTGAGTGGGGGCTCGTGCCTGGGCGTGGACGGGGGTTTCAGGAGGGTGCGGCGCCGGGCTGCCGGCGGGTCCGTGGCGGGCGGTCGGGCGACGGACTCGTGCGGGTCGGCCAGCAGAGCGATGAGCGTCGCGCGGGCACGGGCCACGCGTGAGCGCAGGGTGCCGATGGGGCAGCCGCTCACCAGAGCCGCTTCCGCGTACGGCAGTTCGAGCAGCTGCGTGAGTACGAACGCCTCCCGCCGCTCGACGGGCAACGCCGCCAGCAGGTCGTGCAGCACCACCCCGTCGTCGAAGCCGGGCAGGCCCCGCGGCTGGGCGTGCTCGACGGCCAGCTGCCAGTCGGGCGCGTCGCTCAGCCGTGGCCGGGTGGCGGTCCGGCGGTAGCCGTCGATCACCGCGCGGCGGGCGATGGACAGCAGCCAGGCGCGGGCCGAGGAACGGCCCTCGAACAGGTGCAGGCTGCCGAGCGCCCGCAGGAACGTGTCCTGCGCCAGGTCGTCCACCGCCTGGGGATCGGCGCACAGATGGGCGACGTACCGCAGGACGTCACGGTGCAGGGCGCGCACGAACCGCTCGACGGCGTCCGCGTCACCGCCCCGGGCGGCCAGTGCCCATGCGGTGATCGACTCGTCGGAGGACACGGGTGTAC
The DNA here is from genome assembly GCF_056435735.1 of Streptomyces sp. NPDC043878. Taxonomy (NCBI): domain Bacteria; kingdom Bacillati; phylum Actinomycetota; class Actinomycetes; order Kitasatosporales; family Streptomycetaceae; genus Streptomyces; species Streptomyces sp. NPDC043878. The sequence continues at coordinate 666,434 of NZ_JBWKDW010000001.1, forward strand.
GCCCGTGTCCCGGGCCGCTCGCCTCGCTGTTCCGCCGGCCGCTGTGTGGGGCGTGGCGGCCGGTCTGTTCTCCGACATGTGCGCCGCCTTGTTCGCCGACGCGTCCGGCGCCGCGTCCGCCGCCGCCTGTGTCGCCGTGGCCGCGCGGAGCGGTCGGGACAGGAGTGATCACCTGGGGTCCTTCTCGGGTCGTCCGGAGGCCGGACGAGGCGTGCGGGCGCGGTCGGTCGCGCGCCGGCGCGGTGGTCCGGTCGGTCCGGTGCAGGGGAACCGGCCGTACGACGCTCACGCGGGCGTACGGCCGAAGCCCGGGGCGCACAGGACCGCCCCGGGTCGCGGGCTGTCCTCAGACGACAGCCGTCCCCGGTGGTGGTCCCCGCGAGGTGATCGCGTGGACGAGAAGGAGCAGGCGGGGTGCCCGGCCCGCACGACGGCGGCGGACGTGCGGGCGTCGGCGGTGCGGCGGCGCGGGGAGCGCGAGCAACAACCGCAGCGGTGCGGCCAGCCGGGCGGCTACGGTCCGCAGGATGCGGAAGGCGGCCCGCTCCCCGTGCGCGAGCCACAGACCACACAGCAGCGCGGCGAGCAGGTGCGCGGCGAGCATGCCGACGGACGAGGTGATGCCTTCGGCCGTCGACTGCCCGAGTTGATGCATGTGGTCCATGGCCATGTGGGTCACGCCCGTGTGGTCCATGCCCATGTGCGTCATAGACGTGTGGTCCATGGCCATGTGGGTCATGGACGTGTGGCTCATGTCCATGTGGCCGGCGGGCATGTGGCCCATGCCGATGGGTTCGATCGGGGGCATGGACATCGCGTCCATGGGCGCCGCGTCCATGGAGGCAAGGGGAGCCCGACCCATGGGCATTGACCCCATGTTCGCACCCCACATGTCCGAACTCCACAGGTCCGAGCCCCACAGGTCCGGGAAGCCCATGTCGGCGTTCACCATGCCGGGGAACCCCACCGCGGCGAAACCGGTGGCATGTCCTTCCGGCTGGGCGAGGGAGAACGCCGCGTGGAGGGCCGTCTGCACGGCGACCACGAACGCCGTGACAGCCGGCAGGCCGCGTTCACGGCCGGCGAGACACCAGCCCGCGCCCGCGGTGGCGGCCAGGCCCACGGCCATCGCCCAGGCGGGCACGTGCCGGCCGGACATGAGGACGTGACCGAGGGCGGCGAGCAGCACACAGACGGCCGCGAACACCGCGGCCCGTACCGTGCGTGATCCCCACCCTGCGGTCATGGCGCCTCATCCTCGCATCCGGACCCCGGCCCTCGTGCTGTGCACGGGTGTACGGAAACCCCCCGTTCCTCGCTCAGCCGCCGGTGCGCGAGCGACCGCGCACGATGGCGAACGCCGCGGCCGCCAGGCCCAGTACGCCGACGATCACACCGGCGATGCCGAGGCCGCGCGCGGTCGAGTCGCTCGCCGAGGCCGTCGACTCGGAGGTGGTCGACTCGGAGGTGGTCGCCGCCTTGCCCGTGGCGCTCGCGGAGCCGGCCGGCTTGTCCGCCCCGGCCGCGGTCAACTGGAGGACCGGCGCCGGGTTCTCCGGTTCCTGTCCGTCCTGCGCCGCCTCCTCGATCCAGCGGACGACCTTGCCGTCGGAGTAGGTCTGGAGGGTCTTGAAGGTGAGCTTGCCGGTGGTGTCGGGGAGTTGGCCGAACGCGATGTCGAAGTCCTCGTACTGCCCCGGCCCGACCCGGCCGCCGGTCCAGGTGACCTCCGAGACGGCGTCGGTGATGGTGCCGTCGTCCGTCTTGACCGGGGTCTTGAGTTTCGTGGTCGTCACCTTGGGCGTCCAGCCGTCGTGCGGGGAGACGAGCACGCCCAGGACCGGGTGGTCGGTGGGCAGGAAGACCTGCACCTTCGTGGTGGCGGCGGTGTCCTCCTCGTTGGGGACACGGAAGGAGAGGACTCCGTCCGTGGCGCCCTTGGCGTAACTGTCCGGGTGGACGGTGACGTGCGCGGAGGCGATGCCCGCGGCGGTCAGGACCGAAGCGGCGGCCAGGGCGGTCACGACGCCGGTGCGGCGGAGGGTGGAACGGGTTCGGGACATGGGTGAGTCGATCTCCGTACTCATGAGGTGTGCGGGGACATTCCGTCAGATCGCGAAGGAGATCCCCGTCGGCGGGCCGCGCCGCTGCACCGCGTGCCGGAGCAGGACCTGCCGGAGCGACGCCTGGCCACCGGCCGCCGGGCGTACCGGACCGGGCACCGCCGGAACGCACCGCACCCCGCTGCTCACCTGCCACCAGGCGGCGAGCCCCGGTACGAACGTGACGGCCCTGCGCAGCAGCGACCACAGGGCCGCCTCGCCGCACCGCAGCCACCACGTCAGCACGACGGCGGCCGAGACATGGGCGACCGTGGCGTGGGACGTCAGCGCATGGGCAGCCGCCATGTGCGGATGCACCATGTGGGAAGACACCACGGGGCCATGCACCATGTGCGGATGCACCATGTGCGGATGCACCATGTGCGGAAGCGCCATACGCATGCCCCGCATGCCGCCCATCCCACGGGTCTCGCCCAACACCCCCATCCCCTGCCCCTGTCCGCACGTCGCGGCACGCGGTCGGACCGCGTCGAAGGCGAGGTGGAGGCCCCCCTGTGCCGTGAGCGTTCCGGCGCCGATGGCGGCGAGGGACCGCTCGCGGCCGCCGAACAGGTAGCCGGCCGCGCAGAGCGGCAGGAACGCGGCGGCCTGTGCCCACACCGGCGGCACCATCCCGGTCGCCAGTACGTGTCCCCCGGCTGCGAGCAGCACGCACCACGCCGCGAACACCGCCGCGCGCAGGCCGCGTACCGCCGGGGACGCCCTCATGGCGCCCGATCCTGCCACGCCGCACCCACCTCCCGGGGAGGAACGGCTGCTCCGCACACGTCTCCGGAGGGAAACGGTTCTCCCGGACCGACCGCAGCACACGCCCACGCCGCACACGTCGACACCACACATGTCGACACCACACATGTCGACACCGCACACCCACACCGCACACCCGCGCGGGGACGCGCCGGCCGCACGCCAACCGTTCCCCGGCCGCACGCCATTCCCCGGCCGCGTGCCGTACGCCGTGCGCCCACCATTGGCCGTACGCCAAGCACCGCCTCCCACGCCCCCGGGCACCCTCCCCCCTGACATGCGAACACCGCCCGACCTGGCACTAGGCTGCGGACAGGGCGCGGGCGGCCGAGGGGGTCCGTCGTTCTCTGCGCCTGTTCGTGCGGCAAGACGGAGTTCCGACAGTTGATGCGGTTCGAGGTACTGGGTCCGCTCCGGGTGCGTGAGGGGGAGAGGGAACTCGACCTGGGGTTCCCCCAGCAACGCGCCGTGCTGGGCCTGCTCGTGGTGCGGGGCGGCCAGCCCGTGACGGCTCACGGGATCGTCGAGGTGCTCTGGCCCGGGCGACCGCCGGCCAGCGCGGTCAACGTGGTGCGCCGTTACGTGGGGGCGCTGCGGCGGCTGCTGGAACCCGGGCTGCCGCCCCGGGAGCCCGGGCGGCGGCTGCCGCGCCGAACCGGTGGCTATGTGCTGGCGGCGGACGAGGACGAGGTCGACCTGCTGCGTTTCCGCGCCCTCACCAAACGCGGCAAGCGGGCCGCGGCCACCGGGAGGCCCGAGGTGGCGCTGCCGTACTTCGTCGAGGCGCTCGGCGCCTGGCGTGGGCCCGTCGCGATGGGCATCCCCGCGCCGGTGCGCGAGCACGCGGTGTTCGCCGCGGTGGAGCGAGAACTTCTCCAGGCGACGACGATGGCGGCCGACGCGGCGCTGCTGTGCGGCAGGACGGAGGAGGTCCTGCCGCGACTGCGTCAGGCCCTTCAACTCGACCCGCTGAACGAGTCGTTGCACGCCAGACTCGTCATGGGCCTCGCCGCCGCCGGCCTGCAGGCCCAGGCGCTGGACGCGTACGACGGCGTACGACAGCTGCTGGCAAGGGAGTTGAAGGTGGCGCCGGGTGCCGAGCTGGCTGCGGCGCACACCCGGGTGCTCCGCCAGGAGCTGCGGCCGGCCCGCGGCAGGAGCGGCCTGACACCGCACGCGGCGGAGCCCGCCGAGCCCGAACCACTCGTCCGGGCCGCCCAGTTGCCACCCGATCTCAAGGTGTTCACCGGCAGGCGCACGGAACTCGGCGTCCTGCGGGAGGTCGCCGGGTCGGCGCCGGACGGGACCGGGGCGCCCGCGACGGTCCTGATCACCGGGATGCCGGGGATCGGGAAGTCCACACTCGCGGTCCGCTTCGCGCACGAGGTCGCCGACCGGTTCCCGGACGGCCAACTCCACGTCGACCTGCGGGGGCACGCACCGTCGCGGGCGCCGCTGCGGCCGGAGGATGCCCTGCGCGGGATGCTCGCGGCGCTGGGTGTGACACCGCGGCAGATGCCGACGGAACAGGGCGCCCTCGCCGGCCTGTATCGCAGCCTGCTGCCGGGCCGGCGGCTGCTGGTGGTACTGGACGACGTCCTGGACACCGAGCAGGTCAGGCCGCTGCTGCCCGCCTCGCCCGGCTGTCTGACACTCATCACCAGCCGTAACGGCCTGTCCGGGCTGGTCACCTCCGGGGCCCGGCCGCTGCGCCTGGACCTGCCCTCGGCCCGGGACGCGCGGGCGCTGCTGGCGGCGCGGGTGGACCACGAGCGGCTGGCAGCCGAGCCGGTGGCGGTGGACGAGATCGTCGCGCGCTGCGGCCGGCTGCCGCTGGCCCTCGCGGGGGTGGCGGCCCGGGCCGTGACGCGCCCGGACTTTCCGCTCGGCGTGATCGCCGCCGCCCTGGGTGCCGCCGGGGACAGCCTCGACGCGTTCGCGGACCCGGGCGGGGAGGCCGACGTCCGGACCGCCTTCACCTGCTCCTACCGGCGGCTGCGGCCCGAGAGCGCGCGGCTGTTCCGGCTGCTGCCGCTGCACCCCGGCCCGGACCTCACCGCGGAGGCGGCCGCCTCTCTCACCGGACTCCCGGTCCGCACGGCCAGGCTCGTCCTCGACGAACTCGCCGACGCCCACCTCGTCGCCGAGCACGCCCCGGGCCACTACGTCACGCACGACCTGCTGCGGGTGTTCGCCGCCGAACCCGGCGCGACCCCCGGCCCCGCGGGCAGCCGGCCGCCGGGCTCCGGCCACGACTGTCACTCCTCCGTCACTTCTTTTGCACTTCCTCCTTCCTAGGCTCCACTCGAGGTGGAGGACGGTTCTTCAGCCGGGGTGGAAGCGAGGACAGATGGTGTGGCAGGAACAGGTGTGCCGGATGCCCATGGGCCTCGACATCGTCGTCACCGACCGGGCCCCGACCAGGCTGCCCGCCCCGGCGGACGGAACCGGGCGATCCCGGCCGGCGGCCCACCGGCTGGTCGTACGCGGCCCGGGCGAGTACCTCTTCGTCGGCGTCCGGGGTGGCACCACCCGCTCCCCCGCCGCCGCGACCGACACGCGGCGGCCCCGGGAGGTCCGCGTCGGCCCCGGGGACATCTGCTTCTACGACGCCGACCGGCCGCCGGCGCTCGACGCCCCCGAGGCCGTCCGGCTGAAGGTCTTCCTGGTGCCGCGTGAGGCGCTGGGCCTCGAGGAGGGCGACCTGCGGCAGGTCATGGCGGCCCCCGTCGGCCGGTCCTCGCGGCTGGGCACGCTGCTGTCGCCGTTCCTGTCCGAACTCGCCGACACCGTCTCCTCCTCCCGGCCCCCGGTCGCCGAGATGCTCGCCTGGAACGCCGTGAACCTCCTGGCCACCCTGGCGAACGGGCACCTGGGCGAGGACGCGACGGGCACCCCCCGCGTCCACTCACCGCTCATGACGCGCATCCAGCGCCACATCGACCTGCGTCTGGCCGATCCGGACCTGTCCCCCGAGTCCATCGCGGACGCCCAGCACATCTCGGTGCGCTACCTGCACCGCCTGTTCCAGGGCGAGGGCACCACCGTCGGCCGCTGGATACAGCGCCGCCGCCTGGAGGAGTGCCGGCGGGACCTGGTGTACCGGGTCCGCGACCGGCAGACGATCGCCGCGGTCGCCGGCCGCTGGGGCTTCCTGAGCGCCACGCACTTCAGCCGGGTGTTCCGGGCCGCGTACGGCATGTCCCCCAGCGAGTGGCGGGACACGGCAGGCCGGGGTGCGCGGGGACACCGCTCCTAGGACCGGGCAACCTGGCCACACCGCCGGCGCACGGGCTTCGGTCCTCGTGCGCTGTGAGGTCGACACCCGTGCACTCGTGGGCCATCCGCGGCCACGGGACGCCTCTAGCGTGGGGTCCGAAGCGCCACGGCACAGCCGACTGCCGCCCCAGGCGCGTCCCGTCATGCCCCACGGCGCAACACGCCACGGCGCAGCAACGAAACACAGGAGCACCAGATGTCCTACACCTTCGAGCCGGTTCAGCCTGTGCTGGAGCCGGCGGCCGCCGCGTTCGCCGAGGCGACAGCGAACCCGCCGTACCTGTTCGACCTGGCGCCCGCCGAGGGCCGCAAGGCGGTCGACGAGGTGCAGTCGGGTGAGGTCGTGATGCCGGCGGTCGACGAGGAGTGGGTGAGTGTCGAGGGTGGTCCGACGGGCGGTGTCCGGGCGCGTGTGCTGCGGCCGGCCGGCGCCACGGGCGTCCTGCCGGTGATCCTCTACATCCACGGTGCGGGCTGGGTGTTCGGCAACGCCCACACCCACGACCGTCTGGTGCGGGAACTGGCCGTCGGCGCGGGCGCGGCGGTGGTCTTCCCCGAGTACGACCTCTCCCCGGAGGCCCGCTACCCGGTCGCCATCGAGCAGAACTACACCGTCGCCCGGTGGATCGTCGAACAGGGGGCCGACCTGAACCTCGACGGCTCCCGGCTGGCGGTGGTCGGCGACTCCGTCGGCGGCAACATGAGCGCCGCCCTGACCCTGATGGCCAAGGAACGCGGCGACGTCCCCCTGGCACAGCAGGTGCTGTTCTACCCGGTCACCGACGCCGCCTTCGACACCGGCTCCTACCACCAGTTCGCCGAGGGCTACTTCCTGCGCCGCGACGGCATGCGGTGGTTCTGGGACCAGTACACGACAGACGAGGCCGAACGCGCGCAGATCACCGCCTCCCCGCTGCGCGCCAGCACCGAACAGCTCACCGGCCTGCCCCCGGCCCTGGTCATCACCGGCGAGGCCGACGTCCTGCGCGACGAGGGCGAGGCCTACGCCAACAAGCTCCGCCAGGCCGGCGTCCCCGTCACCGCCGTCCGCTTCCAGGGCATCATCCACGACTTCGTCATGCTCAACGCCCTGCGCCGGACCCACGCCGCCGAAGCCGCCATCACCCTCGCCGTCACCACCCTGCGCACCGCCCTCCACACCGACTGACGTCCTCCGACACGCCCACATCCCCCGCCCCGCCCACAGGGAAGAGAACCCGCCATGTCCACCACCCCCACCGTCCTCCTGGTGCACGGCGCCTTCGCCGACGCCGGCAGCTGGTCCGGCGTCATCGCCGAGCTGCAGAACCACGACATCCCCGTGATCGCACCGCCCAACCCGCTGCGCGGCCTGGCGTCCGACGCCGCGTACGTCGCCTCCGTGGCCGCCCAGATCGACGGCCCGGTCGTGCTGGTCGGCCACTCCTACGGCGGTGCGCTGATCACCGTGGCCGGCACGACGGAGAACGTCGTCGGGCTGGTCTACATCGCCGCCTACGTCCTGGAGGAGGGCGAGAGCCTCGGCGAACTCCAGGGCCGCTTCCCGCTCTCGCAGCTCGTCAGCAACCTCAGGGAGTGGACCTACCCCAGCGACGGCGCGGAGCCCACGGTCGAGGTCACCATCAAGGCCGAGGCGTACCCGGAGATCTTCGCCGCGGACGTCCCGGCGTCCGTGACGAAGGTGCTCGCGGCGGCGCAGCGACCGCTGGCCGCCGGCGCGTTCGCCGAGACGGCCTCGGCGGCCGCGTGGCAGACGAAGCCGTCCTGGGCCCTCGTGGCCGGCGCCGACCAGGCGATCAACCCCGAGGTCGAGCGCTTCGGCGCCAAGCGGGCGGGCGCCACGATCGTCGAGGTGGAGGGCGCCTCGCACGCCGTGGCGGTGTCCCAGCCCCAGCAGGTCGCCGACCTCATCCGCGAAGCCGTCCGCGCGACGAGCTGACGGCTGACAGCTCCCGGCTGACACCCGACGGCTCACGGCTCACGGCTCACGCCTGACGGCTCACGGCTCACGGCTCACGGCTGACGGCTCACGGCTCACGGCTCACGGCTGACGGCTCACGGCTCACGGCTGACGGCTCACGGCTCACGGCTCACGGCTCACGGCTCACGGCTCACGGCTGACGGCTCACGGCTCACGGCTCACGGCTCACGGCTCACGGCTCACGGCTGACGGCTGACGGCTGACGGCTGACGGCTGACGGCTGACGGCTGACGGCTGACGGCTGACGGCTGACGGCACGATGGGCCGGCGGGCCCGAAGCCGCTCACGGCGGGCAGCCGGCGGCCGGCGCGACAGACCCGCGAGCGGCACCAACAGGCCGCGTGGACGGACCCCGACAGGGAGTTCGTCCACGCGGCCTGTGTCATGGGCGACGCGGCGCCGGAGACCGGTTCCCCTCCTCCCCTAACCCCGGCAGCCGGTCCCCCGGCAGCCGATCCCTGGCGCAGGTCGCGGAAGAGCTCCGGCGGGGCGGCGGACCGGTGCGGGCGGCGTCGCGGTCGGCCAGACCTCGGCGAGCCTGCGGCGAACGGCGGCCCATCCCCGCCGCGACAACCCGCCGGGGTCGGCGCGAGTGTGACGACGCTCGTCACCGCGGGGAGCCGGCGTACGTCTCGTCCCGTTCCCCGGTGGCGTCGGCCGGCTCCTGCGGCCGGTCCTTGTCGCCGGCCCGCCGTCCGGGCAGGACCGCGAGGACGATCAACGTTCCGGCGGCCATGATGATGCCGCCGACGAGGCTGGTCCCCGCGACGGCGTGGGCGAACGACTCGTGCACGGCGTCGACCAGGGCCTGGGCCTGCCCGGGGCCGGCCGACGGGGTCCTCGCGATCTGCTCGGCGACCGCCAGGCCGCCGCCCACCGAGTCCTTCGCGGTGTCCAGCGCGGCCGCCGGGAGGTGGCCGCCGACAAGGTCGGTGAGCCTGTCGCGGTAGGCCGTGCCGAGGAGCGAGCCGAGTACGGCGATCCCGAGGGAGCCGCCCAGTTCCAGTGAGGTGTCGTTGGCGCCGCCGCCGACGCCCAGTTCGTTCTCCGGGAACGAGCCCATGATGGTGTCGGTGGCCGGGGACACGCTCAGGCCGATCGCGAAGCCCAGCAGGAGCAGCGTCGGCAGGAAGTCGGTGTACGACGAGCCCTGGTCGACCCGTACGAGCAGCAGGACCCCCGCGGTGCCGATGGCCATGCCGGTCGCCACCATCGCCTTCACGCCCAGCCTGGGGGTCAGCCGCCCGGTGACGGCGGCGCCCACGAAGACGGCTCCGGCCAGCGGCAGCAGTCGTACACCCGTCTCCAGGGCGTCGTTGCCGAGGACGAACTGCAGGAACTGGGTGGCGTAGTAGATCGCGCCGAAGGTGCCGAAGAAGAAGAACAGCACCGCGATCATGGAGCCGCTGAAGGGGCGCAGCGCGAACTTGCGCACGTCGAGCATGGGGTGCGGGTGGCGCAACTCCCAGGCCACGAAGGCGATCAGGCCGACGGCGGCGACGATCGCGGCGGTGACGGGGCCGGCGCCCCAGCCGAAGTGGGGGCCCTCGATGGCCGCGTAGACCAGGGAGCCGACGGAGACGATCGACAGCAGCCCGCCGACGAGGTCGACACGCCCCATGCCGTGCGCCTTGGACGGCGGGATCAGAGCCAGCGCGCCGACGACGGCCAGGACGGCGACGGGGACGTTGGTCAGGAAGGTCGAACCCCAGGCGTGGTCCTCCAGCAGCCAGCCGGCGACCAGCGGGCCGACGGCGATGGCGAGGCCGGAGGTGGCGGTCCAGGCCGTGATGGCGCGGGCCCGCTCATGCCTCGGGAAGATCGCGACGAGCAGGGACAGCGTGGCCGGCATGACGACGGCGGCGCCGACCCCCATGATCGCGCGGGCAACGATGACCAGGTGGGTCTGGTCGACCAGGCTGCCCATCACGGAGCCGCCCGCGAAGATCACCAGACCGGTGACGAGCGCGCCGCGACGGCTGTACTTGTCGCCGACCGCCCCCAGCACGAGCATCAGCGCGGCGTACGGGACGGTGTAGCCGTCGATGACCCACTGGAGGTCGCTGCTGGAGAGGCGCAGGTCCCTCGTCATGTCGGGCGCGGCCACGATCAGCGAGGTGTTCGCCATGACCACGATGAGCAGGCTGAGGCAGAGCACGAGCAGGGCCCACCAGCGGCGGACGTACGGCCCGGGCATCTTGTCGACGGGTGTGGTGGCGAGGAAGGGCATCGGACACTCCTAGGGGGCGAAATTGATTGCCCATTGATGTGCAGAATAGTTTATTGCTCACCACTGTGCAAATATTGACGGACGCTCCGAGCCGCCGGATCCGCGCCGTCACCCGCACCCGCCCTCGCCCCGCCCCCGCCCCGCCCCCGCGAGTGCCCTGGCACGCCTCGCCCCCACCCCTCCCGAAGGAGACCTCATGCACCAGCAGCCGCAGCAGGAGCAGGAGCAGGAGCACGGTGACAGGGCACACGTGCGCCGGAGGCGCCGGCGTCCGGTCGTCGTCGCCGTCGCCGTCCTCGCGTCGGTCCTCGCCCTGGTGGCGGCCGACCGGTTCGTGGCGGGGCGGGTGGAGGCCCGTACGGCGGAGGCGTTCCAGGACGGCATGCGCACTCCGCGGCGGCCCGAAGTGCACGTCCGCGGCTTCCCGGTGCTGACGCAGCTGGCCTCCGGCACCCTGCGGCACGTGGATGTCACGGCGCACGACGTACCCGCCGACGGCACCGACCGCCCGCTGCCGGTGTCCTCGCTCACCCTGCGGCTGGACGGCCTGCGGAAGTCCGACGACGACAGCGAGGCGTGGGCCCGTTCGGCGACGGCGACCGCCGGCCTGTCCTACGCGGACCTGTCCGACGCCCTCGGCCTGGAGGTGACCCGGGGCGAGCGCCCCGGCGAGGTCGCGGTACGCGTCGTCCTTCCGTTCGCCGGGGAGATCACCGTGTCGACGACGGTGTCGGCGGCCTCCGGCAACCGCGTCGCGTTGCGCGACCCCCGGATCAACGGCGGTGCGCTGCCCGCCGCCGGGCAGGCGCTGCTCGACCGGGCCTTCGAGCGGCCGATCCCGTTGCGGAACATCCTCGACGGGCTGCGCCTGCGGTCTCTCACCACCACCCCGACCGGCCTCGACGCCCGCTTCTCCGGTGAGTCGGTGACCTTCCGCCCCGGCCACGCGACCGCGGGGTGAGGCGGCAGCGCGGCAGCCGCGCACCCACCAGCCGGAGTACGCGCGGCCCGTCCCACGATCTACAAGCCGGAGGTGGCCACCCGCGCGGCGCGGTACGCGGCCGACCATCCGAGGTGGCGCGAGTACCGGGTCGGCGCCCCCACCGCGCTCCCCACCGGCCCGCCACCGAACCGGACACACCCCAGCCGGCCCGCCACCGAGCAGGACGCACCCCGGACGTCACGGGGCCCCCACTCGGGTGCCTCCCGAGACCGTCGCACCCCTCCGAGTCGGTTGGGAACGGTGGGGTAGACGGAGAGGGAGCGGAGAGCTCGGGACGCGCGAGCCGTACGGAGGTCGTCCGTGATGCAGCGGGACAGCGCGGTGCGACGCATGCTGACGGGGCTGCTGGGCGAGAGCCACCTGATGTCGTTCGAGTGCCTGCCCTCCCGGGTGGCCGCGCTCGCGGCGGAGGCGGGCTTCGGTGAGGTCATGATCTACCTCGGCGACCTGCAGCGGGACGTGCTGCGCCTGCTCACCGGCAAGGGTCTGGACGCCGCCGCCGACCCGCCGGAGGGCAAGGCGGAACTGTCGGTGGAGGGCACCATCGCGGGCCGCGCCTACCAGTACGGACGCCTCGTGGCCACCAGCGCCGAGGACGGCCGCCACGCCTGGTGGGTACCGCTCCTGGACGGCACCGAACGCCTCGGCGTGATGCACCTGACGTCCGCCGGGGAGGGCACGGAGGTCTGCGAGGACATGCTGGCGCTGGCCTCGCTGGTCGCGATGATGGTGGTCGGCAGCCGCGACACGAGTGACTCCCACGCCCGCCTCACCCGCACGCAGCCGATGAACGTGGCCGCGGAGATGCAGTGGACGCTCATGCCGCCCCGCTCGTACGCCGACAGCAGGGTGCTCATCGGCGCCGTGATGGAACCGGCGTACGAGGTCAGCGGCGACGCCTACGACTACGCCACCGCCGCTGACGTGGTCCATCTGTCGATCTTCGACGCGATGGGCCACGACACCTCGGCCGGTCTGACCGCCAACCTCGCCATGGGAGCCTGCCGCAACCACCGCAGGCAGGGCACCGCCCTGGGCGATCTCGGTGACGCCATCGAACGGGTCCTGATCGAACAGTTCGACCGGTCCCGTTACGTCACCGGCATCCTCGCCGACCTGGACACCACCACCGGCATGCTGACCTGGGTCAACCGTGGCCACCACCCGCCGATCGTGATCCGTGACGGGCGCTGGCCCACTCTGCTGCACTGCCCGCCCGCCCATCCCATGGGCACCGACCTGCGGCTGCCGACCATCCTGTGCCGCGAGCAGCTCCAGCCCGGTGACCGCCTGGTCCTCTACACCGACGGCATCACCGAGGCCCGTACCCCCCATGGCGAGGAGTTCGGCCTGACCCGCTTCACGGACTTCCTGGTCCGCCACCACTCCGACGGCCTCTCCGTGCCGGAGACCCTCCGCCGCCTCATCCGCGCCCACCTGCGCCACCACCAGGAACACCTGCAGGACGACGCGACGATCCTGCTGTGTGAATGGCTGGGCCCCCGAACCGTACCCACCTCGACGGTCGGCCCACTGGCAGGAGTACCGACAGCGATGCCGGGCGGCTGAGAGCGCGGCAACGCGGCGGCGTTCCGGTGGCGGAGTGGGGTCAGACGCCCTTGGAGGCGGGCTCCAGCACCGCCACGCACTCCACATGATGCGTCATCGGGAAGATGTCAGCCTGGGCGAGTCGTGGAAAAGACCAGGTCAGAGCAGTTTCTCGGCTCGCCGCGCAGCGTGAGTGCGCCCAGAGCGTCAAACGAGCGTCACGGCCGACAGCCCGTCCCACCTGCGCGGGGCAGACCGAGCAGCCCCGACCAGCTCCCCAGCAGGCTCCGTCCCGCTCGACTGGTTCAAGCCTTACACGGACGTCGAGCCCCGGGACACGACCCGCGGGTTCCGCTGCTGACGTTCGCCCGAACCCAAGCCATTGCCGGAGCGGGCGTCCAGTCCAACGAGCCCAGGGCCGGGATGGCAGCTCGCGCCGCCGCCGGAAAGGTGCAGCGGGACGCCCATACCGGATTCCTTCCCCCGTACCGATGGCCCGGTTCGCACGGCCACAGCCGAAGAGGTCCGGGAGGTTGAGGCTTCCACTTCGAGCGTCATCCGAGCGTCAAGAATCTCCGAACGCCACCCTGAAGGCATCTCCGACGCAAGCGTCTCCCTCATTGAATTCGCAGGTCAGATAGGCTTTTGGGTCCCGAATGAGGGCCGCCGGGCGCCCGGAGCGTCAAATGAGCGTCACGGCCCTACGTCTGTTCGGCACCGGCACTCTGGCGCGTGATGGCTAACCGTAGTACGCCCGCCGGTACGGAGCCCTACGCCGGTCGAGTCGCGTCGGTGCGCCCAGTGCGCGCGCTGTGTAGAGACGGCTCGGCGGTGTAAAGGGGCCTCCGTGTCGTGAAAAAACGCTATCGAACGTCGCGCTGAATTGCTGCTTCTACACATCGGGCGGTCGAGGCAGTCCGTCCGCTCGGCGCTGTGTCGAGGCCGCTGCGCCTGGCTCCCTGCTGATCCCAAAGCCGAGCGCCGACCAGCTGCTGGAGGCCCGGCTTATGGCCGCACCAGCGGGCGGTCCCTGATTCAGGGCTGGGAGGTGCTGTGGAGACAACCGGCGGTGCCGCAAAGGAGCGGAGCGGACCTCAGTCCAGGCAGGTAGCGCGACAGCTACTGCTCAGACGGCAATTGATCGCACCAGAGCGCCGCACGTGTGAATCGTGTGGCGCTCCCGGTCCGGGCCCGTCGCGGTGCGGTGCGGTGCACGGTCTGTACGCGGCGCGGGCCGATCCGGTCCGCGAGGTGGCCGGCCGGAGTGCTCAGCGCGAGCCCGGGAACAGCCGGCCGAAGACACCCTCGAACTCCCTGGCGGTGTCCCGGTGCGCCACACCGGCGGCGATCCCCACGCCCACGCCGAACTGGCCTGGGAACAGGCCGAGAACGGTGGTCGCGTAGACGGCGTTGAGCGCCATCCACAGTCCCTGTCCCAGGGTGAGGACCAGGGACGATTCCGAGGAAGGTACGGACCGGGGAGTGTTCGGGGACGGCGCCCTTGAGCGCCGCGAGGCCACGCTTGAGCATCTGCGGAGGACGGCCGATCAGCTCTCGAAGCCGGACTCGGCAAGGATCTTGTCGATGCGTGTGCGGTGCGCCTCCTCCCAGGCGTCGAGGGTCTGGTCCGCCTCCTTGGCCAGCTTCGCCTCCGCCGTGCGCAGCACCTCCTCCTGGCGTGCGGCGGGTACGACGACGACGCCTTCCTCGTCGGCGACCACGACGTCACCGGCCTCGACCCGCACACCGGCGCAGCGCACCGGCTCGTTCAGCGGCCGGACAAGCTTCTTCGCCCCGGGGATGGGGACAACTCCGCGCGCGTGTACGGGGAAGCGGGCGTCGCGCACCTCGTCGATGTCGCGGATCACTCCGTCGGCGACGAACGCGACGATCCCGCGGCGCTGGGCGACGGCGCAGACGTTGCCGCCGGCGAGCGCGAAGTCCACGTCGCCGGACTCCACCACGATGACCGAGCCGGGCGCGGCCCGGTGGATCGCCGCGTGCAGCATGAGGTTGTCGCCGGGCGGACACTGCACCGTGAAGGCCGGGCCGGCGATACGGGGCATCGACGGCCACAGCGGGCGGATGCTGATGTCCATGACCTGCTCGTGGCCCAGGATGTCGGCGAGGGTCGTGGTGGGGATGTTCGCGAATGCGGCGATGCTGCTCATACGGTTCTCCTGATTTGGGTGTTCTTCTCTCCGGGTGTCCGGGCGCGCTACCAGTGGATCACTGCGTCCTTCTCCGGGCTGTGGGGATGGCGGTCCCAGGTGGCACCGCCGTCCGAAGTCGAGAGCACGGTCCCCTCGTCGCCGACGATCCATGCCCGGTGCGCCGTGGTCGGGCACCATCTTCCCGGGAGTTGAGGACGGTGTCGCTGCGGCCGACGCCGAGGGCGGTGCCTCCGTCGGGAGTGAACGCGACGGCGTGGAGAGTCTGTTGGGCGTCGGTCGGGTTACGTGCCCAAGTATGGCCGCCGTCGCGGCTGTGCAGAACCGCGCCCCGGTCGCCGGCCACCCAGCAGGTTTGACCGTCGGCGACGTACACCCCGAACAGGTCGTCGTCGGTGCCCACGTCCTGCGCCTGCCAGGTGTCCCCGCCGTCGCGGGTGCGCAGGATCGTGCCGCCGAGGCCCACGGCCCAACCGGTCTGCGTGTCCGTGAAGTCGAGGCCCCCCAGGACGTCGTCGCAAGGCGTGGGCTGGGTGCGCCAGGTCGTGCCGCCGTCCCGGGTGACGATGATCGTGCCGAGGTCGCCGGCGGCATCCCCACCGCCGCCGCCTTGCGCGCCCCGGCGACACCGGTGGAGCCAGACAGTTTCCCGCGTTGACGTTCCGTCAAGCGTGCGGTGTAGTGGCCGAGTTCGAGGAAGTACTGCGATGAAACTCGCCCGGAGACGGCCACGATCGCGCTGCGGGCGCCCTCCGCCCGGCAACACCGGCGTCGCCCGGCTCACCGGACAACCTGGGCTACGTGCACGAGCGCTCACCGGTGCCGGTCTTCACCGACGAGGACTGCACCGACGCGAGAGCGTCCTGCGGCTGCAGGGCCGGGTGAGCGGCATCAACGTCAAGCTGCTCAAGTGCGGTGGGCTCCTCGCTGCCCGCGAGACGGTCTCCCTCGCCCGCCGCTGCGGCCTCTAGGCGATGCTCGGATGCAAGGTGGAGAGCTCCCTCGGCGTGACCGCGACGGGCGCAACTGGCCGGGCTCGCCGACCACCTGGACCTGGACGGACATCTGGACCTGACCGACGACCCGTTCACGGGAATCGGCACCGATTGCGGGATGATCAGCCTCCCGGCATCCGCGGGCCTCGGTGCCGTGGCGTTACCCGTCAGCAGCCCAACTCACCGCGTGAACAATGGAGAGCCCTGACATGAAACTGCGTTGCGCCATCCTCGACGACTTCCAATCCGTCGCCACCACCGTTGCCGACTGGGGCCCGGTCCTGGACCGAGTGGCGGTCGTCAGCTTCCCGAAACACTTCGCCACGGAGGACGAACTCGTCTCCGCCGTAGGCGACTTCGACATCATCGTCACGCTGCGCGAACGTGTCCCGTTCCCGGCTGCAGTCCTCGACCGACTCCCCCGCCTCAAGCTCCTCATCGCCTCGGGCATGCGCAACTCCGTGATCGACTTCGTATCGGCCGAAGCCAACGGCGTGACGGTGTGCGGCACCAAGAGCACCTCCACCCCGCCGGTGGAGCTGACCTGGGCGCTGCTGCTCGGTCTCGCCCGCGGCATCGTCACGGAGTCCACCGCGATGCGCACCGGCGGCCCGTGGCAGTCGACGGTCGGCGCCGACCTGCACGGGCGTCGGCTCGGCCTGCTCGGCCTCGGCAAGATCGGCAGCCGGGTGGCGCAGGTCGGCCTCGCCTTCGGCATGGACGTGGTGGCCTGGAGCCAGAACCTCACCGACGCGCGGGCCAAGGAGCACGGTGTGCAACTGGCCCCCTCAAAGGAGGCGTTGCTGTCCACCAGTGACTTCGTCTCGGTGCACCTGGTGCTCGGCGACCGCACCCGCGGGCTGCTCGGAGCCTCCGAGCTGGCGTTGATGAATCCGACCTCGTATCTGGTGAACACCTCCCGGGCCGCGATCGTCGACCAGGACGCCCTGCTCGCCGCGCTGCACGAGGGGCGGATCGCCGGCGCGGGGACCGATGTCTTCGACATCGAACCGCTGCCCGTCGACCACCCCGTGCGCACCGCGCCCAGGCTGCTTGCCACGCCGCATCTCGGCTATGTGTCCCAGAACAACTACCGCATCTACTACAGCCAGGCCGTCGAGGACATCGAAGCGTTCCTGGCGGGCTCACCGGTACGCCGCCTCGGCTGACCGACCTCGGGCCCAGCCCTCTCGGAGCCCGGCGCCAGCCACCTGACGCAACATCAGCACCAGCGTCAAAAGAGCGTCAGGATGGTCTGATCCGAGTCCGGCGAAAACGCCTCGCGCTCCTGCTCCCCGTCACCCGCACTTGACGAAGCAGCTGGTCAAGCGACGCTCAAGCACTTTCGACTCGATCCACGTGATGTGGCTCAGCAAACACGTCAAAGCGATCACTGCATGGACGAAACCGCAGCTCAGGCCCCCTTCGCCGCAGGTTCCAGAATCGCCACGCACTCCACGTGATGCGTCATCGGAAAGGTGCCGGCCTGAGCAGGTCATGGAAAAGACCAGGTCAGAGCCAGTTTCTCCCCTCGCCGTCCTACGTGTGAGTGCCTGGAGCGTCAAACGAGCGTCACGGTCGACGAGCAGCAGGACGTCCCCATGGCAGGGGTGGGCGGCGGTGCGTTCGGTGACGAAGTCAGCGTCCGTAAAGGCCGGAAAATGCACGGCGCTGGAGTGCATCAACTCCAGCCACACCCTCTCGCCAATCGCCGCGTCGGCGAACGCACCGACTCCGACCAGCGTGCCAACCAGGCAGGTCGACGGCAAGCGCGGCACGTCACAGGTCCATCGCCGCCCGCACCCGTACCTGCCCGGCCAGCGGGAGAGGACCATCGGTGTGTGGCCTGCGGATGGTGATCGTCTTCAGCAGCCCGCAAACCGCGGCGACACCATCGCTTTCCTCGGTGTCGCCTGTTCGGCGTAGCGGCTCCAGGAAGCGCGGCTATGTTCCTGACAGTGGAGCGGCTCGTCGGCTGTGTCGCGGGCCCGGCCGCGTGGGCGGGGGCGCGTGGGCGAGGGCGCGTCGAAGGCCACCTTGCACTTTCCTTCGGGTCATCGTGCGGACCCACGGTGTCGGACGGACCGCATCTCGGCTCAGGCACCCGAGCGCCCACTCGCACTCATTGAAACGAAGGCGACCCAGCCGTCCGCCGGAAACACGAGCACCGACCCTTGGGGAACTCAACTGCCCCGCACGAGCTTGCCGCGCCCCGCCGTGGAGAAGGAAACGGGAAACAGCTTCGATCGCCTTGTCCGTCCGGCAGTTGGTGCCGCACTCTTCCGTGCAGCACCGCCTCAGCCCGGACGACCGGGTTTGGGAGGTTCCCGTGCCACATCCGTCCACCCCGTTCGGCGAGGAACTGAGGAAGCGGCGTCTGGAGGCCGGACTGAGCCTTACAGACCTGTCCGGTCTCGTGCACTACAGCAAGGCGCAGCTCAGCAAGGTCGAGCGGGGCATCAAGGCACCCAGCCGTGATCTCGCGCGGCTGTGCGACGCCGCACTCGGTGCCGACGGGGCACTGATCGCCCTGAGCACCCCCGCCGCTGTCGACTCACCTGCCGTGTCGGCGCCAGGCCGGGTCGAGGAGGAGAACTGGATGATGCAGTTGTCACCGGACGGCCCGAACTCGTTCGGGCCCGTGGGCCGGCGTGAGGTGATGAACGCCGGTGTCGCCTCGCTGATGACCTGGAGGTCGGACGGATCGGGTCCGGCTTCCCCGGCCGCCGGCGCCGGCATGCTGGAAGCCTCACGCTCCCTGTTCACGCACTACCGCAGACTCGGTCAGGCCGTGGAACCCGGCCTGCTCCTGCCCGTTCTGATCGCGCAGACACACACGCTGCGGGAGCTGTCGGCGCAGAGTGACAGCGGCACCAGGCGCCGCCTGCTGGCGCTCGGTTCCCGGTACGCCGAGTACGTGGGCTGGCTGGTGCAGGAGACCGGGAACGAGCGTGCGGCGCTGTGGTGGACACAGCGTGCGGTCGCCCTGGCCGCCGCCGGCGGTGATCAGGCACTGGCCGGTTATGCGCTGGTCCGCAGGGCGTTGGTCACGCTGTACCGGGAGGACGCCGAGCAGACGATCGCGCTGGCCCGCCGGGCACAGAGCGGCGTGCTGCCGTTACGGATCCGTGGTCTCGCCGCACAGCGCGAAGCGCAGGGTCATGCCCTCGCCGGTGATGTCGGCGCCTGTCTACGTGCCCTGGACCGGGCTCGTACTCTGCTCGCCCGCCGGAACGACGATGCCGACGGCCCGGTGATCGGCTCTATGCATCTTCCCGATTCGGTCGGCATGGTCACCGGCTGGTGCCTCGTCGATCTCGGGCGACCGCGCGAGGCGTGCGAGGAACTGGATCGGCAACTCACTCTGGTCGGCCCCGACGCGGTGCGTACGCAGGTCCGGTACGGCGTACGCCGCGCGTTCGCCTATGCCTCCGCCGGCGAGATCGACCATGCCTGCGCGCTGACGGAGTCACTGCTCGACGGCGTGACGGCGGTGCGCTCGGCGACCGTCGCGACCGATCTCCGACGGCTCGTCCGGGTGTTGGGCCGCTACCCGGACCATCCACCGGTACGCCGGCTGGCACCGCGGCTCGGCACCTTGTCACGCCCGGCCACCCCTCTTGAGGAGTCATCGTCATGAGCGAGATTTTCATCAATTACCGCACCGGGGACGGGGAGAAAACCGCGGCTCTACTGCGTCAAGGGCTGTCGCACCGCTTCGGCCCGGGACACGCGTTCCACGCGTCACAGTCCATCGTCCCCGGTGAGAGCTGGCCCGAACGGCTACTGGCCGCGGTACGGCACAGCTCCGTGCTCCTGGCCGTCATCGGACCGGACTGGACGAACTTCCGTACCCGGCTGGAGGACCCCGAGGACTGGGTGCGCAAGGAGATCGAGGAGGCTTTCACATGTGAGGTCCCGGTGGTCCCCGTTCTGGACGGACGCAAAACCAGCCGGCTGAGCAAGGCCGATCTCCCGCCCGCGTTGCGACGGCTCGCCGATCTCCAGTCCATCGCGTTCGACTCTGGTGACACCGAGGTGTGCGTCGCGCGCATCGGTGATCTGATGGCCGACCTGATTCCCAGCCTTGACGACCAGTCCGGGACCGAGGCGGGGACGCCCGCGCCGGGCAGCGTGACCAATTCCATCGGGACCGTGAGCGGCACAGCCGTACAGAGCCGTGACTTCACCGGTGACGTCGGCACGGTCGTCAAGGGCACCCACGCTCCTGTCCACACCGGGACCGGCAACATCTACTCGCATTCACGTCATATCTCGGGTGGTGACGGGATGACGTACTCCGAGGGTGACCACCACGGTGCCGTCCAGCACCGGTTCGGCGAACGGGACGGTCACGAGGACAAGGACCGGTGAACCAGCACGCCGGCACCTGGGTCCGGGACTCGGGCGTCACGGTCACGGGCCCTGGCGACGTCTACATCGGAACGCAACTGCAGGACTCGGACAAGCCGGCCTTCCGCCGAGTCGCCGAGGACCAACTCCGCCGACTGCGCTACGTACTGGTCGCCCCGCCGCGTATGGGCGAGGCTCGTGCCGTACTCGCCGACACCGGCACCGTCATCCTGGAGGGTGCCCCGGGCAGCGGCCGGTCGGCTGCGGCCCGCGTACTGCTGCACGAACATCACCGGGACAGTGGTGTCTTCCACGAACTCCTGCCCGATGAGGAGGAGGAGGAGCTCTCCCTCCAGGACCCCGCTCTGGTCGGGACCGGTGACCAGTTGCTGCTGGACCTGGCCGCCGCGGACGACCGCCGCTGGGCAGCGGCCCAGGCCGACCTCCCGGCGCTGCGCAAGGCCGTGCACGAGCAGCGGGCTCATCTGGTCGTGGTCATGCCGCACCGCGGCGTTCTCGACCCGGACCTGCAGTACTGTCGCGTGGTACTCGAACGGCCACCCGGTATCGGCGTTCTCCGGCGGCACCTGCGCCTGCACGGTGTGCCGCCTGAGCAATATCTCCGGGCGGACGGCACCGTCACCGGGTTCCTGACGGCGAACAGGCCGATGCGGGAGATCGCGGAATTCGCCGACCTGGTGCGCCGAGCACGCGAGGCCGGTCAGCCCGGGGACGGATTCGGTCAGTGGTGCGAGGCGGCCGGGCGGGCGCGAAACGACGGCCGACGGGAAGCCGCCGCGCTCGTCACCAAGCTGCGGGAGGCACCGCAACGAGCTCTGCTGATCGCGGTGTCCATGCTGCACGGGGCGCATGCCGATGTCGTTCACCGCGCGGCCGGGCAACTGCTGAGCGCCCTCGGGCCTCCGTCGGAGGGCGACTCGCCGCTGCAGCACCGGGACCTCGCCGAGCGACTCCTCGAGATCTCGGCCACTGCCACCCCCAACGGACAGGTCCGGTTCGAGAGACTGGACTTCGACTCCGCCGTTCGTGCCCATTTTTGGGACCACATGCCCGATCTCCGCCCCCACCTCGGCACTTGGGCGGTGAGTGTGGTGGAGCTGAACGACCCGCACGTCGTCCCCCTCGTACGCGATGGTCTGGTGGAACGAGTGGCCGGTGAATATCTGCGGACCGGACGTGCGGACGGACTGGGGGCTCTCGTCGAAGGCTGGAGCACCGGTGGGACGAGCCGCCCTCGCCTGGAAGCGGCCGTTCATGCGCTCACCCGCGGGCTGGCGGACCCGGTGCACGCCAGGGACTTCCGCGAGCAGATCTACCAGTGGTGCGCCAAACGGCGCCTCAAGGGGGAGCTCGCGCAGGTGCTGGTCCGCGTCTGTGCTGACGTCCTCGCGACCAGTCATCCCGATCAAGCCCTGGTCAGGCTCTACCACCTGGCCCGGCGTGAGCGCGGCACGACGCGTGCCCGGCAGGCGCTGTGCGAGCTGGTGGCGCGCAGCCGCAGGCTGCACCGCGTGCTGCTCGACCGTCTCGCCCATTCCGACTTCTCACCCGCCAATCTCGGGATCTTCCTCCAGGCCAGCGACCCCGAACTGTTGACGCACCGCACCGGCACCTCTCACACGCTGGTCGACGAACAGAGCGCGCAGGGCTCCCTGACAACCTGTTGGCATGCAGTACTGGCTGAGCTGCCTCCTCCGCAGTGGCAGGCCGAAGCACGACGTTGGCTCCACTGGGCGGCCGCCGGCACCGGGCCGCACGGCGGGCTCCTGCTGGACCTCCTCGTCAGCGCGGCACAGCAGTGCACAGAGAAGCGGGGCGAGGTCTTCGCTCTGCTGTACGCGTGCGCCCGCGACGCCGAACGCACCAGTCCGGGGGATGCGGCGCGGGCCGCGGAGACCACCGATCTACTGCTCCACAAGATCAGCACGGCTCAAGGCTTCGCTCCGGCCACACCGCCGACGACCTCACCCAGGGGGACTCGACCATGACCACCGCACGGAAAACCACGACCGTCTTCCTCACCGTTCTGAGCAGTCTCCTGCTGAGCATCATCGGTCTGACGCAGCGGTGGCCCGCATGGGCATGGTCACTGCTGGCAGTACTGCTGCTCGTCGTCCCCGCAGCGGTCTTCCGGATCGCCGCGATGCGCCGCGGCACGGTACCGGTGGCTTTCGAGGAGCAGCTCACGGCCGCCCCCGTGGAACGCACGGAACACCGCGTCAACCAGGTCGTACTGCCCAGCAAGTGGGCCGACTACGACTTCGTCTTCTCTGCGACGGTGCGCTGGTACCTCGTCGACGCTCCCGCGAGTGCCCTCGTTCTCAACCCGGCGGGTCTCGCCGTCGACGCGGTCTTGAAGCGGGCCCGCGCCATCACCGAGCAACGAGAACCGGTCCGGGCCTCACTCGTCGAGCAGGAACTGTGCGGCGCCCTCAGCCGGATGGCGCCTGAGCCCACCGGGCACCTCCAGGCGATGGCGGAGAACATCCAGCTCGTCCTGGTGCAGCAGGACCAGGAGCGCCTCGACAAGCTCGCCGGCGTACGCAAGGACGAGGAGGTCTGGGTGCATCAGCGCAAGTACGAGCAGAGCAGGCGCCGGTACTTGGGCGAGGACGTCCTCAAGGACACCGGCAGCGCCGTGGTCTGGTGGCTCGCCAGGAACGACGAGCACGTGGAACGTACGGTGAACGACCTGGCCCTGCTCGCTCAGCTCACCTCGGCGGCCAATGACACCGACGTTCCCGAACGGCTTCAGGATCTGATCTCTCAGCAGGCCGGCGAGCCGACGACATCGGACTTTCCCGGGGTGGAGCACCCCTCAGCGCCACAGGGACGGGAGACGGCCACGATGCATCTCTCCGACTTCCTCGACAGCATCGGTTTCACCGACGGAGATGTACGCCGCCCGATGCTCGCCGCACAGATCGCCGGCCTCGTCAAGGAGCAGAACCGCCACGAGACCGCCGAGGAGATCCAGCACTGCTTCGATCCGCCGGCGTCCCTCGCTCCGGATGACGACGAGGCGCCCGCCTCCGGCTCCCCCTTCGCCTAGGAGAAGACACATGGACAGCGAACTGGCCGTACTCGCGGCGTCGGGCGCCACCACATTGGTCTCCCTCATGGTCACCGACTCCTGGACACACGCCCGGGAACTCGTCGGGCGGTTCCTGACCCGCACAGGCGCGGACCCCGACACGTTCGACGATCTGCAGGACGCGAGGACCTGGCTCCTCGCCGCCGACGCCACGGAACGTGAACGGACAGCCCGCGAGATCAGCGGACGATACGGTGACCGTCTGCGCCGACTCGCGGACGCCGACGACGGCAGCGACGCGGCCCTGCGCGCTCTGCTGACCTCGTTACTGCAACTCTCGGCGTCCACGGCAGACAGCTGGCGCACGGTGGACAACCGCATCAGCGGAGGAGTCCAGCACGGTCCCGTCGTCCAGTCGGGCACCGTTGCCGGGCTGACCTTCCACGTGGATCACGTCGATCGCGCGGATCGCCAATAACGCCAGCGCGAGGAGGGCACCGCGCGCTCCTGTGCTCGGTCACCCGTTCCTGCCCCGGCTCGAGTCGGCCGCCCCAAGGCAGCCGCGCCGCGTAACTACGCGCGCCCGGTGGTCACGGCACCCCGGAATCCATCCGGCGAGGTCATCGAGATCGCGACGAGCGACAGGGCGGGACCGGCAGGAGGTGTGCGTCGACCCAGGTGGCCCCCATCGCCGCGTTGGCGCAGGGGGCGTCGATCACGTCGGCGCCGGTACGTGACGCCGTGGCACAGCACTCAGTGCGGGACATCGAAGCCTTTGGTTGGCGCAGCCCGACACTCCCAAACCAGCCAATGCGGCCGCGTGGGATGACGGCCGAACAGCGCGTGAGGGCAGAGCACGCGCATGCCCTGCCCTCACGTCGTCGAACGTCAGAAAACGGGGAACCAGGCCGCCAGGCGCTTGGCGATTACCGGGACATCGATGTTGTCCTGCGCGACTTCCTCGACGAACGGGCCGGCAATGGAGACGGGTGGCGGGGCGGTACTGGCGCTGACGCCGTTGAGCCGCAGGAAGACACGCATGGCAAGCCAGGCGGTGCGCTTGTTGCCGTCGATCAGCGCGTGATTGCGAGCGACGGAGTGCAGCAGTGCCGCCGCCTTCTCGTGCAGCGTGGGATACAGCTCGGCTCCGAACACGTTCGTCCGGGGCCGTTCGATCGCTGACACCAAAAGTCCCAGGTCACGCACGCTGTGCTCGGTATCGTTGACCTTGCGAGCGATGGCCAGGATCTCGTCGATCTGGATGTAGCGCACTTCGGTCACTTCAGGTAGTCCAGGATCTCCGCATCGCTGTCCATGAGCTCGACCAGGACGTCATCGACCTTCAGCTCGGCCCGGTCCTGGGCGTCACGGATGGCCTCAATGGCGAGTTCCTGCTTGCTGCGGCCCTCCCGACGAGCCCGCTCAGTGAGCTTCGCGTCAAGGTCGTCGGGGAGTCGAAGTGTCATCGCCATACACCAATGATACCAGTCCGGTATCAATGGTGTGATGGTACCCCCGCTCCCAGCTCCGCGGAGCGCGAATAAAGCGGCCACTCGCACCGCTACCGCGGAGGCGCGCTAGAGACCCCATTGCGAGCGTCATCCGAGCGTCAAGAATCTCCGAAGAGACACCCGAAGGCGTCGCCCCGATGCAGCGCATCCCTCCCGAACTCGCAGGTAAGAGAGCTCTCTAAGATCGATCCGCCCGATTGAACCGCTACACGGAGGGAAACAGGTCGAGCAACCCACCAGGGCAACGAAACCGCAGGTCAGGCGCCCTTCGCGACCGGCTCCAGAACCGCCACGCACTCCACATGATGCGTCATCGGAAGGATGTCGGGCTGAGCGGGTCTCACAAAAGACCAGGTCAAAGCCCATTTCTGGGCTCCCGTCCCGCGTGTCGGCACCCAGAGCGTCAAACGGGCGTCATGGCCCCCAGCCATCCCCCTCTTCAGGGGGAACAGGCCGCCACGACCAGTTCCCCCTGCATGAGCCGACATCCGCTCATGTGCACCCTCCGTGGAACCGGGAGTGTTCAGACGATGGCGTAGTGGCCGAGGGAGGGTTCGAGCAGGTCGAAGGCGAGGGATGCCTCCGCGTCGACGGTCTCGGCGATCTCGTCATTGGGGCGGTCGGCCAGGGTGAGGTCCTGGATGCGCTGGAACAGGATGCGGTGGACGGTGCCGAGCAGTCCGGCGGCGGTGCGGACGGTGATGTCGTCTCGTGGTGCGCCGACAGCCGCGGCGAGAGCCTCGGCCAGGGCATGTTCGCGCCGGTCATGCAGGCCGCGCAGGCAGGCCGAGAGGGTGGGACTGTCGGCGATCATGCGGGCGAAGGCGGGGCCGGAGAACCCGGCGACCGGATCCGCGGCCGCCGCGGCGTCGGCGAAAGCGCGGCGTAGTGCCGCCAGGGCGGACTCGCCGGGCCGACGGTCGGTCACGGCGTTGGCCAGGGAGGCGATGAAGGCGTCCTGATGGTCCAGGGCCAGGTCTTCCTTGCGCGGGAAGTAGTTGGTGACGGTCTTCTTGGCGACCCGGGCGGCGGTGGCGATCTCGGCGATGGTGGTCTGTTCGAAGCCCTGCGCGATGAACAGGCGGGTGGCGTGGTCGGAGATGAGCTGCCTCGTCTCCTGCTTCTTGGCGTCCCGCAAGCCGGTGGGCTGCGCTGACGATGTGGTGTCGGTAGCCATGACTCAATCTTACACTTGTAGCATTTTTATGTTGACAGCCTTGATGCCACTGGAATAAGTTTACCTTCATAGTAAGTTTGCATCTTCGGCTGGGCGCCCCGCCAACCGGCCGACGACAAGCCCCACCAATAAGGAGCACCCGCTTGCAGATCACCGCGTCAACCGTCTCGCTCACCGTCAACGATCTTGCCGCGTCCCAGCGGTTCTTCATCACCCACCTCGGCTACGTCGAGCAGGCCGCCGCCAACGGATTCGCCTCCCTGTCGCGCGACGACGCCGCGGTGGACGTCGTCCTGCTCGCACGCGGCACCGAGGTGTTGCCGGCCGACCAGCGCGACCAGCGCGCCTCCGGCCTGATCCTCGCCTTCACCGTCACCGACGTCACCGAAGAGGAGAAGCGGCTGCGCGCCGCGGGCGTCGAGATCACCATGCCGCTGCGCGAGGAGCCCTGGGGCGAGCGCCTCTTCCAGGTCACCGACCCCAACGGCGTGATCGTCCAGTTCGTCGAGTGGGCGACCCCGACCGGAATCGAGCACGCCTGACCCCCGCCACCGGCCCTCACCACCAGCCCGACGAAGCGAGCGCACCCATCAAGCCCCTGCAGACAGCCGTGCTCCTGGCGTCCACTGTGAGCACCGGCCTGATGGCCGGACTGTTCGCCGGCTTCGCCTACTCGGTCATGCCCGGCCTGGGCCGGTCCTCCGACCGCACCCTGGTCGAGGCGATGCAGAACATCAACAAGGCCATCATCAGCCCCACGTTCATGATCCCTTTCATGGGCTCGATCCCCCTGCTGGCGCTGGCCGCCGTCCTGGCCTGGCGCGGCCACAGCCGACCCGCCCTCCCCTGGATCATCGCCGCACTGCTGCTGTACCTGGTGGCCTTCGGCATCACTGGCGCAGTCAACGTCCCGCTCAACGACCAGCTCGCCAAGGTCGCCCCCCTGCGCGACGCCGACGGCCTGGCCATGGCCCGTGAGCACCTCGAGAACCGGTGGGTCACCTGACCTCGTCCGCGCTCTACTGCACACCGCCGCGTTCGGATGCCTGGCCTGGGCCCTCGTCGCCCTCGGCACCGCCCGAATCCACCCACCCCCCGGCCGAGGGCAACCGGCCGTCCCCGGGCACCACCACCTGGCGACCGACACATGGCAACCACGACCGGGCGCAAAGTTCGGCATGGCGCCACGCCCACGCACGCCCCGGACCGCCCCCGCCCCACAACAAAGGAACTCGACCGTGTCACCTGATCCGACACTTCTGCACCCGCTGCCCGCCCACGACCGCGTGGTGTTCCTCAAACCGATGCTCACCTCACCGAAGATCGACGTGGGCGAGTACACCTACTACGACGACCCGGACGGCGCGACCGAGTTCGAACAGCGCAACGTCCTCTACGCCTACGGGCCGGAGCGTTTGATCATCGGCAAGTACTGCGCGATCGCCACGGGAACCAGGTTCCTGATGGCCGGCGCCGAGCATCCGACGATGGGTGTCTCCACGTTCCCGTTCACCATGTTCGGCGGCGAGTGGACCGAACAAACCCTGGATATCGTCACCTCGATGCCCAGCCGCGGCGACACGGTCGTCGGCAACGACGTCTGGTTCGGTTACCAGAGCACAGTCATGCCCGGCGTGCACATCGGCGCCGGCGCCATCATCGCCGCCGGCGCGGTGGTCACCGCCGACGTCGCGCCGTACACGATCGTCGGCGGCAACCCCGCCCGGCCGATCCGGCAGCGCTTCGCCGACGCCGACATCGAACTGCTGCTGCGCGCCGCATGGTGGGACTGGCCGGCCGACCTGGTCACCGAACACGCCCGCACCATCATGGCCGGCACCCCGGCCGACATCGCACGCATCACCGCCCAGCACAATCTGCAGGAGACGCCATGACACAGGTGTCCATCAAGGAATACGCGGTGGCAGACGGTGGCCCGTACGCGCTGACCAGCGGGCCGGACGGCGCGCTGTGGTTCACCATGGTCCACAGCGGCCGGATCGGCCGGCTGGCCCCCGGCGGCGAACCCTCCTACCACGAGCTGGAACCGATGTGCGGTCCGACCGTCATCACCACTGGGCCGGACGGTGCCCTCTGGTTCACCCAGTACCAGGCACACCGCATCGGGCGACTCACCACTCACGGCACCGTCACCGAGTTCGCTTTGCCCACTGCGGACTGCGGACCGTTCGGCATCGCCGCCGGACCCGACGGCGCTCTCTGGTTCACCGAAACCACTGCCGACCGCATCGGCCGGATCACCACTGCCGGACAGGTCGTCGAGTTCCCGCTCCCGACCACCGGTGCGTTCCCCTCCGCGATCACCGCAGGGCCCGACGGCGCGATGTGGTTCACCATGAACCAGGCCAACGCCATCGGCCGGATCGGCATGGACGGCGCGCTCACGGTCCACTCGCTGCCCACCCCGGCCGCCGCACCGGTAGGCATCACGACCGGCCAGGACGGCGCCCTGTGGTTCGTCGAGATCGCCGCCGGGAAGATCGGCAGGATCACCCTCGACGGACACGTGACGGAGTTCGCGCTCCCCGACCGTGCCGGCCGACCGCACGCCATCACCCCAGGGCCTGACGGTGCCCTGTGGTTCACCGAGTGGAGCGGCAACCGCGTCGGCTCCATCACCGCCCAGGGCGTGATCGAGGTGTACGACCTGCCGACCCCCGGCGCCGAGCCGCACGGCATCGCCTCCGGCCCCGACGGCGCGCTGTGGACGGCACTGGAGATCGGTGCCCTGGCCCGCATCAGCCCGACAACTGTTTCCTCAACCCCAGGAGTTGCCCCATGCCCGTGACCTTCAACCACACCATCGTCCCCGCCAAGGACCGCGAGGCATCGGCACGGTTCTACCGGGACCTGCTCGAACTCCCCGAAGCGCCGTCGTGGGGGCCGTTCACCAACGTCCAGCTCGATGAAGGCGTGCTGCTGCAGTTCGCCGAACTACCCGGCGTCGACGAAATCCAGATGCACCACTACGCATTCCTCGTCGACGACGACCTGTTCGACCGGACCTACGCCCACCTCCGCGCCAGCGGCATCGAGCACTGGGCCGATCCCCAGATGACGCGTCCCGGTGAGACCAACACCGAGCACGGCGGCCG
The DNA here is from genome assembly GCF_056435735.1 of Streptomyces sp. NPDC043878. NCBI lineage: Bacteria > Bacillati > Actinomycetota > Actinomycetes > Kitasatosporales > Streptomycetaceae > Streptomyces > Streptomyces sp. NPDC043878. The sequence goes on from NZ_JBWKDW010000001.1 coordinate 695,723, forward strand.
CGGCGTCTACTTCAAGGACCCCGCCGGCCACGCCATCGAACTGATCACCAAGCCCTATCTGTGAACCGAACCGCCCCCGAAAGAACCGCATGACCAGTCCACCCATCCTGCCCGGTCGCGTGTTCGAGACTGTAAACATCTGCCGACCGGATGCGCTCCCCGTCGATCTGCCGTCCCGTTTCACCGATCTCTGCCCCGCCCGTCTGCCCCAGCACTTCCCCGTGCTGCCCCCCTGCCCGCCTGCCCGCCTGCCCGCCGCAGTCGGGCATACCGGCCTGACGCACCATCAGGACGAGCGTCACGTGAGCGTCGAGACTGCCGCGCGCCGTCCCTGCGGAACGGGTGGCACGACGTTTCGTCACCCTCACGTCATTGGCAGAAACCGCAGGTCAGCGACGTTCGTCCGGATTACGGCGCACTCCACGTCGTGTGCCTTGGGAAACAGGTCGGCCCCACCCGCCCCGAACATGGGCGCAAGAAGAACCAGCAGGTCAGAGGCTCTTTGCGGCGGGCTCCAGAATCGCTACGCACTCCACGTGCGACGTCATCGGAAACAGGTCGAACGCCCGCAGCGTCCGCACCTTGTAGCCGCCGTCCCGGAAGTACGCCAGGTCCCGCGCCAGCGCCGCCGGGTCGCACGCCACGTACGCGATCTTCCGGGCGCCCAGCGACGACAGGTGCTCCACCGTCTTCTTGCCGGCGCCCGCGCGGGGCGGGTCGAGGACGATGAGGTCGACCTCGGTGATGCCGGTGCGCGGCAGGACGGACTCGACCTTGCCCTGTTCGATGCGGACGCGGTCGAAGTCGGCGAGGTTGTGCCGGGCGTCCTCCACCGCGCGCTTGCCGGACTCGATGCCGAGCACCGCGCCCTTGTCGCCGAGGCGGTCGGCGAGTGCGCCGGCGAAGAGGCCGACGCCGCAGTACAGGTCGAGCGCCGAATCTCCCTTGCGCGGGAGCAGGCCCTGCATGACGGCCGTGACCAGGGTGTCCGCCGCCTTCGGGTGGACCTGCCAGAAGCCACCGCTGCCGACGCGGTGGGTGCGGCCGTCGGCGCGCTCGCGGACGAAGGCGCGGCCGTGGACGCGGTGGATGCCGCCGTCGTGCTCCTCGACGCGCATCACCGAGACCGGCCCGTCGAGTTCCACGAGGGGGAGGCGGGCGCCGGGGCGGGGCTCCAGGATCACCATGCGGTCCTGGGAGCCGGTCGCGGCGATCACGTCGACGGACTCCATCCCGGACCAGTCGCGGTCCTCGATGCCCAGTTCGCTGACACCGGGGGCGGCGATCATGCAGTGCTCGATCGGCTCGACCTCGTGCGAGCGGTGGCGGCGCAGGCCGGCGTTGCCGTCCACGTCCACCGCGTACTGCATGCGGGTCCGCCACTGCGGGACCTCGCCGGCGGGCAGCTTGTCGCCCTCGGCGGGCAGCACCGTGCCGTCCCAGCCGGCCTCCTCGGGCGTGAGGCCGGCGAGCCGCTGGAGCTGCTCGGCGACGACCTCGCCCTTGAGCCGGCGCTGGGCGCCCGGCTTGGCGTGCTGCCAGTCGCAGCCTCCGCAGCGGCCGGGACCGGCGTACGGGCAGGGAGCCGGAATGCGGTCCTTCGACGCGTCCAGGATCTCGACGGCGTCCGCCCGCAGGAACCGGGCCCCCTCCTCGCCCTCGGTCACCCGGGCGACGACGCGCTCACCCGGCAGGGTGTGCCGGACGAACAGCACCTGGCCCTCGGACGTGCGGGCGATGCAGTGCCCGCCGTGGGCGACGGGGCCGACCTCGACCTCGTACTCCTCCCCCACCAGGGATTCCGCCTGCGACTTCTTCGGTTCTGCCTGCATGGCGGGGTGACTCCACAACATCGAGAGGGGTACGAGCGGACAACAGCCTGCCAGTCTACGCGCCGGGCGCCGCGCTCAGTTCTTCGCGCTGGACGACTCCTTGTGCCGGTCGTGGGCGGGCCCCCGCCGGACCGCACCGGGCGCGTTCCACTCCTGCCGCCTGCGGGCCCGTTTCCTGGCCGCCTCGGAGGACTGGAGCTGGTAGGGCACCGAGGTCACCATGACACCCGGTGTGAACAGCAGCCGGCCCTTGAGCCGGAGGGCGCTCTGGTTGTGCAGCAGATGCTCGTACCAGTGACCGACCACGTACTCGGGGATGATCACGGACACCACGTCACGCGGCGACTCCTTGCGCAGCCCCTTGACGTACTCGATGATCGGCCGCGTGATCTCGCGGTACGGCGAGTCCAGGACCTTCAGCGGGACGGTGATCCCGCGTCGCTCCCACTCCTCGCGTAGCGCCTTGGTCTCCACCGGGTCGACGTTGACGCTGAGCGCCTCCAGCGAGTCCGAGCGCATCAGCTTGGCGTAGGCGAGGGCGCGCAGCGCCGGGCGGTGGATCTTGGAGATCAGGACGACCGAGTGGACGCGGGACGGCCGGAGGCTGTCGTCGCTCGGTCCCTCGGGGGCCGCGAGTTCCTCGGCCACCCGGTCGTAGTGCTTACGGATCGCCGTCATCGTCGCGTAGAAGATGCACATGCCGAGAAGCGCCACCCAGGCGCCGTGCGTGAACTTGGTGACGAGGACGACGACGAGCACCAGACCGGTGAAGAAGGCACCGAAGGCGTTGATCGCGCGCGAGCGGACCATGTGGGTGCGCTTGGCCTGGTCCTTCTCGGCCGCCAGGTGGCGGTTCCAGTGGCGGACCATGCCGGTCTGACTGAGCGTGAAGGACACGAACACGCCGACGATGTAGAGCTGGATCAGGCGGGTCGAGTCCGCGCCGTAGATCCACACCAGGAGTCCGGCCGCGCCGGCGAGCAGCACGATGCCGTTGGAGAAGGCGAGGCGGTCACCGCGGGTGTGCAGCTGGCGCGGCAGGTAGCGGTCCTGGGCGAGGATCGAGCCGAGCAGCGGGAAGCCGTTGTACGCGGTGTTCGCGGCCAGGAACAGCACCAGCGCGGTGGCTGCCGCCAGCACGATGAACAGGAAGCTGCCCTTGCCGAAGACGGCCTCGGCGACCTGGGAGATCACCGGGTTCTGGACGTAGCCGGCGCCGACCGCGACACCGTCGTGGAGCAGGTCGGTGGCGGGGTTCTCGGCCATCCGGACCTTGGTCGTCATCGCCAGCGCGATGATGCCGCAGAACATGGAGACGGCGAGCAGACCCATCGCCGCGAGGGTGCTCGCCGCGTTCTTCGACTTGGGCTTGCGGAAGGCCGGGACACCGTTGGAGATCGCCTCGACGCCGGTGAGCGCGGCACAGCCGGAGGAGAAGGCGCGCAGCAGCAGGAACACCAGGGCGAAACCGGCCAGTCCCTGGTGCTCGGCCTTGATCTCGTACGACGCGGTCGGCGCATGCATGGTGTCGCCGAGGACGAGCCCGCGGAACGCACCCCACGCGATCATGATGAAGACGCCGGCGACGAAGACGTACGTCGGAATCGCGAACAGCGAACCCGACTCCTTGACCCCGCGCAGGTTCATCAGCGTGAGCAGCACGATCACCGCGATCGCGCACGGCACCTTGTGCTCGACCACGAAGGGGATCGCGGAGCCGAGGTTCTCGATGCCGGAGGCGATGGAGACGGCCACGGTGAGGACGTAGTCGACGAGCAGGGCGCTGGCGACCGTGAGGCCCGCCCGGGGGCCGAGGTTGGTGGTCGCCACCTCGTAGTCGCCGCCGCCGCTGGGGTAGGCGTGGACGTTCTGGCGGTAGGAGGCGACCACCGTGAACATCAGCACGACGACCGCGAGGGCGATCCACGGGCTGAAGTGGTAGGCCGACACACCCGCGATGGACAGGACCAGCAGCACCTCTCCGGGGGCGTACGCCACGGAGGACAGCGGGTCGGAGGCGAAGACGGGGAGTGCGATGCGCTTCGGCAGGAGCGTTTCCCCGAGCCGATCACTGCGCAGTGCGCGCCCGATCAGAATCCGTTTGGGCACGTCGGTCAGTTTGGACACAACAGAGGATCGTATGCGTTCGAACGGGCGGCCGCCCACCCGCCACCCCACATCCGTCCTCCGACAGCCCGCAGTCCGCTCTCCGGCGGCCCTCCCTCTGCCCTCCGAGTGAAATCGGGGGCGGCCCGGCTGCGGATTCCGCAGGGCACCCGACGGTCATGCCTATATGACAAAATCCGCCCGTCTTCCCGGCCGTTGCCGCCTCCGGAGGTTCCATGCACACGACCGCAGAGCTCGTCGGCGCCGCAGCCGCCCTCGTCGGCCTCGGAATCCTGACCCTTGTCAGTGTCCGCAGCATCGGCCGTCGCTGGCGGCCGGTACCGGTACCGGCCGCCGCGGACCGCGGCACCGATGCCGGCGCCGGTCCCGGCACCGGTCCAGGCAACCAGCCCCTGGACCGATCCCCGGCATCAGCCACCCCGGACCGCACCGCCGCGGGGCAACCGCGCACAGGGGTGCCGTCGTCCTACCGCGCGTGTGTAGCTTGGGCGTCGGTCTGAGACCCTGATGTGGCTGAGCAGTACCTATGGACACCGGAAGGACGGTCGTGCACATCGTCATCATGGGCTGCGGAAGAGTGGGTTCCGCTCTTGCCCAGACCCTGGAGCAACAGGGGCACACGGTCGCCGTCGTCGACCACGACCCCACGGCCTTCCGACGACTGGGCTCCGGGTTCGGGGGCCGTCGCGTCACCGGCGTCGGCTTCGACCAGGACACCCTGCGCGAGGCGGGCATCGAGGAGGCCGGCGCCTTCGCCGCGGTGTCCAGCGGTGACAACTCGAACATCATCGCGGCGCGCGTGGCCCGCGAGATGTTCGGCATCGAGAACGTCGCGGCCCGCATCTACGACCCCCGGCGGGCCGAGGTCTACCAGCGTCTGGGCATCCCCACCGTGGCCACCGTCCGCTGGACGGCCGACCAGATGCTGCGCCGGCTGCTGCCCTCGGGTGCCGAGCCCCTGTGGCGCGACCCCACCGGCGGCGTGCAGCTCGCCGAGGTGCACACCTCCACGGCCTGGGTCGGGCACAAGATCAGCAGGCTGCAGGAGGAGACGGGCGTCCGGGTGGCGTTCGTGACCCGGCTCGGCGAGGCGATCCTGCCCAGCTCGCAGAGCGTGCTGCAGGAGGGCGACCTGGTGCACGTCATGATGCGCACCGACGAGGTCGACAAGGTCGAGGCGGCGTTCGCCCAGGGTCCCGAAGAGGAGAGCGGTCACTGATGAGGGTCGCCATTGCCGGTGCCGGTGCGGTCGGCCGCTCGATCGCGGGCGAACTGCTGGAGAACGGCCACGAGGTCCTTCTCGTCGACAAGGCGCCGACCGCCATCTCGGTCGAACGCGTCCCGCGGGCCGAGTGGCTGCTGGCCGACGCCTGCGAGATCACCTCCCTCGACGAGGCCGCGCTCCAGCGCTGCAACGTCGTGATCGCCGCGACCGGCGACGACAAGGTCAACCTGGTCGTCTCCCTGCTGGCGAAGACGGAGTACGGCGTCCCGCGGGTCGTCGCCCGCGTCAACAACCCGAAGAACGAGTGGCTGTTCAACGAGGCGTGGGGCGTGGACGTGGCCGTCTCCACCCCGCGCCTGATGTCGGCCCTGGTCGAGGAGGCGGTCAGCGTCGGCGACCTGGTCCGCCTGCTGCGCTTCAGCCACGGGGACGCGAACCTGGTGGAGCTGACCCTGCCCGAGGAGTCGGCGCTGGCCGGCACGCCGGTCGGCGATGTGGAGTGGCCCGAGGACACCTCGCTGGTCACGATCATCCGCGGCACCCGCGTCCTCACCCCGTCCCGGGAGGACTCCCTGGAGGCGGGCGACGAGCTGCTGTTCGTGGCCGCGCAGGCCCGCGAGGAGCAGCTGGAGGACCTGCTGTCGGTCCGCCGCCAGGACACGACGGGCTGACCCCCCGAAGGGTTACGACGGCGAAGGGCGCCCCGGATGTCCGGGGCGCCCTTCGCCGCTGTCGCTGCCGCCGGCCGGTCAGCCGACCCGGCGCTCCTGTGGCCGGCCGCTCGGCCGACCCGCTGCCGCCGGCCGCTCAACCGACCCAGAGCCCGCTGCCGCCGCCCGCTCAACCGACCCGGCGCTACTGTCGCCGGCCGCTCGACCGACCCAGAGCCCGCTGCCGCCGCCCGCTCAACCGACCCGGCGCTACTGTCGCCGGCCGCTCGACCGGCCCAGTGCCGCTGTCGCCGGCCGCTCAGCCGTCCCGGCGGTGTCGCCCGCCCGCCGTCTCGGGCTCCTCGGCGCCGGCCTCGCGCTCCCGCTCCGCCTTCTCCTCGGCCTCCATCTCCGCGAACACGTCGATGGGGGCCGGCGCCTTGGCGAGGAACACCCAGGTGAGCCAGACGGCGAGCAGGAACGGCGGGATCTTCAGGGCGACCAGGACCCAGCCCAGCTGCGCGGTGTTCGCCCACCAGTACAGCGGGAAGAGGATCGCGCACTTGGCGAGCAGGATCAGGCCCCATGCCCAACTGGCCTTGGCGTAGGCCTTCTTGCGGCCCGGGTTCCGCTTGCGCCAGGAGAGGTTCTCCTTGAAGACGGGGCCGAGGATCAGCCCGATCAGCGGGACACCGCACAGGGTCGTGACGATGTACGCCACCGCCAGGCCCAGCGTGTAGAGCATGCCGGGCAGGTAGAAGTCCTTGGCGTTGCCGGTCATCATCGCGAAGACGACACCGAAGGCGACCCCGAAGACGCCGCTGAAGGCGTGCTTGACGGTGTCCTTCTTGACCAGCCGGACCACGACCAGGGCGAGCGACACGGCGAGCGCGGCGATGGCCGACCAGTGCAGGTCCTTGTTGATCGTGAAGATGGTGACGAAGAGCAGTCCCGGCAGAACTGTCTCGACCATGCCCCGCACGCCGCCGAACGCCTCGAACAGTGCGGCCTCGGTGACCGCCCGGGCGTCCCGCTGCCGGGCGTCTTCGGTGTCTTCGGTCGGCTTGTCGAGCGACGTCACCGGCTACTCCCGTCCGAGGGGTCTCAGTTCGTATTTGGGGTTGAACAGCACCCGGCGGCCGCGGCTCATCGAGACCCGGCCCGATGCGATCAGCTTGCGTCCGGGCTCTATGCCCACGATGGAGCGTCTGCCGAGCCACACCACGTCCAGAGCGGCGGTGCCGTCGAACAGCTCGGCCTCCAGGGCCGGGACCCCGGCGCGCGGCCGCAGGGTGACCGTGCGCAAGGTACCAGTAACCGTCACGATCTGGCGGTCGTGGCAGTCGCCGATGCGTGTGCAGCCCGCCGTCTCGGCGTCCTCGCGCAGCTCCTCGGACTCCAGGTCCTCCTGCGACGAGGAGAGCCGGTCGAGCATGCGCCGGAACCGGCCCACCGGCTTCTCGGAACGAGGAACAGCACTCATATCTGAAGCGTACCGGGACACGCCGACAGCTTCGTACCCACCGCGCAGGCGTTCGACCCGGACGCCGGTCGTGCGACGGCTCACTTCTCGAACCGGTATCCCATCCCGGGCTCCGTGATGAAGTGCTTCGGGTGGGAGGGGTCCGCCTCCAGCTTGCGCCGCAGCTGGGCCATGTACACGCGCAGGTAGTTCGTCTCCGTCCCGTACGACGGCCCCCACACCTCCTGGAGCAGCTGTTTCTGGCTGACCAGGCGGCCGGAGTTGCGCACCAGGACCTCCAGCAGGTGCCACTCGGTCGGGGTGAGCCGGACGTCCCTGCCGTCCCGGTTGACCTTCTTCGCGGCCAGGTCGACGGTGAAGCCCTCGGTCTCCACCAGGACGTCGTCCTCGCCGCCGCCGGTGGGCTCGGCGCGGCGGACGGCGGCGCGCAGCCGGGCCAGCAGCTCGTCCATGCCGAAGGGTTTGGTGACGTAGTCGTCGGCACCGGCGTCCAGTGCCTCGACCTTCTCGTCGGAGGAGTGCCGCGCGGACAGCACCAGGATCGGCACGCGGGTCCAGCCGCGCAGGCCCCTGATCACCTCCACGCCGTCCATGTCGGGCAGACCCAGGTCGAGGACGACCACGTCGGGGTGGCGGGCGGCGGCGATCCGAAGGGCGGTGGCTCCGTCGTGGGCCGCGTCGACCTCGTACTTGCGGGCCCTGAGGTTGATCACGAGGGCGCGCACGATCTGCGGCTCGTCGTCGATCACGAGCACCCGGGTCATGTCGCCTGCCTTTCCGGTGGTACGGCGTGCTGGAGCTCCGGGCGCGTTCCCGCCGCGCGGAGCGTGAGGACCATGGTGAGTCCCCCGCCGGGGGTGTCCTCGGCGGTGAGGGTGCCGCCCATCGCCTCGGTGAAACCGCGGGCGACCGCGAGGCCGAGGCCCACTCCCGCGCCGCGCGGGGCGTCGCCGTGGCGCTGGAAGGGCTCGAAGATGCGTTCCTTGGCGTCGTCGGGGACGCCCGGCCCGCGGTCGACCACCCGCACCTCGACCCGGTCCGCGATGGCGCTGGCGGACACCAGGACGGTGTCGCCGGGCGCGCTGTACTTCACGGCGTTCTCCACCAGGTTGGCCGCCGCCCGTTCCAGCAGCCCGGCGTCCACGGCGACCATGGGCAGCGCCTCGGGGACGTCGAGTTCGACGCTGTCCTCGGGCACCCCGCCGAGCGCCATCGGCACCACCTCGTCGAGGTCGATCTCGCGGATCAGCGGGGTGACCGTGCCGGTCTGGAGGCGGGACATGTCGAGCAGGTTGCCCACCAGGTGGTCGAGGCGGTCGGCGCCCTCCTCGATGCCCTCCAGCAGCTCCGCCCGGTCCTCCTCGGACCAGGCGACGTCGTCGGAGCGCAGGCTGGAGACGGCGGCCTTGATGCCGGCCAGCGGGGTGCGCAGGTCGTGGCTGACGGCGGCCAGCAGGGCCGTACGGATGCGGTTGCCCTCGGCGAGCGTGCCGGCCCGGTCCGCCTTCTCCTGCAGGCGCGTGCGGTCCAGTACGACGGCGGACTGGGCGGCGAAGGCGGCGAGCACCCGGCGGTCCTCCGCGGGCAGCACCCGGCCGGTCAGCGCGAGCGCCATGTGGTCGCCGACCGGCATGTCGACGTCGGCCTCCTCGGGCCGCTCCAGTGGCCGGCCGAGGCCCACGCGGCCCGCGCACGTCCAGGGGGCGACGTCGCTCTCCCGTTCCAGCAGGGCCGCCGACTCCATGCCGAAGGTCTCGCGGACGCGCTCCAGGAGGTCCTCCAGACCGGTCTCGCCGCGCAGCACGTTGCCGGCGAGGAAGGAGAGGATCTCCGACTCGGCACGCAGCCGGGCCGCCTGGTGGGTGCGGCGGGCCGCGAGGTCGACGACGGAGGCGACCGACACACCGACGGCGACGAAGATCGCGATGGCGACGATGTTCCTCGGGTCGGCGATGGTCCAGCGGTGCAGGGGCGTCGTGTAGAAGTAGTTCAGCAGCAGGGAGCCGACGGCCGCCGACGCCAGCGCCGGGAAGAGCCCGCCGAGCAGGGCCGCCGCGACGGTCAGTGTGAGGAACAGCAGCATGTCGTTGGCGAGACCGAGGTGGACGGTGTTCAGCAGGACGGCGAGCACCGCCGGCCCGACGACACCGACCAGCCAGCCCCACACGACCCGGGACCGGCCGAGCCGGGCGCCCCGCGCCACGGGCAGTCCGCGCCCCTTGGCGACCTCGTCGTGGGTGACGATGTGCACGTCGAGGTCGGGCCCCGACTCCCGGGCCACCGTGGCGCCGACGCCGGGCCCGAAGACGTACTGCCAGCTCTTGCGGCGCGAGGAGCCGAGGATGATCTGGGTGGCGTTGACGCCCCGTGCGAAGTCCAGCAGCGCGGCCGGTATGTCGTCGCCGACGACGTGGTGGAAGGTGCCGCCCAGGTCCTCCGCCAGGGTGCGCTGCACGGCCAGTTCCTTGGGGGAGGCCGAGGTCAGGCCGTCGCTGCGGGCTATGTAGACGGCCAGCACCTCGCCGCCGGCGCCCTTCTCGGCCAGCCGGGCGGCCCGGCGGATCAGCGTCCGCCCCTCCGGGCCGCCGGTGAGCCCGACGACGATCCGCTCGCGGGAGCCCCAGATCTTCGACACGTGGTGCTCGCTGCGGTACTGCTTCAGGTACTCGTCGACGCGGTCGGCCACCCACAGCAGCGCCAGTTCGCGCAGCGCGGTGAGGTTCCCGGGCCGGAAGTAGTTCGACAGGGCCGCGTCGACCTTGTCGGACTTGTAGATGTTGCCGTGGGCCATGCGGCGGCGGAGCGCCTGTGGCGACATGTCGACCAGTTCGATCTGGTCGGCCCGCCGGACCACCTCGTCGGGCAGGGTCTCCTGCTGCCGTACGCCCGTGATGGACTCGACGACGTCCCCGAGCGACTCCAGGTGCTGGATGTTCACCGTCGACACCACGTCGATGCCGGCGGCGAGCAGTTCCTCCACGTCCTGCCAGCGCTTGGTGTTGGCCGAGCCGGGGATGTTGGTGTGGGCGAGTTCGTCCACGAGGGCGACCTCGGGCCGCCGGGCGAGGACGGCGCGCACGTCCATCTCGGTGAAGACGGTGTCGCGGTACCCCAGCTCCCGGCGCGGGACCTGCTCCAGGCCGTGCAGCATCACCTCGGTGCGCGGCCGGTCGTGGTGCTCCACGACGGCGACCACGCAGTCGGTGCCCCGCTCTACGCGCCGGTGCGCCTCGGACAGCATGGCGTACGTCTTGCCGACGCCCGGCGCCGCACCGACGTATATCCGAAGCTTGCCGCGTCCCATGGCCTCATTGTCTTCCGGTCCGTGCTGCCCGCGCAGCGTCGACCCTACGGCGGCCGATCGCCGCGAACCGGCCGGAAGGCGGCTCCTGGGCAGCCTTTGACGCAACCCTGACGCCGGGCGCGCCGGCGTCGGACGATCTTCCCTGGCCGCCGTCGGGGAGCCCGGTCTTCCCGGAACCCCGGCGGTCCGGCCCGCGCCGGTTCCCGTCCCGTACCGCCGGACACGGGGAAGGGCCGCACCCCGTGGGAGTACGGCCCTTGTCGCGCGGTGTCCGTTCCCGTACCGCCGGACACGGGAAAGGGCCGCACCCCGTGGGAGTACGGCCCTTGTCGCGCGGTGTCCGTGCTAGCGGACCTCGGTGATCTCCGGTCCGCGCTGGAGCTGGCCCATGCCGCCGGAGAAGCGGGAGGTGCCGTCGTCCTGCTGGACGCCCTCGGGCACCATCTGCGCGTCGTTCGGCAGCTTCAGGACGATCGGGTCGCGGGGCGCCATCGGACCCTCGCCGCGGACCACGACCGTGTCCCGGAAGATCTGTTCGAGCAGCCCGGCGGCCTGCGGCTGCACCGCGCCCTGGCCGGAGATCACTCCGCGCAGGAACCAGCGGGGGCCGTCCACGCCGACGAACCGCACGACCTGGAAGCCGCCCGTGCCGTCCGGCAGCTGCACCGGCACCTGGGCCCTGAGCTCCCAGCCCAGCGGACCCTCGACCTCGTCGACGATGCCGCCCTGCTGGGTGATGCCGGAGCCGATCTCCTCGCGCACCTCGCCCCAGATGCCCTCGCGCTTGGGCGCGGCGAAGGCCTGGAGCTGGATGGCACTGTCGCGCAGCACGACGGTGGCCGCGACGATCGCGTCGCCGGCGACCTCCACCCGCAGCTCCATGCCGTCGACGCCCGGTACGAACATGCCGCCCAGGTCGACCCTGCCCTCGGCCGGGTCACGGACCTCGGTGCCGTCCCAGGGTCCGTCGGGCCGGGGCTCCGGCTCGAGTCGCACGCGCTCGCGCCCGCCCTCTTCGTCCGCCTCAGCGTCGACGCTGTCGACGACCTGCTCGGCCTCGCCGGCCGCGTCCTCGGCGGCACCCTTCTTCTTGCGACGTCCGAACACGTCACTGTCCTTCCCGGTCGGATACGACCGAAGCGTATCGATTCCCACCCGCCCCGCCGCCCGCGGCGGCAGGGCCACTTGTGCCGCTTGCGCCGCCCACCGCGGCATGACCTCCGGTGGACCCGAAGCCCCCTTCGGCCCGTGCCGAGTCGGGAAGCTCCGCGACCTCCTGGAAGCGGACCCTCTCGACCTGCTGGACGACCAGTTGGGCAATCCGGTCGAAGCGCTCGAACCGCACCGACTCGCGCGGGTCGAGATTCACCACGATCACCTTGATCTCCCCACGGTACCCGGCATCAACCGTCCCCGGGGCATTCACGAGAGCGACACCGCAGCGGGCGGCGAGGCCGGATCGGGGGTGCACGAAGGCCGCGTACCCCTCCGGCAGCGCGACGGAGACCCCGGTGGGCAGTACGGCCCGCTCGCCCGGCGCCAGTTCACAGCTCTCGGTGGTGCGCAGATCGGCTCCCGCGTCACCGGGATGTGCGTACGCCGGAAGCGGTACGTCGGGGTCGACGCGCCGGATCAGGACGTTCACGGGGTCGGGGCTCACGGATTCACCTCGAAGGCCCGGGCACGCCGGAGCCGGTCGGGGTCGCTCAGGGCGGCCTGGATCTCTTCCTGACGGCCGTTCTCGGTGAAGTGGTCGACCTTCACCTCGACGAAGAGGGCGTCGGCCCGGACGGCGACGGGCCCCTCGGGGCCGCCGATGCGCCCGGTGGCGGACGAGTAGATCTTGCGCCGGGCCACCGCGGTCACCTCGGCCTCCAGGTACAGCACGGTGCCGACGGGCACGGGCCGGACGAAGTCGGTCTCCAGCCGCCCGGTCACGGCGATCGTGCGCAGCAGCCAGTTCAGTGAGCCGAGGGTCTCGTCGAGGGCGGTCGCGAGCACTCCGCCGTGCGCCAGGCCGGGCGCGCCCTGGTGGGCGGGCCGCACGGTGAACTCGGCGGTGAGGGACACGCCCTCCCCGGCCCGCGCCTCCAGGTGCAGGCCGTGGGGCTGCTCGTCGCCGCAGCCGAAACACCGGCCGTAGTGCGCACCGAGAAGCTCACCGGGTGCGGGAGCGTCGGGGTGCCGCACCGGCTTCACGGCGTCGGCGGGAGGCTCAAGAGCTGCGGAAGTACCACTCACAGGCGCAGACCTTACCCGCGCGTCGGCACCGGCCGGACACCGTGCCAAGCTTGGCCGTATGCAGCCCTCCGCCGTCCCGTACGAAGAACGCCTCACCGCCCCCCGCTCGTGGTGGCTGATCTCCTTCCTGGTGGGCGTCTCGATGGCGCTGATCCTGCTGCCCTTCGGCACCCTGCCGATGCTCGGGGGCCTGGTGGGCGGTACTGCGGCCGCGGCGGTCGTCGCGAGCGCCTACGGCTCGCTGCGCATCCGGGTCGTGGGCGGTCTGCTGATCGCGGGCGAGGCGAAGATCCCGGTGACGGCCCTGGGTGAGGCGGAGATCCTGGACCCGGAGGAGGCCCGCGCCTGGCGGACCTACAAGGCCGACACCCGGGCCTTCCTGCTGCTGCGCGCCTACATCCCGCGGGCCCTGCGCGTGCAGGTTACCGACCCCGCCGATCCGACGCCGTACCTGTACCTGTCGACGCGGGAGCCGGAGCGGCTGGCCGAGGCGCTGGAGCAGGCCCGGGCCGCGGCCTAGAACATGCGCGCGGGGCATCGCCCCGCGGGTGACCGCACGGCGCCGGGCGGGGTCTCCCCCGGGCCGGCGGGTGCGGGTGTCACGCCGTGCGAATCGGACGGTGGGGTGGCCCGGGGTTCAGCGACCGGGCCCGAGTTCTCTGGTGACGTCGTCCACGGAGAGCGGGTTCGCGGGTTCCTCCAGCGGCGGCAGCGCGGGCAGCGCGTCCCACGGCACCTGGAGCTCGCGGAGGTCCGCGCGGATGCGGGCGGCCAGTTTCCTGGTGTCCCGGCGGTTCATGACCGCACCGACCGCGGCACCCACCATGAAGGGCATCAGGTTCGGCAGGTTCCGCACCGTTCGCTTCATGATCTGCTGGCGCAGCTCGCGCTTCATGTGGCCGTTCAGCGCCGTGCTCACGGTCGACGGTCTGACCACGTCGATCCCGCGCTCGCCCGACCACGCACTCAGGTAGGCGGTGCTGCGCTGCGTCAGGTTTCCGGGCGGCCGTACGCCGTAGACCTCGTGCAGTTCGGCGATCAGCTTCAGCTCGATCGCGGCGACACCGGTGATCTCGGCGGCCAGTTCGGTGGGCATCGCCGGAGGCACGGGCAGCATCGCGGCCGCCCCGATCCCGGCGCCGACCGTGGAGGTGGCGTTGGCCGCGCCCGCCACGAGCTTGTCGGCGAGCTGTTCGGGCCCCAGGCCCGGGAACTGTTTTCGGAGCGCCGCGAGGTCCCGTACGGGGATCCGCGGGGCGATGTCGATGATCCGGTCGGCGAGGTACGCCAGTCCCGCCCTGGCGTGGCTGCCGCTCCTGCGGACGCCTTCCCTGGCCTTGTCCCGGATTCCCGCCGCCCGTCGCCGGGCGACGGGCGCGGGAACCTCCGCCGGCGCCGGGAGGTCACCCCGGACACCTGACGGTTCGAGCGAGGCCGCTCCGATCTCGGATGAGCCCCGCTCGTCGTCACGCGCGCCGTGAGGGCCGTCGTACGGCCCGTGGTCCGCCTTCCGGAGAGGAAAGCGGCGCTTCCGAGGTGGGGTCGAGCCAGTCACGGCCGACCCGCCCTCAGTCGCAGTCGCGGCAGATCGGCTGACCGTTCTTCTCCCGGGCCAGCTGGCTGCGGTGGTGCACCAGGAAGCAGCTCATGCAAGTGAACTCGTCCTGCTGCTTGGGCAGTACCCGCACGGCCAGCTCTTCGTTCGAGAGGTCCGCGCCGGGCAGTTCGAGGCCTTCCGCGGCCTCGAACTCGTCGACGTCAACGGCGGACGTCGACTTGTCGTTCCGTCGTGCCTTCAGCTCCTCAAGACTGTCGGAATCGACGTCGTCGTCGGTCTTGCGTGGGGTGTCGTAATCCGTTGCCATGTCGCTCTCCCCCTCTGGGTGTCTGCGGTGTCTCCAGCGCACGTAACGCGTGAGAGGCCGGACTTGTGCCCGACCCGAGGCGGAGATTTTGCCTCACATCAAGGTCTGTTACTCAATCGACACCCAACCGGACTCCTCAAGAGTGATCGGCTTGGATGGCGAACGGGACCGTACACGGTCTCCATGCCGCTCTTCAAAGGCGTCTCACCGTGTACTTCCCGTGATCAGGACCCCCGAAAACCCGGATTTTCCCGGCTTTCCGGCAGGTCGCATGATCACCGAGAGTGGATGGACGGAAATTCGCCCTTGTGATCGATCACACACGAGACAGCAGCATCAGCGCCCCCGAAATTCCGCGCAAAGCGAACATCCTCGTGTGTCGGGACATGCTCTCAGACAGGCAGCGTGACTCGCATCACCAGCCCACCTCCCTCGCGCGGCTGAGCCGAGATGTGGCCGCCGTGCGCCCGGGCCACGGACCGGACGATGGACAGCCCGAGGCCCACACCCTTGTCACTGCCGGTGCGCTCGGTACGCAGCCGCCTGAACGGCTCGAAGAGGTTGTCGATCTCGTACGCCGGCACGACCGGTCCGGTGTTGGACACCAGCAGGACCGCCTGGCCGTGCTGGATCTCCGTGTGCACCTCGACCCAGCCATTGTCGGGCACGTTGTAGCGCACCGCGTTCTGAACCAGGTTCAGCGCGATCCGCTCCAGCAGTACGCCGTTGCCCTGCACCACGGCGGGCTTCTGCACACTGCGGATCTCCACGCCCTTGGCCGCCGCCTCGGCGTGCACCTGGTCGACCGCCTGCTCGGCGACCTCGGCGAGGTCGACCGGCTTGCGCTCGACGATCTGGTTGTCGCTGCGGGCCAGCAGCAGCAGACCCTCCACGAGTTGCTCGCTGCGCTCGTTGGTGGCCAGCAGCGTCTTGCCGAGCTGCTGGAGCTCCACCGGCGCGCCCGGGTCCGACAGGTGCACCTCCAGCAGGGTGCGGTTGATCGCGAGCGGGGTTCTCAGCTCGTGCGAGGCGTTCCCGACGAAACGCTGCTGCGCGGTGAAGGCGCGCTGCAACCGCTCCAGCATGTCGTCGAAGGTGTCGGCCAGCTCCTTCAGCTCGTCGTCCGGGCCGTCCAGTTCGATACGGCGGGACAGGTCCGAGCCGGCCACCGCGCGCGCGGTGCGGGTGATCCGGCCCAGCGGCGACAGGACCCGGCCGGCCATCGCGTAGCCGAAGGCGAAGGCGATCACCGCGAGCCCCAGCAGGGCCAGCAGGGAACGGCTGAGCAGGTTGTCGAGGGCGTGCTGGCGCTGGTGGTCGAGGCACTGGCTGACGGCGTCGTTGAACTCCGCCAACTGCAGGTTGCCGTTGGGGATCCCTGGACAGTCGTTGCTTTTGACCTTGAGAGCGTTGAAATCGACGATCGTGTAGAGCGGCTCGTTGCCGGCGCGCAGCGCCTGCGCTGCCAGCAGATAGATGATCGACAGCAGCAGGATGCCGGCGATCAGGAACATGCCGCCGTAGAGCAGCGTGAGCCGTATGCGGATCGTGGGGCGCAGCCACGGCAGCGGCTGGGCCATCGGCCTGCGGGGGTCCCAGGTGGGTTTCGGAGGCGCCTGCGGGGGCGCGGGCGTGGTGGCCACGGGACTCAGATCCGGTAGCCGGAGCCGGGCACCGTGACGATCACCGCGGGCTCGCCCAGCTTGCGGCGCAGCGTCATGACGGTCACCCGAACGACGTTCGTGAACGGATCGGTGTTCTCGTCCCACGCCTTCTCCAGCAGCTGCTCCGCCGAGACGACGGCGCCCTCGCTGCGCATCAGGACCTCCAGCACGGCGAACTCCTTCGGCGCGAGCTGGACCTCCTTGCCGTCGCGGAAGACCTCACGGCGGTTGGGGTCGAGCTTGATGCCCGCGCGCTCCAGGACCGGCGGCAGGGGCACGCTGGTGCGCCGCCCCAGGGCCCGCACCCGTGCCGTCAGCTCGCTGAACGCGAACGGCTTGGGCAGGTAGTCGTCGGCACCGATCTCCAGGCCCTCGACGCGGTCACTGACGTCGCCGGACGCCGTGAGCATCAACACCCGGGTGGGCATGCCGAGTTCGACGATCTTGCGGCAGACGTCGTCGCCGTGCACGAGCGGGAGGTCACGGTCGAGGACGACGACGTCGTAGTCGTTGACGCCGATGCGCTCCAGTGCCGCCGCGCCGTCGTACACGACGTCCACGGCCATGGCCTCCCGGCGCAGTCCGGTGGCCACCGCATCGGCGAGCAGCTGCTCGTCCTCGACGACGAGTACGCGCACGTCGCTTCCTTCCTGTGTCCGCCCGCGCGGCGCCTCTCGGGCATGCGCGGGCAGGGGCTTCGGTGAGTGTGTTGACGCCCATCCTGCCCCTTTCGGCCATAAGTCGGCGGTAAGGCGGGTGAGCGGCCCACTGAGGGCCGGCGTGAGGCCCGGGAATGCCAGATTTTCTCCGAGGGTTGAGGTTTCCGTGAAGGGGACTGGGGGGAGGACGGCTTTACACCCCGCGATCACGCTCTGCATGTACCGCACCACCGTGCGGTATGCGGCGACCCGCTTTCCGCAGAGTGGGCGTGGGTGTCCGGCACCGTCGCCGCCCAGCACGACGGGCAGTGTGCTGGGCGCCCAGTGGAGACGTGATCGTCCCTTCCGAACGGCACACCCCCGTGCCATCGACCCACGACCCAGGACGAGGGGGCGCAGCATGGACGCATTCACCGCAGGACTTCGGCAGCGCATAAGGGCGACCGAGTCCGACCTGACGCGGGCTCGCGACGAGGGCGACTACTTCCTCGTCGAGGTGGAACAGGCCGAGCTCGACGACCTGCGCCGCCTCGCCGCCGAGCACGGTGTGGAGGTCGGCGCGTTCTAGTGCCGTGGCAGGCAACGTTTGTCCGTGAAGGAGCGGCGTCCGGTGCGTGCTCTGGGGGTCCCCCCGGCCGGAGGCTGGGGAGTGCCGGCCGGAGGCCCTCGTACTGGACGTACTCGGGTCTTCGGCTGGTGCGGGAGTGGGGGCACCTCCCACGCCCTTACGGCAGTGGGGGAGCGTGCCGGGCGTCGCGACGGGGCGAACGTCGCCTGCCACGGCACTTGCGTCTGTTCAGCACGTACGGCAGGACAGCGGGACCCCGGCGAATCCAGCGCCGGGGTCCCGCTGCGTGTTCTGTCACTGCCGGCGCGCCGGCCCGAAGGGGAGCGGGCGATCCGGCTCAGTCGTGCCAGGCGCCGAAGTCCTCCAGGAGCCGCTGGAGGGGCTCGAAGACCCCCGGGGTGGCGGCGATCGCCAGGTCGCGTGCGGGGGGTTCTCCGGGGCGTCCACCGGTCAGCGCGCCCGCTTCCCGGGCGATGAGGTCCCCCGCGGCGAGGTCCCACGGGTGGAGGCCGCGCTCGAAGTAGCCGTCGAGGCGGCCCGCGGCGACGTCGCAGAGGTCGACCGCGGCCGAGCCACTGCGCCGGATGTCACGCAGCAGCGGGATCAGCTTCCGGGCGACCTCGGCCTGGTGGGCGCGGACCTCCAGGACGTAGTTGAAGCCGGTCGACACCAGGGCCTGGTCCAGGGGCGGCGCGGGACGGCAGGCGAGTGCGCGTTCACCGGCCCAGGCGCCGGTGGCCCAGGCTCCGCCGCCGCGGACCGCGTGGTAGGTCTCGCCGCGCATCGGGACCGCGACGACGCCGACGACGGTCTCGCCGTCCTGCTCGGCGGCGATGGAGACGGCCCAAGTAGGCAGGTCGTACAGGTAGTTGACCGTGCCGTCGAGCGGGTCGATCACCCAGCGGACGCCGCTCGTGCCTTCGCTGGAGGCGCCCTCCTCGCCGAGGAAGCCGTCGTCCGGGCGGTGTTCGGAGATCAGGTCGGTGATCAGTTTCTCCGCCGCGATGTCCATCTCGGTGACCACGTCGATCGGGCTGGACTTGGTGGCGGCGACCGCGAGGTCGGCGGGGCGGCCGTCCCGCAGCAGCTCGCCGGCGCGGCGCGCGGCCTCCCGGGCGAGCTTGAGCAGGTGCGGGTGCAGGGGGTCGCTCACGGGGATCCTCACGCGTAGGGGCTGTCGGCGCCCGCGGCGGCGGGCCGGGGGGCGCGGGCCGGGCAGCAGCCGACGGGGCACAGGGTGTGGCTCGCACCGAGGGCGCCCAGGGCGCAGGGCGTGACCTCCTGTCCGCGTTCGATGCCGGAGCGCTCCAGGACGAGGTCGCGGATCGCGGCGGCGAAGCGCGGGTCGGCGCCCACGGTGGCCGAGCGGCGTACCGGCAGGCCCAGCTCCGCGGCCTTGGCGGTGGCCTCCGTGTCGAGGTCGTAGAGGACCTCCATGTGGTCGGAGACGAACCCGATGGGGGCCATGACGACGGCCGGCACCCCGGCGGCGTGCCGTTCCTCGAGGTGGTCGCAGATGTCGGGTTCGAGCCACGGGATGTGCGGGGCTCCGGAGCGGGACTGGTAGACGAGCTGCCACGGGTGGTCCACGCCGGTGCGTTCGCGGACCGCGTCGGCGATCAGCCGCGCGACGTCGAGGTGCTGCCGCACGTACGCGCCGCCGTCGCCGTGCCCCTCGGCGGGGCCGGAGGTGTCGGCGGCGGCGAGCGGGATGGAGTGGGTCGAGAAGGCGATGTGGGCGCCGTCACGGACGTCCTCGGGCAGGTCCGACAGGGAGCGCAGCACGCCCTCGATCATGGGCTCCAGGAAGCCCTCGTGGTTGAAGTAGTGCCGCAGCTTGTCGACCTTCGGCAGCTCCAGGCCCTCCGCCTCCAGGGCGGCGAGCGAGTCCGCGAGGTTCTCGCGGTACTGGCGGCAGCCCGAGTAGGAGGCGTAGGCGCTGGTGGCGAGGACCAGGACGCGGCGGCGGCCGTCGGTGACCATCTCGCGCAGGGTGTCCGTCAGGTAGGGGGCCCAGTTGCGGTTGCCCCAGTAGACGGGCAGGTCCAGCCCGTGGTCCGCGAAGTCCTTGCGCAGGGCGTCGAGCAGGGCGCGGTTCTGGTCGTTGATCGGGCTGACCCCGCCGAACAGGAAGTAGTGCTGTCCGACCTCCTTCAGGCGTTCCCTGGGGATGCCGCGCCCGCGCGTGACGTTCTCCAGGAACGGGACCACGTCGTCCGGCCCCTCAGGGCCGCCGAAGGAGAGCAGGAGCAGGGCGTCGTAGGGGGTGGCATCGAGCGCGTCTGGCATGACTCGATCCTGCCACCCGGCACCGACAGCCGGGAAACGGCGGGGTGGCGGGCGGGGGACGCGACCTGCTGCGCGGGGTGGCGGGCAGCGAATCCGAGCCGTCCGAGGGGGTGCGTTAGGGTCACCTTATTCGTAAGCTGTAATGGCCGCCTTCACGCCTTACTGGCGTCAGTGCGCCGCACTGGGCGAGCCCTCCCTCCCGCGACCGGAGACACCCGTGCCCAGCCCGTACCGCGCCCTGTTCGCCGCCCCAGGCTCGACGGCCTTCTCCGCCGCGGGTCTCGTCGGCCGGATGCCGCTGTCGATGATGGGCATCGGCGTGGTGACGATGGTGTCCCAGCTGACCGGACGGTACGGACTGGCGGGCGCTCTGTCGGCCACCATGGCGCTCGCCGCGGCCGCGGTCGGCCCGCAGATCTCCCGGCTGGTCGACCTGCACGGGCAGCGGCGAGTCCTGCGGCCGGCGACGCTGGTCGCGCTCCTCGCGTCGGCGGGGCTGCTGCTCGCCGCGCACTACGCGTGGCCGGACTGGGTGCTGTTCGTCTGCGCCGCCGGCATCGGCTCCGTGCCGAGCCTCGGCGCGATGGTCAGGGCCCGCTGGGCAGCGGTCTACCGGGGCACCCCGCAACTGCACACCGCGTACTCCCTGGAGTCCGTGGTGGACGAGGTCTGCTTCATCTTCGGGCCGATCATCTCCATCGGGCTGTCGACGGCCTGGTTCCCGGAGGCCGGCCCCCTGCTCGCGGCCTGCTTCCTGGCCGTGGGCGTCTTCTGGCTGACCGCGCAGCGCGCCACCGAACCCGCCCCGCATCCGCGTGACCACCGCGGGGGCGGCTCCGCGCTGGGCGCTCCCGGTCTGCAGGTCCTGGTGGCCACCTTCGTGGCGACCGGCGCGATCTTCGGTGCGGTCGACGTGGTGACCGTCGCCTTCGCCGACGAGCAGGGGCACAAGAGCGCGGCGAGCGTCGTGCTCGCGCTGTACGCGGCGGGCTCCTGCCTCGCGGGGATCGTGTTCGGGCTGCTGCACTTCAAGGGGGCGCCCGAACGTCGCTGGCTGCTGGGCGTGTGCACCATGGCCGTGAGTATGATCCCCCTCCTACTGGTCGGAAACTTGCCGTTTCTGGCCGTGGCGCTGTTCGCTGCGGGCCTGTCCATCGCTCCCACGATGATCACGACGATGTCTCTCATCGAAAAGCACGTACCACGCGCGCGACTGACCGAGGGCATGACCTGGGTGAGCACGGGGCTCGCGGTCGGGGTGGCGCTCGGCTCCTCCGTGGCCGGCTGGGTCATCGACGCGGCCGGCGCGCGTGCGGGGTACGGGGTTCCGGCGGTGTCCGGAGCCGTCGCGGTCGCGGTCGGTTTCCTCGGGTACCGCCGGCTCAACAGGCCGGTTCCGCGTCGGGGAGGCACCGTTGAGCAGGACAGCGAGCGGGAAGAACGGCACGTGGCGTAACTGGGGAGGCAACGTCGCCGCCCGTCCCGCGCGGGAGGTCACCCCCGCCTCGGTCGAGGAGCTCTCCGCGGCCGTACGCCGGGCCGCCGAGGACGGTCTGAAGGTGAAGGCCGTCGGCACCGGGCACTCCTTCACGTCCATCGCCGCCACCGACGGTGTGTTGATCCGCCCTCAACTGTTGACCGGTATACGCACCATCGACCGGGTGGCCGGGACGGTCACGGTCGAGGCCGGCACTCCGCTCAAGAGGCTCAACATGGCTCTCGCGCGCGAGGGCCTGTCGCTCACCAACATGGGCGACATCATGGAACAGACGGTCTCCGGGGCCACCAGCACCGGCACGCACGGCACGGGCCGCGAGTCGGCGTCGATCGCCGCCCAGATCACGGCGCTCGAACTGGTCACGGCCGACGGCTCGGTGCTCAGCTGCTCCGAGAAGGAGAACCCGGACGTCTTCGCGGCCGCCCGCATCGGACTGGGCGCGCTCGGCATCGTCACCGCGATCACGTTCGCCGTGGAGCCGGTCTTCCTGCTCACGGCCCGCGAGGAGCCGATGCCCTTCGACCGGGTCCTGTCGGACTTCGACGAACTGTGGGCCGAGAACGAGCACTTCGAGTTCTACTGGTTCCCGCACACCGGCAGCACCAACACCAAGCGCAACAACCGCAGCGCCGGCCCGGCGAAGCCGGTGAGCCCGGTCGCGGGCTGGATCGAGGACGAACTCCTCTCCAACGGCGTCTTCCAGGCGGCCCAGCTGGTCGGCCGCGCGGCGCCCGCCACCATCCCGGCGATCTCCCGGATCTCCAGCAGGGCCCTGTCCGCCCGGACGTACACCGACATCCCGTACAAGGTGTTCACCTCGCCGCGCCGGGTGCGCTTCGTGGAGATGGAGTACGCGGTACCGCGCAAGGCCGTCACCGAGGTGCTGCGCGAGTTGCGGACCATGGTCGACCGCTCCGGGCTCCGGGTCTCCTTCCCGGTCGAGGTGCGCACCGCTCCGGCCGACGACATCGCGCTGTCCACCGCCTCGGGCCGGGACAGCGCCTACATCGCCGTCCACATGTTCAAGGGCACCCCCTATCAGGCGTACTTCACCGCCGCGGAGCGCATCTTCACCGCGCACGAGGGCCGGCCGCACTGGGGCAAGGTGCACACCCGGGACGCCGAGTACTTCGCCGGGGTCTACCCCCGCTTCGGTGAGTTCACCGCCCTGCGGGACCGGCTCGACCCGGACCGGCTGTTCCAGAACGACTACCTGCGCAGGGTGCTGGGTGCGTGACGGCCAGGGCCCCTGTGACATGCGGGGTCCTCATGACGGCAGAGGCGAACATGACACCTGAGGTCCCCGTGACGGCGGAGACCGCCGTGACCCAGGGGACGAGGGGACCCGGGCCACAGGAGCGAGGCCGCGAAACGATTGTCTCCGTTTCTGGCGGTTGCGTGAAGTACGCCACTTCCAAGATCCCGGAAGTCCCGGGGAGACGACCAAGTCCCGTCCCTCGCATGAAGTTCGGCGGCGTGCCAATCCACGCAGGTGGTCCGAATGGAGTACTGTGGCGAGCCCTGGGTCAAGTCTCCCGCCAGGGCGTCCGTGGCCTTCAAGGACCGCCAGGAGGGGGCCAGTTGCACAGGGTGACGGAGTTGGTCACTTAGCGTTGCGAACAGGTAACCGTGCCATAACGGCGTGACTGGGCCCGCGCCCGACACGCCGGGCAACTCGGCAAGGTTGTGGCAGGCTGCACCCGGGCAGGCCACACTCGACTAGCGGAAGCAGCGACGCACGTGACGTCGGCAGGCACCACCCGGGAGGTCCCCATGCCCGAACTGCGTGTCGTGGCCGTCTCCAATGACGGCACACGGCTGGTGCTGAAGGCTGCGGACAGCACGGAGTACACGCTTCCGATTGACGAGCGTCTGCGCGCCGCCGTACGCGGCGACCGTCCCCGCCTCGGCCAGATCGAGATCGAGGTGGAGAGCCATCTCCGCCCCCGAGACATCCAGGCGCGGATACGAGCGGGTGCGACCGCGGAAGAGGTCGCCCAACTCGCCGGTATCCCCGTCGACCGCGTACGGCGCTTCGAGGGCCCCGTGCTCGCCGAGCGCGCCTTCATGGCCGAGCGGGCCCGCAAGACACCCGTCCGCCGGCCCGGTGAGAACGCCGGACCCCAGCTCGGCGAGGCCGTGCAGGAGCGTCTGCTGCTGCGTGGCGCCGAGAAGGACACCGTCCAGTGGGACTCCTGGCGCCGCGACGACGGCACCTGGGAGGTCCTGCTCGTCTACCTGGTCGCGGGCGAACCGCACTCGGCGAGCTGGACCTACGACCCGCCCCGGCGGCTCGTCCAGGCCGTCGACGAGGAGGCACGCTCGCTGATCGGCGAGTCCGAGGACCTCGCCGCGCCGGAGCCCAGCTTTCCCTTCGTACCGCGCATCGCCCGGCTGCCCCGTGACCGTCCGCTGGACCGCGCCCTCGACCGCGCGCTGGAGCGTCCCGTCCTGCCGTCGCCGGAGCCGGTAGAGGAGAGCACGAGCGAACGGGACTCGCTGACCAGCCTGCTGGAGGCGGTGCCCAGCTTCCGGGGCGACCTGGTGGTGCCGGAGCGCCCGGCGGAGCCCCCCGTGGAGGAGGAGCCCGACCCCGAGCCGGACGCGGAGGAGCCCCCGGCCCCCGCGGCCTCGGCCGGTGCCGGTTCGGCCTACGCGGACGTCCTCATGCCCCGTTCCGTCGGCAGCCACCGTGACCGTCTCGTCGGCGCGACGGACCGCCAGGCCGAGGCGGACGGCGTCCGGCCGGGCCGCCGCGCGGCCGTCCCGAGCTGGGACGAGATCGTGTTCGGAACCCGGCGCAAGAAGCAGGAGTAGGCGAGTTCCACGCGGGAGGGCCCACCGCTGGTCGGCGGTGGGCCCTCCCGCGTCGTACGACCCCATACGTCCCACGACCCCATCGCCCTACGCCCCACGCGTCGGACCCCGCCGTGCGTCGCGCGCCGGCCCTCCGTCGTCCGGGCCCTCCGTCGCGCCGGGACCCCGCCGTGCCGCCCGCTACTGCGGGTCGGGGCCCACGGCAACCGGCCGTTCGGGGTCCGACGACCACTGCGACCACGAACCCACGTACAGCGCGGCCGGGATGCCCGCCACCGCGAGCGCCAGCACCTCGTGCGCGCCGGAGACCCCGGAGCCGCAGTACACGCCGACGTCCGCCCCCTCGGACGCCCCGAGTTCCATGAAACGCGCGGCCAGTTCCTCCGTGGGCAGGAAGCGCCCGTCCGTTCCCACGTTCAGTGTCGTGGGCGCGGAGACGGCGCCGGGGATGTGACCACCGACCCGGTCGATCGGCTCCACCTCGCCGCGGTACCGCTCCCCCGCACGCGCGTCGAGCAGCACGCCGGACCGCGCCAGTGCCGCGGCCCCGTCCGCGTCGAGCAACCCCACCGCCCCGGGCACGGGTTCGAAGTCACCCGGCGCCACGGACGGCGGCGCCGCCGTCTCCAGCGACCCTTCCCAGGCCGTCAATCCGCCGTCGAGCACTCGCACGTCCGGGTGACCCGTCCAGCGCAGCAACCACCATGCGCGGGCCGCCGCCCAGCCCTGCCCCCCGTCGTACACCACGACCGGTCTTCCGGACGACACACCGGCCCGGCGCATGGCAGCACCGAACTCCGCGACGTCCGGCAGCGGATGACGTCCGGCGGCGCCGGGAGCGCCCGCGAGTTCCCTGTCCAGGTCGACGTAGACCGCGCCCGGCAGGTGCCCGGCCCGGTAGGCGGCACGGCCGTCGAAGGGTGGTTCACCGGCCGCCCTGGCCACGCTGAGCTGCCAGCGGACGTCGAGCAGTACCGGCGGGTTCTGCCCTGCCAGGTCGCTCTCGAGTCGGGATGCGGAGATGATGGCGTTCATGGTCACCATCCTCGCGCACGGGGTGGCCGCATCGCCCGGCTCCGGCTACTCTGCTCGGCCGGACAGCTCCGGTCACGAGGCGTACGGGATCGGGCACATGCTGTACAGCCGATCGACATCCGTCGGCAACCGCACCGATGAGGACGAGAAGCCACACACCGGGCATTCTCCGGTCTCGGGCACCGCATCCGTGCGGCGCGCCCGGAGCCCTCGCACCGCGCGCGGTGCGAGCATCGGCACAGGGTCCGGACAACGGACGCGACACGGCCACCGCGAGGGGCCGAGAAGAGAGAGTGGCGATGACCGAAGCACGTGGGTCGGCCGGCCGGAACGGCGACACGCACGCTCGGTACGCGCCCGGCACACCCTGCTGGGTAAGTCTGATGGTGCACGGGCTGGAAGCGACGCAGGACTTCTACGGATCGCTGTTCGGCTGGGAGTTCCAGCCCGGCCCGCACCAGCTCGGCCCCTATGTGCGGGCCCTGCTGGACGGCCATGAGGTGGCGGGCATCGGCCAGCTGCCGCCCGACCGTCATCTACCGGTCGCCTGGACCCCGTACCTCGCCTCCGAGGACGTGGACCTGACCGCTGAAACGGTCCGGCTGTGCGGCGGCACCCTCGGCGTGGGCCCGCTGGACGCCGCGGAGGACGGGCGTCTGGCGATCTGCTCCGACCCGTCCGGTGCGGTGTTCGGCGTCTGGCAGCCGCTGGCCCGCCTGGGCATGACCATCACCGGCGTGCCCGGCGCGCCCGCCTGGAACGAACTGGTGACCTCGGAGACGGCGGACGTCGCCAAGTTCTACGAGGCCGTGTTCGGTTACGTGGAGGAGGCGGAGGGCCCCGACGACGTCGACTACGTGAGCCTGCACATCGAGGGCCGTGCGGTGGCCGGCCTGCACGGGGTGGGCGACGCCCTGCCGCGCGAGCGGGGCCCGCACTGGATGACGTACTTCGCCGTCGCCGACGCCGACGAGGCGGTCGGCAGGCTCGTCGACCTGGGAGGGCATCTCCTGGAGCCGCCCCGGGACAGCGCCCACGGGCGGGTGGCCGCGGTGGCCGACCCCGAGGGGGCCAGGTTCTCCCTGCTGGAGCACCCGAGCTGATCCGGCGCCGGCGCGGGTGGCGACCAGGCCACCGCAGGGCCACCGCCGGGCGCGGGCGGGGCGTCGCGGTCCGCGGGCAGGGCGTCGCGGTCCGCGGGCAGGGCGTCGCCGGGCGCGGGCGGGGCGTCCGCGATCCGCTCTAGGCCGACGACACCGGCAGTATGTCGGGCCTGGGCAGCACATCCGGCGACAGTGCCGCCGCCCGCGCCGTGGCGGCCGTCATGCGGCGCCGGTGGTGCCGGCGGCACAGCACCTCGTAGCCGACGGCATCCGCCTGGTTGACGTCTCCGACGACCACCTGCTCGCCCTCCACCACCATTTCGCCGCCTGTCGTACGCGCGTTGTGCGTGGCCCGGGCGCCGCACCAGCACAGGGCCTCCACCTGGAGCACCTCGACCCGGTCGGCCAGCTCCACCAGACGCTGCGAGCCGGGGAAGAGCTTGGAGCGGAAGTCGGTCGTGATGCCGAAGGCGTAGACGTCCAGGCCCACGTCGTCGACCAGGCGCGCGAGCTGGTCGATCTGTTCCGGTGCCAGGAACTGTGCCTCGTCCGCGATGACGTAGTCCGCGCGGCCGCCCTGTGACAGGTGGTCGACGAGGTAGCCGTACAGGTCCTGCCCGTCCTCGACCTCGACCGCGTCCGTCACCAGGCCGAGGCGGGAGGACAGTTTGCCCTCACCCGCCCGGTCGTCACGGGTGAAGATCACGCCCACCAGGCCGCGCGCCGAGCGGTTGTGCTCGATCTGCAGAGCCAGGGTGGACTTCCCGCAGTCCATGGTTCCGGAGAAGAACACCAGCTCGGACATGGGAGGTTGAGCACCTTTCGGCAACGGGGGGGCTGGGGGTGAGACGTCAGGAGCGTACTTCGAGCAGCGGGACCAGCTGTTCGGCAGGGGTCATCGAGCCGTGGTTGCCGACCATCGCCGACTCCTTGGGCTCCCGCTCGGAGGCGATGATCAGGACGTCGTCGCGCGCGGCGGCGACCACGTCGCCGATGCGGTCGTACACGCGCGCGTCGCACCCGTCGGGCGGCCCGAACCATCCGGCCGCGATCGCCTCGTCCCGCGAGGCCACCCAGAACTGCTCGCCGAGGACCTCGCGCCAGCAGGTCAGGACGTCGCTCGCAGCACCCGGTACGGCGTAGACGTGGCGGGCGCGGCCCTCGCCGCCCAGCAGGGCGACCCCGGCGCGCAGCTCCCAGTCCTCGTCGAAGTCGATGCGGTGCTGTTCGTCGAAGGGCACGTCGATCATGCCGTGGTCGGCGGTGACGTAGAGCGCGGTGCGCGGCGGCAGCTGCTCGGCCAGCCGCTGGACGAGGCGGTCGACGTGCATGAGCTGGCCGCGCCAGGAGTCCGAGTCGACGCCGAAGCGGTGTCCGGCGCCGTCGAGTTCGGCGTAGTACGTGTAGACCAGGGAGCGGTCGCCCAGGGCCAGTTGTTCGGCCGCGAGGTCCATGCGCTCCTCACCGGTCAACCGTCCGTGGAACGTTCCGCCACTGAGCGCGACCTTGGTCAGCGGGGTGTTCTGGAAGGTGGGCGAGGACACCTGGGCGGCGTGCACACCGGCCGCGTCGGCCAGCTGGAAGACGGTGGGGTACGGCTGCCAGGCGCTCGGCGACGTCCACGGCTGCCAGCGCAGCTGGTTCATCAGGGCGCCGGTCTCCGGGTTGCGCACGGTGTACCCGGGCAGACCGTGCGCGCCGGGCGGGCGGCCGGTGCCGACGGAGGCGAGGGAGGTCGCGGTGGTCGCCGGGTAGCCGGTGGTCAGGGGGCGTCCGGTGCCTCCGCGCGAGCTGGCGAGGAGCGAGGTCATGAAGGGCGCCTCGTCCGGGTGGGCTCGCAGCTGCTCCCAGCCGAGCCCGTCGACCAGGAAGACGCAGTTGCGGTCGGCGGCGGTCAACTCGGTGATCGTGGCGGTCGTTCCCGGTACGGCCATGCCCGCCGCCAGCGTGGGCAGCAGGTCGGCGAGGGAACCGGAGCCGTACTCCGGGACCGGCGCGGAGTCGACGGCGAGGGGTTCCGGGAAGTGGTCCCACGCGGCGGGCTGCGCCATCAGCGGGGCACGTCCGCGGTCGCCTCGGAGATGGCCTGCGCGAAGGTGAGGGCCTGGCGCACGGTCTCCGGGCCGTCCCCCGCCTCGCTGACCCGCAGGCTGAGGTCGTCCGCCGTGGAACTGCCCGTGTAGCCGTGGTCGGCCTCGCAGTCGGGGTCGCCGCAGGCGGCCGGCTCCAGGTCGATCCGGGAGACGGCGCCCCAGCCGATGGTCAGCACGATCTCGCGGGGCAGCGTGCCCGGCGTGTACGACTCCGGGTTGGCGACGACGCGGCTGACCACGACCGAAGAGATCCGGCCGATCTTCACGGACTCGGTGGACGTGGTGGCGTACGGCGTGGGAGAGGTGCTGTCCGCGGCCTGCTCGTCGGTGTGGCTGACGATGAAACGGTTGCCGGTGAGGACGAGCACGGTCACATGCCGGCGCACCTCGTTCTGGTCGAACGTCGTCTCCTGGTGGACCAGGTACGACCGGATGGGCTCGCCGCCCACGGCGGCCTCCACCGCCTCGGCCACGAGGGCCGGGTAGTAGCCGCTGCGCTCGATCGCCGCACGCAGCCCCTGGGTCGTCGTACTGGTCTTGGCCATGACGTCCATCCTACGGTGGCGCACTGACTGCGAGGCACCGCTCCGTACACAGGAAACGTCGCTCAGTGCCCCGCGCGACCGGTCGACCGGCGGTTCGCCGGCGGCCCGGCCGGTCGCTCCCGCGGCCGACCGGTCAGTACACCGGGAGGGTGCGCGGACCCAGGTCGTCGCGGGCGGGCGGCGGGGCCAGGCGCACGGAGGCGCCGAGCACGCTCAGGCCGCGCGGGGCGACCACGACCGGCTCCAGGGTGATCTCGACGACCTCCGGATGGTCGTCGACCAGCCGCGACACCCGCAGAAGCAGCTCCTCCAGCGCGGGGGTGTCGACCGGTGTGGACCCGCGCCAGCCGAACAGGAGCGGAGCCGTCCGGATCGACCGCACCAGTGAGGTCGCCTCCCGGTCGGTGACCGGAACCAGCCGGTGCGCCATGTCCCCGAGCAGTTGCGAGGCGGCGCCGGCGAGCCCGAACGACAGCACCGCTCCGGCCGCCGGGTCGATGACCGCGCGTACCACCGTGTCCACCCCGCGCGGGGCCATTCCCTGGACGACCGGACGCAGCCCCTCCGGCTCTCCGAACAGCTCCGTCAACTCGGCGTACGCGCGACGCAGTTGCTCTTCGTCCGCGAGATCCAGCCGTACGCCGCCCAGGTCGGCGCGGTGCCGCAGGTGCGGGGCGGTGGCCTTGAGGGCCACGGGGTAGCCGAGGACGCGGGCGGCTTCGGCGGCGGCGTCGGGGGTGGGTGCGGGCAGGGCGCGGTGCACCTGGACGCCGTAGGTGGCGAGCAGGTCGCAGGTCTCCTCGAGGCCGAGCGTGCGCCCCTCCCCGCGGGCGAGGAGCCCGCCGATCAACCCGGCGGCCCGCTTCTCGTCGATGTCCTCGTACTCGGGCACCCGGCCCGGCTCGGCGGCCTCCCGCCGCCACTGCGCGTACCGCACGGCTTCGGCGAGGGCCCGCACCGCGCGTTCGGCCGCCGGGTAGGCCGGGATGAGCCGTGAGCAGGACTCGGCGACGGCCCCGGGCGGGGGTGCGGTCGGTGACTGCACAGGTGACAGCGGCGTGGCGCGAACCGACGGGGGCGGGTCGGCGGCGGTCGGATGCGTGGAACCCGGGGTGGCGGGCTGCGTGGTGCCGGCGGTCGGGGGTGGCGTGGTGTCCGTCGTCCGGGGGCGCGTGGGCCCCGCAGTCGTCGGCCGGTCCGGGGCGAGGGAGGCCGGGGCCGCCTGCGGGGCGGTACTGGCCGCGGCCGACAGCGCCTCGGCGAGACCACCGAGTTCGACGTGGACCACCAGCACCGGCTTCCCGGGGACCTCGTCGGCGGCCGCCCGCAGGGCCTCGGCCAGAGCGGCGTCCCCCGCGGACCCCTCCCCCACCGCCGGAATGGCCGTCACGACCACCGCGTCGCACGTGTCGTCGGCCAGCGCGCGCGACAGCGCCGAGCGGAAGTCGCCCGGGGACGCGCCGGTCGTCAGGTCCAGCGGGCTCAGCGGCCGCAGCCCCTCGGACAGACACGCGTCGTAGGTCAGCAGCCCCAGCGACTCGGAGTTCCCGAGGATCGCCACCCGGGGCCCTGTCGGCAGCGGCTGCCGTGCGAGCAGCAGGCCGGTGTCCACGAGTTCGGTGATCGTCTCCACGCGGATCACCCCGGCCTGGCGGAGCAGCGCGGACACCGTCGCGTGCGGCAGCCGCGTCGCACGGACGGCGTGTCCCTGCGGGGCCGAACCGGCGCCCTGCACCACGACCAGCGGTTTCGCCGCGGCCGTACGCCGCGCGAGGCGGGTGAACTTGCGGGGGTTGCCGATGGACTCCAGGTACATGAGGGCGACGTCGGTGTCCGGGTCGTCGTACCAGTACTGGAGTACGTCGTTGCCGGAGACGTCGGCCCGGTTGCCGGAGGACACGAAGGTGGACACTCCCGTGGTGCCGGTGACCCCTCCACCGCGCCGGTGCAGCCGGGACAGCAGGGCGATACCGATGGCGCCGGACTGCGCGAACAGCCCGATCCGCCCCGGCCGCGGCATCTCGGGAGCGAGGGAGGCGTTGAGCCGGGTCCGCGGCGAGGTGTTGATGATCCCGAAGGCGTTGGGCCCGATGATCCGCATCCCGTACGCGCGCGCGTGCCGGACGAGTTCACGCTGGCGCTCACGCCCTTCGGGGCCGCTCTCGGCGTACCCGGAGGAGAGCACGACGAGTCCCTGCACCCCGTGCGCGCCGCACTCGGCGACGGCCTCGGGCACGTGCTCGGCCGGCACCGCGACGACCGCCACGTCGACGGGCCCGTCCACGTCACGCACCGAGCGGTACGCGGGGATGCCGTCGAGCTCCTTCTGCTCCTCGGGGAAGGCCTTGTTCACGGCGTAGAGGCTGCCGGTGAAGCCGGCGCCCCTGAGGTTGTCGAGGACGCCGCGGCCCACGCCGCCGGGGGCGCGGCCGGCTCCGACGACGGCGACGGAGCCTGGTGCCAGCAGCCGCCCTACCGAGTGCGCCTCGGCGCGCTGTTCCCGCGCGCGCTGCACGGCCAGCGAGCGGTCGGTGGGTTCGAGGTCGAACTCCAGGTGGACGACGCCGTCCTCGAAGCTGCGCTTCTGCGTGTAGCCGGCGTCCGTGAACACCTTGATCATCTTGGTGTTGGCGGGCAGCACCTCGGCGGTGAAGCGGCGGATGCCGCGCTCGCGCGCGACGGCCGCGATGTGTTCGAGGAGCGTGGAGGCCACCCCGCGCCCCTGGTGGGCGTCCTGTACCAGGAAGGCGACCTCGGCCTCGTCGGCGGGCGCCGAGGCGGCCATGCCGTCGGCGCCGATGCGGTCGTAGCGTACGGTGGCGATGAACTCGCCGCCGATGGTGGCCGCGAGTCCCACCCGGTCCACGAAGTCGTGGTGCGTGAAGCGGTGGACGTCCTTGGCGGACAGGCGAGGGTAGGGCGCGAAGAAGCGGTAGTACTTCGACTCCTCCGACACCTGCTCGTAGAAGCTGACCAGGCGCTCGGCGTCGTCGACGGTGATGGGCCGGATGCGCGCGGTACCCCCGTCGCGCAGCACCACGTCGGCCTCCCAGTGAGCGGGGTACTCGTGCCGGTCCGGCGAGGTCTGCATGGGCCCCAGAGTACGGCTCGCGTACGACAACGGCGCGAGGCAGTCTGTGGAGGACGGACGTCGGACCGAGGCCGCGGTCCGACGTCACCGAGGGGCGGGACGACACCCTCCTCGGGCATGCTTCACGGTATGGGAAACTGGTCTAGACAACCCTGAGCACTGAAGGGCAGCATCACATGGCTGAGCGCCGCGTCAACGTCGGCTGGGCGGAGGGCCTCCACGCCCGCCCCGCCTCCATCTTCGTCCGGGCCACCACGGCCACAGGTGTCCCCGTGACGATCGCCAAGGCCGACGGCAACCCCGTCAACGCGGCCTCCATGCTGGCTGTCCTGGGCCTGGGCGCCCAGGGTGGCGAGGAGATCGTCCTCGCCTCCGACGCGGAGGGCGCGGACGCCGCGCTCGACCGCCTCGCGAAGCTGGTGGCCGAGGGCCTCGAGGAGCTCCCCGAGACCGTCTGAGGGCCTCCGCTCCACACCCGCAGCCGCGTCGGCCTTTCCGGTCGGCGCGGCTGCGCCGTTTTCCGGTACGGGCGGATGCTTTTACCGCGAGCACGGCTTACGTCGCCGCCACGGACACGCAAATGCCGCGGGCACGGAATTCACCGGGACACGCGAAAAAGGGCAGCACAAATATCGGCCGCCGAATAGCACTTCTTTGTATACGGTGCCCGTGTTAATGCCGCAGACCCGACATGTTTACGGGAGGTTGCGAGTTCCTCACACGGTCGGTGCGGTCGCCGCCCGCGCCGAAACGCAACCGGTGCGCGGTCGTCGCGCGCTCCGTGTGCAGCGCCGTGACCGCCCGCGCGCGCTCGCTGTCGCCGCGCGCCACGGCGTCCACGATCGCGCCGTGCTCCGCCCAGGAGTCCACCGGGTCGGCGGGCGCGTCCAGCACGAACATCCAGGCGATCTTGTGACGCAGCTGGGTCAGCATCGAGGTCAGCGCCGGGCTGCCGGAGGCCTGGGCGAGCGTCTCGTGGAACCAGCCACCCAGGGAGCGCAGGTCCTCGCTGTTGCCCCGCCTGGCCCGCTCCTGGCCCAACCTGACCAGGCCGCGCAGCACCTTCAGATGGGCCTCGGTACGCCGCTGCGCGGCGCGTGAGGCACCCAGCGGCTCCAGGAGCATGCGCATCTCCAGGAGGTCGGCACCCTCCTGCTCGGTGGGTTCCGCGACGCACGCGCCCGCGTGCCGCCGGGTCACCACGAACCCCTCGGCCTCCAGGGTGCGCAGGGCTTCACGGACGGGGACGCGGGAGACGCCGTAGCGGCGGGCGAGCAGTTCCTCGGTGAGGCGGCTGCCACGCTCGTAGACACCGGCGACGATGTCGTCCCGGATCGCCGTGCACACCGAGTGCGCCGGAATACGCATGACCGACCTCCGCCTTAATCCCCGTGAAACGTCGACGATTGACGCTTGTCCAGTGACTCTATTGCAATGAGCGGGAATTTCCGACGGCGGACCGGAATCCATGGATATTTTTTGGACAGCAGGGGGCCGGAAACACCGAAAGCCCCGGCTGGAGAGCCGGGGCTTCGGGAAGTGCCGCAGTCCGTCGCGGGACGGTCGGTGCTCGCGGGGGCCGGTACGCGCCGCTGACGGCGGCCCGGCCTGCGCGGCGACGGGTTGTCAGACGCTCACGCCGTGCGAACGGAGGTAGGCGACCGGGTCGATGTCCGAGCCGTACTCCGCCGTCGTACGGGCCTCGAAGTGCAGGTGCGGGCCGGTGGTGTTGCCGGTCGCGCCGGACAGGCCGATCTGCTGGCCGGGAGTGACCGTCTGACCCACCGAGACGCCGATGGACGACAGGTGACCGTACTGCGTGTACGTCCCGTCGATCATCTTGATCACGATGTTGTTGCCGTACGCGCCGCCCCAGCCGGCCTCGACGACCGTGCCCGAGCCGACCGCGTGCACGGACGTGCCGCTCGCCGCGTGGAAGTCGATGCCGGTGTGGGTGCCGGAGGCCCACAGCCCGCTGCTGGCCTGGTAGCCGGTGGAGACGTACGAGCCGGTGACGGGCAGCACGAAGGTGTTGAGGCGCTTGCGCTCGGCCTCGCGCGTGGCACGCTCCTTGGCCTCGCGGGCCTTCTCTGCGGCTGCCGCGGCCTCCTTGCGCGCGGCGGCCTCGGCGGCCTCCCTGCGCGCGGTGTCCTCGGCGGCCTGCTGCTGGGCGGCCGCCTGGGCGTCGATCTTCTCGGCGAGCGAGTCACCGATGGTGATGACCGGGGTGAGGCCGGTCTGCTCGACAGAGGGCTCCGCGGCGAGCGCGGGAGCGGCCAGGGTGCCGACGACACCGGTGGTGGCGAGCGCGGCGACGCCCGCCGCGCGAACGGTGGTGCGGTGCATCCGGCTGGGACGACGGTGCTTCCCGGCGGCGCGGGTGAACGCCATGAAGTGGCTGGTCCTTTCCTTCCTTCTCGCCTACCGGGTTAGCTGACGGGTTCGGAGCAGGAAGGTCTCCTACGGACCCCCTCGCTGGCGCGCGGGCGTCCGATTCACCCCAGGGACTCATGGTGGGTCCCCGGCTCCCCTGGCTCGCGCCATACGGGGACTCGGCGATGACTGCCCGGTGCCGCGGATGCGGCGCGGTGCCTGACGGACAGCCGGCATGACGCTAGACGCGGCCGCTTTCAATCCTCAAACGGATCACGCTTTTTGTAGCGCACGCCACAGAGCAGACAGGATTGCTCTCCCTCAATTCGGACATACGGCGGCCCTGACGACTCCTCAGTCACCAGGGCCCCGCAGGCGTCTCCGGCCGCCGGCCGGCCGGTCCGCTACTCGGCGGAGACGACGGTGACTTCGCCGATGCCGAGGGCCTCCACGGGCTCCTTGATCTGAGCCGCGTCCCCGACGAGGACCGTCACCAGACGGTCCACCGGGAAGGCGCTCACGACCGCCGCCGTGGCCTCCACCGTGCCGGTCGCGGCGAGCTGCTGGTAGAGCGTCGCCTGGTAGTCGTCGGGCAGGTGCTGCTCGACCTGGTCGGCCAGCGTGCCCGCGACGGCCGCCGCGGTCTCGTACTTCAACGGCGCCACACCGACCAGGTTCTGTACGGCGACATCGCGCTCGGCGTCGGTGAGCCCGCCTTCGGCGAGCGTGCGGAGCACCGTCCACAGGTCCTGGAGGGCGGGGCCCGTGTTGGGCGTGTCCACGGAGCCGCTGATGGCGAGCATCGCGGCGCCGGTGCCGTCCGGGGCGGAGCGCAGCACCTGCCCGAACGCCCGCACGCCGTAGGTGTATCCCTTCTCCTCGCGCAGGACGCGGTCCAGGCGCGAGGTGAGGGTGCCGCCGAGGCAGTAGGTGCCCAGCACGCGCGCGGGCCACACGCGGTCGTGCCGGTCGGGGCCCACGCGGCCGATGAGCAGCTGCGTCTGGACGGCGCCGGGACGGTCCACGATGACGACCCGGCCCGTGTCGTCTGCGGTCACGGGCGGCACCGGCCGGGGCTCGGCCTGGAAGCCGGTCCAGGCGCCCAGGGTGTCGCCGAGCAGCGCGTCGAGGTCGATGCCGGTGAGGTCACCGACGACGACGGCGGTCGCGGTGGCGGGGCGGACGTGCTTCTCGTAGAAGGCGCGAACCGCCGCGGAGTCGATCGCGGTGACCGTCTCCTCGGTGCCCTGGCGCGGACGCGACATGCGCGCCGTCGCAGGGAACAGCTCCCTGGAGAGTTCCTTGGCGGCCCGGCGGGAGGGGTTGGCCAGCTCGTGCGGGATCTCGTCGAGCCGGTTGCGGACGAGGCGCTCGACCTCACTGTCGGCGAACGCGGGTGCCCTGAGGGCGTCGGCGAGCAGGTCGAGCGCCTTGGGCAGGCGGGAGACCGGCACTTCGAGGCTCAGCCGGACACCGGGGTGGTCGGCGTGCGCGTCGAGGGTGGCGCCGCTGCGCTCCAGCTCGGCGGCGAACTCCTCGGCGGAGAGCTTGTCGGTGCCCTCGGAGAAGGCGCGGGCCATGATCGTGGCCACGCCGTCGAGACCGGCCGGTTCGGCGTCCAGGGGCGCGTCCAGGAGTACCTCGACGGCGACGACCTGCTGGCCGGGGCGGTGGCAGCGCAGGACCGTCAGGCCGTTGTCGAGCGTCGCGCGCTCGGGGGCCGGGAACGCCCACGGCCGCGCCTCGCCGGCCTGCGGCTGGGGGTGGAAGTCCATCGTGGCGAGCTCGGTCACTTGGCCGCCTCCTCGTTCTCGTCCTCGTCGGCGGGGTTCTCGGTGCCCTCGATGGGCTCATAGACCAGCACGGCCCGGTTGTCGGGGCGCAGCCGGGCCTTGGCGACCTCCTGGACCTCCTCTGCCGTCACCTCCAGCACGCGGTGCACGGCGGTGAGGGCGAGCTGCGGGTCACCGAACAGGACGGCGTAGCGGCACAGTTCGTCGGCACGGCCCGCGACCGTACCGAGCCGGTCCAGCCACTCGCGCTCCAACTGGGCCTGGGCGCGCTCCATTTCCTCGGGCGTGGGGCCTTCCTCGGCGAACCGGGCGAGCTCCTCGTCGATGGCGGTCTCGATGACCGGCACCTCGACGTCACCTGAGGTCTTCACGTCCAGCCAGCCCAGGGAGGGCGCACCCGCCAGCCGCAGCAGACCGAAGCCGGCCGCCACAGCCGTACGGTCGCGCCGTACGAGCCGGTTGTACAGGCGGGAGGACTCGCCGCCGCCGAGGACGGTCAGCGCCAGGTCGGCCGCGTCGCACGCGCGCGTGCCGTCGTTCGGCAGCCGGTAGGCGGCCATCAGGGCGCGCGCGGGGACCTCCTCCTCCACGACCTCGCGCAACTGCTCGCCGATGGTCTCGGGCAGGGTGCCGTCGCGCGGGGCGGGCTTCCCGTCGTGGGAGGCGATGGAACCGAAGTACTTCTCGATCCAGGCGAGCGTCTGCTCCGGGTCGATGTCGCCGACCACCGACAGCACCGCGTTGTTGGGCGCGTAGTACGTACGGAAGAAGGCGCGCGCGTCCTCCAGGGTCGCCGCGTCCAGGTCGGCCATGGAGCCGATCGGCGTGTGGTGGTAGGGATGGCCCTCCGGGTAGGCGAGGGCGGTCAGCCTCTCGAACGCGGTGCCGTAGGGGACGTTGTCGTAGCGCTGGCGGCGCTCGTTCTTCACGACGTCCCGCTGGTTCTCCATGGACTCGTCGTCCAGGGCCGCGAGGAGGGAGCCCATGCGGTCGGCCTCCAGCCAGAGGGCGAGCTCCAGCTGGTGGGTCGGCATGGTCTCGAAGTAGTTGGTGCGCTCGAAGCTGGTGGTGCCGTTGAGCGAGCCGCCCGCGCCCTGGACGAGCTCGAAGTGGCCGTTGCCCTTGACCTGGCCGGAGCCCTGGAACATCAGGTGCTCGAAGAGGTGAGCCAGTCCGGTGCGGCCGTTGACCTCGTGGCGCGAGCCGACGTCGTACCAGAGGCACACCGCCGCGACCGGGGTCAGGTGGTCCTCGGAGAGCACCACGCGCAGGCCGTTGGCCAGGCGGTGCTCTGTCGCTGTCAGGCCGCCGGAGCCTGCCTGCGCTGTGGCCGTGTGACCCATGGGCATGTCGTCCCTTCGATCGCGGATGCGGTCGTCGAAAACCGCGGTTTTCCTGCTGTCCTGCCACTGTATGCAAGCGTGTGGAGCCCCGGCGAAGTTCCCGGGCGACATACGCCCACAGCGGATCGCGTAGCCTGCGGGCAGTCGTGCCGCACGGCGGCACCTGTTCCGAAGCAGCGGCACCTGTGAACGCCGGGCCGGGGGCCCGGCGTCGGGTCCTGGTCCGCGTTGTCAGTGCCGCGGTCCACAATGGTCCGCGTCAGATCCCGTTCACGCTTGAGCAAGGAGCCGGCAGCGATGGCCCGCCGCAGCACGAAGACCCCGCCGCCCGACGACTCGTACGAGGAGAAGATCCTCGACATCGACGTCGTCGACGAGATGCAGGGCTCCTTCCTCGAGTACGCGTACTCGGTCATCTACTCCCGCGCCCTGCCGGACGCCCGTGACGGCCTCAAGCCGGTGCACCGCCGCATCGTCTACCAGATGAACGAGATGGGGCTGCGCCCCGACCGCGGGTACGTGAAGTGCGCCCGTGTCGTCGGCGAGGTCATGGGCAAGCTGCACCCGCACGGCGACGCGTCGATCTACGACGCCCTGGTCCGCATGGCCCAGCCGTTCTCCATGCGGGTGCCCCTGGTCGACGGCCACGGCAACTTCGGCTCCCTGGGCAACGACGACCCGCCGGCCGCCATGCGGTACACCGAGTGCAAGGCCGCCGAGCCCGCGAGCCTGATGACGGAGTCCATCGACGAGGACACCGTCGACTTCGCCCCCAACTACGACGGCCAGGAACAGGAGCCGGTGGCCCTGCCCGCCGCCTTCCCGAACCTCCTGGTGAACGGCGCGTCTGGCATCGCGGTCGGCATGGCCACCAACATGCCGCCGCACAACCTCGCCGAGGTCATCGCGGCCGCCCGCCACCTGATCCGCTACCCGAACGCCGATCTCGACGCCCTGATGCGGCTCGTCCCGGGCCCCGACCTGCCCACCGGCGGCCGGATCGTCGGCCTCTCCGGCATCCGCGACGCCTACGAGACGGGCCGCGGCACCTTCAAGATCCGCGCGACGGTGTCCGTGGAGACGGTCACCGCCCGGCGCAAGGGTCTCGTCGTCACCGAGCTGCCCTTCACGGTCGGCCCCGAGAAGGTCATCGCCAAGATCAAGGACCTGGTCGGCGCGAAGAAGATCCAGGGCATCGCCGACGTCAAGGACCTCACCGACCGCGCACACGGCCTGCGCCTGGTCATCGAGATCAAGAACGGCTTCGTGCCGGAGGCCGTCCTGGAGCAGCTCTACAAGCTCACGCCGATGGAGGAGTCCTTCGGCGTCAACAACGTGGCGCTGGTGGACGGCCAGCCCCTCACCCTGGGCCTCAAGGAACTCCTGGAGGTCTATCTCGACCACCGCTTCACCGTCGTACGCCGGCGCTCCGAGTTCCGCCGCGGCAAGAAGCGCGACCGTCTGCACCTGGTCGAGGGTCTACTCACGGCGCTGCTGGACATCGACGAGGTGATCCGCCTCATCCGCTCCAGCGACAACTCGGCGCAGGCGAAGGAACGCCTGATGGAGCGCTTCTCCCTGTCGGAGATCCAGACGCAGTACATCCTGGACACGCCGCTGCGCCGCCTCACCCGGTTCGACCGGATCGAGCTGGAGTCGGAGAAGGACAGGCTGAACGCGGAGATCGCGGAGCTGACCCGGATCCTCGACTCGGACACCGAGCTGCGCAAGCTGGTCTCCGCCGAACTAGCCGCGGTCGCCAAGAAGTTCGGCACCGAGCGGCGCACGATCCTGCTGGAGTCGGCGGGCACCACCGTGTCGGCCGTCCCCCTCCAGGTGGCTGACGACCCGTGCCGGGTGCTCCTGTCCTCGACGGGACTGCTGGCCCGTACGGCGAACGCCGACCCCTTCCCGGAGGACGCCGACGGCAAGCGCACCAAGCACGACGTGATCGTCTCGGCGGTGCCGGCGACGGCGCGCGGCGAGGTCGGGGTGGTCACGTCGGGCGGCCGCCTGCTGCGCCTGAACGTGGTCGACCTGCCGCAGCTCCCGGACACGGCGGCGGCGCCGAACCTCGCAGGCGGCGCGCCGCTGGCGGAGTTCGTGTCACTGGAGGGCACCGAGACGGTGATCTGCCTGACCACGCTCGACGAGTCGTCCCCCGGACTGGCGCTCGGCACGGAACAGGGCGTCGTCAAGCGCGTGGTCCCCGACTACCCGTCCAACAAGGGCGAGCTGGAGGTCGTCACCCTCAGGGAGGGCGACCGGATCGTCGGCGCGGTCGAGCTGCGCACCGGCGAGGAGGACCTGGTCTTCATCACGGACGACGCGCAGCTCCTGCGGTTCCAGGCCTCGCAGGTGCGGCCGCAGGGCCGTGCGGCGGGCGGCATGGCGGGCGTCAAGCTCACCGAGGGCGCCAAGGTCATCTCGTTCACCGCCGTCGACCCGGCCGCGGACGCGGTGGTGTTCACCGTCGCCGGTTCGCGCGGCACCCTGGACGACTCCGTCCAGACGACGGCCAAGCTGACCCCGTTCGACCAGTACCCGCGCAAGGGCCGGGCGACCGGCGGCGTGCGCTGCCAGCGCTTCCTGAAGGGCGAGGACTGCCTGTCCCTGGGCTGGGCCGGCCCCGTCCCGGCGCGCGCCGCCCAGAAGAACGGCACGCCGGCCGAACTCCCGGAGATGGACCCGCGCCGCGACGGCTCAGGTGTGTCCCTGGCGAAGACGGTGTCGGTGGTGGCGGGACCGCTCTAGCTAGACAGACCCCGCGGCGCCGCCCCACTCATCGGGATCCAGCTCTTCGGGATCCAGCTCTTCGAGGGCCGGCTCTTCGAGGGCCGGCTCTTCGGGATCCTGTACGTAGCGCAGGACGCCCCACATGCCGTGCTCGTCGGCGTGCGGGGCGTCGCTTCTGCACCCGTCGAGCTCCTTGCCGAGGGCCGGCACGTCGATGCCGGAGCCGATCAGCACGAGCTGCGTGAGGCGCTCCCCGGCGGACGGCCACGCCTGGGGGTAGAAGCGCAGGAACCGCCCGACGGCGTGGACGTCGTACCGGTTGCCGGGATCGTGCGGTCCGAAGTCGACGTGCCCCTTGATCCGGTACAGCCCTTCCGGCCTGCTGTCGAGGAACCGCATCAGCCGACGCGGGTCGAGCGGGACGTCGGAGGTGAAGGACAGGCTGTCGTAGGCGGTGTGCAGGTGACCGGCGTGCTCGTCGTGGGCGGTGGGTGCGGTGTGCGCGGTGCCTGCGGGGGGATCGCCGGGGGCGGTGCGCTCGGTGCGCTCCGCGGTGTCTGCGGTGCGCTCGGCGCGCCCGGGCAGGTCGTCGAAGGACAGCTGCCCGACACGCTCCTCGCTCGGCCGGCCGTCGAAGAGGAACTCCGGATCGATACGGCCGTACGTGGCGGGGACGACAGCGGCGCGGTCGGTGAGGGACCGAACCAGGCCGAGGATCCGCTCCGGTTCCGGTGCCCGGTCGAGCTTGTTGACGACGACGAGGTCGGCGAGCGCGAGGTGCCGGTCGACCTCGGGATGCCTGACCCGGATGGCGTCGAACTCGGCGGCGTCGACGACCTCGACGAGACCGCCGTACACGATTCCCGGATGCTCGCTGGCGAGCACCATGCGCACGAGTTCCTGCGGCTCGGCCAGACCACTGGCCTCGATGACGATGACGTCGATGCCGGCGCCGGGCCGGGCGAGCCGCTCCAGGTAGACGTCGAGTTCACCGGCGTCCACGGCACAGCACAGGCACCCGTTGCCCAGCGAAACGGTGGAGTCGCCGAGCGCGCCCGCGACGGCCATCGCGTCGATCTCGATGGCACCGAAGTCATTCACGAGGGCACCGATACGACTGCCTCCGCTGCGGTGCAGGAGATGGTTGAGGAGCGTGGTCTTGCCGGACCCCAGGAATCCGGCGAGGACGACGACCGGGATCTGCCGCCGGTGCGGGCCGAAGCCGGGACTGGCGCTCGAATGCGGACTCGACTGGCTCAACGTGCGACCTCTCACGCCCACGCGTGCACCGGCACACGGTCCGGCACACGTACGAAGATTGAATGCCGACACAGGATACGAGCCGGAAGAATCTCCGCGAAGTGAACGATTGTTAGCAGCCTTTGCGGGGCAGACGTTGGGCAGACGTCGGAGTGTGCGACCCTCGCTTCCCTCCGTGCGCCTCCTCTCCGCCTCCCCGCCGATCAGAGCCGCTCGGCACCATGGGAGACGGCAAGCGCCGCCCACCGCTCGCCGGTCCCCATCAGTCGACCCGCACCCCGACGACCGGCGGACGGCCGCCTGATTCGGGGGTTTTGACATGGCCACACAGAAGAAGACCGCGGGGAGGTCGGGCTCAACCGCTCTGAGCCTTCTGCTCGCCGCCGCCACGATGGCGCTGGCGGCCCGGCAACGGCGTCAGGAAGCGGCGCGTCTGACAGAACAGCGCCTGGAGGAACGGCGCCTGCAGCTAGCGGAGTTGACGATCCGGCGTACCGCCCTGGCTCACCAGCAACGCATGCACTGGGAACTGCTCGCCCGGGCCATCGACGACCCCTCCCTCGCCGCGGTGATCGACACCTGGGACAAGAACATCCCCGCGGAGAAGCGCCGCCAGTTCTTCTACGCCAACGCGTGGTACGTCCACCTGTTCCACCTGTACCAGGCGG
This sequence comes from Streptomyces sp. NPDC043878, assembly GCF_056435735.1. Classification (NCBI taxonomy): domain Bacteria; kingdom Bacillati; phylum Actinomycetota; class Actinomycetes; order Kitasatosporales; family Streptomycetaceae; genus Streptomyces; species Streptomyces sp. NPDC043878. The sequence continues at coordinate 737,985 of NZ_JBWKDW010000001.1, forward strand.
GCCTCGTGGACCGGGAGGAGCTGTACACGCGTTTGCGTGAGTTCTTCCAGAGCTCCCTCTTCCGCGAGTACTGGAAGGCCTCGAAGACGCAACGGGCGTCCTTGAACCAGTCGTCGGAGGAGGCGTCGATCGGCCACATGGTCGACGGACTCGTCTCGGATCTCGACGAGGCCGACACGGACGAGTGGTGGGTGGTGGGGACACCTCCGACCGACTGACACTCCCGGCCCCTCACTCACAGAACCGGTCAACCCTGCAGCATCACGCACACACCCGAGTGACATTTGTTGATGTCGCCCACGGACACCTCTCGAATCCCAGTAGGTTTTGCTCAGCACTGTGCCCACACCTTTTGTAAGGACCGGTAACTCTTGAAGATCGTGCGCCGCATCGGTGTGCCTCCGAGCGCCCGTGGCAGTAGCTCAGGATCCACCTGCCCGGACGTGTTCGAACTCAGTGACGGAAACTTCGCCGTGATCGGCACCGAGGCCACCGAGGCGCTGGACGGTGAACTGCCCGCGGATGCCGGCCGCGCCGACTACGAACGCATCGTCATCGTGAGCAGAGAAACCCTGATCCGCGCCAAGGCGGACATCCCCGACGCCTGACACCATCGCACGAGCACGGGTCCACCCCGACCCGTCCCGTCCTACCCCCCGAGCGCACGGAACCGTTGAGCGAGTCGGGCACCCACACGGCGAGCAGCCCGGCACCCCGTCGCTGCCCGGTCACCACCGATGAGGCCTGGCGTCAGAACGACACCAGGCCACACGCGTATCTCAGACCGCCGCCGGCACGGCCACCGGCGCCTCCGGCCCCACATACCGCGCCACCGGCCGGATGATCTTCGAGTCGGCGGCTTGTTCCAGGACGTTCGCGCTCCACCCCACCACCCGCCCGGCCGCGAAGGTGGGGGTGAACATCGCGCGGGGCAGGCCGCACAGTTCCATGACCACTCCCGCGTAGTACTCGACGTTCGTGTGCAGCTCCCGGCCCGGTTTGAGTTCGGCGAGGATCGCCTCGACCCGGCGTTCCACCTCGACGGCGAACTCGACGCGCGGGCCGCCGAAGCTCTGGGCGATCTCGCGCAGCAGCCGGGAACGGGGGTCCTCCGTACGGTAGATCGCGTGGCCGAACCCCATCACGCGCTCACCGGCCAGGACCCGTTCGCGAATCCAGGGGTCGGTGCGGTCGGGGCTGCCGATCGCGTCCAGGGTGTCCAGTGCCCGGCTCGGCGCACCGCCGTGCAGCGGGCCCGACAGTGCCCCCACCGCTCCGACGAGGCATGCCGCCACGTCCGCCCCCGTCGAGGCGATGACGCGCGCGGTGAACGTTGACGCGTTGAATCCGTGATCAATGGTGGTGATCAGGTACTGCTCGATCGCCCTGGCCAGCCGCGCCTCCGGCTCGACACCGGTCAGCATGTAGAGGTAGTTCGCCGCATAGGACAGATCGTCGCGCGGCTCGACGGGATCCAGCCCGAGACCCAGCCGGTGGAGTCCCGTGAGCAGGGTCGGTACGGCGGCGGCCGCAGCGAGGGCGTCCCGCCGGCGCTGGTCGGCGTCGATGTCGTAGACCGGGCGGAATCCCTTCGCCGCACCGAGCAGCGACAGTGCCGTGCGCATTCCGGCCAGCGGGCCGGAGGGACCACTGGCCGCCGCGATGGCGGGCAGGGCAGCCCGCACCTCGTCGGGCAGTCGGCGCAACGTGGCGGTCTCCGCGCCGAATGCGGCGGCGCGTCCGGGGTCAGGGAGTTCGCCGTGCACCAGGAGGTGCCAGACGTCCTCGAAGCCTCGCGTGCGAGCCAGCTCGACGGCCGAGTACTGGCGGTAGTGATAAAACCCCTCGATCCCCCGTACGTCGCCGATCTCGGTCTCGGTGACCACGACACCCGCGAGCCCCCGCGGCACCTCGATGACGGCAGCCGACCTGTTGACGGACATGGCATCCTCCTTGAACTTGATTCGACTGTCTATGCTTGACTGTAATCATGTCAACATTGATTGAATCAACTTAGCGAGTTGCGGCTACGGTGACCCCCATGCGCGATCAAGAACCCGCCCCCGGCGACACGGAGCGGCGGCTCAGCACCAAGGAAGCCGCCGAACTGCTCGGCGTGAAGCCCGAGACCGTGTACGCGTACGTGAGCCGGGGCCAGCTGGGCAGCCGACGCGTCGCCGGCGGCCGGGGCAGCACCTTCGACGCCCGGGAGGTGGAGGCACTCGCCCGGCGCAACAGGCGGGACAGTGGCCCGAGTTCAATCGGCGGTGAGCTGTCCGTACGCACCCGCCTCACGCTCATCGAGACGGACCGGTACTACTTCCGGGGCGTCGACGCAGTCGAATTGGCCGCCCGCCATTCCTACGAAGAGGTCGCCGAGTGGCTGTGGACCGGGCAGTTGAGTCCCGGTGTCGCCTTCACCGCGCCCCGCGCCTCGGTCGCGGTCGCCCGGCGCGTCGTGGAGGCACTGCCCGAACACACCACTCCGACGGACCGGTTGCGGGTCGCTGCGATCGCCGCGGCGGCCGCGGACCCGCTCCGGTTCGACCTGTCCGAGGAGTCCGTGCTCGGCACCGCGCGCACCCTCATCCCCACCCTGGTCGCCGCGCTGCCGCCGATGGGGCGGGGCCACCGTGACGGCGGCCCCATGGCTCACCGGCTGTGGACACGCCTCAGCGGGACGGCCGCCGACGAGGCCTCCCTGCGCGTCCTGGACACGGCGCTCGCCCTCCTCGTCGACCACGACCTCGCGGCCTCGACCCTCGCGGTGCGGGTCGCCGCGTCGGCACGCGCGCACGCCTACGCGGCCGTCTCCGCCGGGCTCGGCGTGCTGGAGGGTCCTCTGCACGGCGCGGCCAGCGGAGTCGCCCACCGACTGCTGCTCGACGTGCTGGACCACGGCAGCGCGGCGCCCGTGATCGCGGACGAGTTGCGCGCGGGCCGCCGCATCCCCGGGCTGGGCCACCGGCTGTATCCCGGCGAGGACCCCCGCGCGCGTGCCCTGTTCGGCCTCCTGGAGGAGATGCCCCGGGCGGCGCCCGCCCTCGCCGCGGCCCGCGACATCGTGGCCACCGCCGCTCGGCACACCCCGTTGCACGCCAACGTCGACCTGGCTCTCGCCGTGTTCACGGCGTCCTGCGGCATGCTTCCCACGGCGGGCGAGACGATCTTCGCCGTGGCCCGTACGGCGGGCTGGATCGCCCACGCCCTGGAGGAGTACGGGGAACGCCCCCTGCGCATGCGGCCGAGCGGTCACTACGTCGGCGCACGACCCCCGCGGCCCCTTCCGGAGCAGGACCCACGGCGGCCGTAGGCAATCCCGCCGCGAGTCAGGTTAGGCTCACCTCTGTGAGTACGTGCTCAACCGTCTCCCAGAGCCTCGACGAGCCCCTCTCGGGAACCGCGCCCACCGCGAGCGCCTGGCTGCTCATCGAGCAGACGGGGCCGTGGGGTCCCAGAGCGCTCACTTCGAGCCACCTGGACCCCCTGGTCGGGCGCGCCCTGGAAGCGGCCGCGGAGGGCACGGGCGTACGCGTCGCGCTCATCCGGCGGCCCGGACGGCACGCCGACAGCGGCACGGTCACCTCGCGTCAGGTGTACGCGGCTCACACCCGCCCCGGGAACGCCTGGCTGCACGAGGCCACCACCTGCGATCCCCGGCGTCTGCTGGACGTCGACTTCGCCGCTCTCGGCGCGGGCGACCACCGCGGCTTCGACAGGGCGGTCCAGGGCCGGCCTCACGCGGGCAGCCCTCTCGCGCTCGTGTGCACCAACGGCAGGCGTGACCGCTGCTGCGCGCTGCTCGGGCGGCCCCTCGCGGCCGAGCTGGCCGCCGCCGGCGCGGACGGCACCTGGGAGGTCACCCATCTGGGTGGTCATCGTTTCTCCCCGACGCTGCTCGTCCTGCCGTACGGACACGCCTACGGCCGGGTCGGAGCCGCCGACGTGGAGGCGATCCTGCACGGCGTCCGGGAAGGGCGGGTCGTCGTGGACGGCTGCCGTGGGAACTCCGCCTGGGACCGGCCCGGGCAGGCGGCGGAGCTCGCGGTGCGCACCTCGGTGGGCGAGTACGCGGCGGACGCCCTGACCGTCGTGCGGACCGACGGTACGGCTCCGCGCTGGGAGGTGACCGTCGCGCACACCGACGGACGCCACTGGCGCGTCGTCGTGGCCCAGGGCGCCTCCGCGCCGCCCCGCCCGGAGACCTGCGGAACCTCGGTCCTCGGCTCGCCGGCACGCATGGACGTGGTGCGGGTGCAGGAACTGACGGCGGCCCTGACGGGCTGAGGGAGGCCGTGCCCCCCTGCGCTCCGGGCGGCGAACGTGCGGGCCGCAGGGGATTCGCCGAACGTGTGGGCCGCAGGGGACTCACCGGCGACCGCACTCCGACCGCTGCCGCGCCGGCCTGCCAGTTCTCCGACCCGCCCCGACGCCGTACCCGAGCATTGACCAGTTGATCCCGACGCCGCCCTTGATCAACACGATCCAGGTCAGACCCCCTCGACCGCACTTTCCGCCCGTCCACGTACCGTCATGGGTATGAGCCCCACTCCCCCCGCACGCCGTCTGCGCCTCGGTCTGCCCCGGCGGGTGTTCTCGCAGGTGCTGCTGATGCAGCTGGCGATCGCCGCGGGGGTCGCGGTGCTCGCGACCGGACTGTTCCTCGCGCCGCTCAGCCAGCAGCTGGACGACCAGGCGATGCGCCGGGCGCTGTCCATCGCGCAGACGACCGCCGCGCAGCCGCGGATCGCGGAGGAGGTCGAGACCACGCCTCCGACGGCCGCGGGCCCCGTCCAGCAGGAGGCGGAGCGGATCCGCCTCGCCACCGACGCCGAGTACGTCGTGGTGATGGACCTGCGGGGCATCCGCTGGTCGCACACCGAGCCCCGGGAGATCGGCAGGAAGGTCTCCACCGACCCGCGCCGGGCCATCGCCGGCAAGGACGTCATGGAGATCGACAGCGGCACCCTGGGCCGCTCCGCGCGCGGCAAGGTGCCCCTGCGCAACAGCGCGGGCGACATAGTCGGCGCGGTGTCCGTGGGCATCGCGTACGACAGCGTGCGGGCGCGGCTGATCCACGCGATCCCGGGGCTGTTCGCGTACGCCGGTGGCGCGCTGGCCGTCGGCGCGCTCGCCGCCTGGCTGATCTCCCGCCGGGTGCAGCGGCAGACCCGGGACCTGGCCTTCTCGGACATCTCCGGGCTTCTCGCGGAGCGCGAGGCGATGCTGCACGGCATACGGGAGGGCGTCGTCGCCCTGGACCGCGCCGGCCGTGTCCGCCTCCTCAACGACGAGGCGCAGCGCCTTCTGGGCATAGGTGACGAGGTCGTCGGCCGGTCCCCCGACGACGCGCTCGGCACCGGACGTACGGCCGACGTGCTGGCCGGCCGGGTCACGGGCACCGACCTGCTCACCGTCCGCGGCCAGCGCGTCCTGGTCGCCAACCGCATGCCCACCGACGACGGCGGCGCCGTCGCCACCCTCCGCGACCGCACCGAACTTGAGCAGCTCGGCCGGGAACTCGACTCCACCCGCGGTCTGATCGACGCGCTGCGCGCCCAGGACCACGAGCACGCCAACCGCATGCACACGCTGCTCGGGCTGCTGGAACTGGAGATGTACGACGACGCCGTGGAGTTCGTGGGAGAGGTGGTCGGGGACCACCGCGCGACCGCGGAACAGGTCACCGAGAAGATCCACGACCCCTTGCTCGCCGCTCTGCTCGTCGGCAAGGCCACCGTCGCCGCCGAGCGCGGGGTCGCTCTGTGGGTCTCCGACGGGACGCGGCTCCCGGACCGGCTGGTCGAGCCCCGGGGGCTCGTCACGGTTGTCGGCAACCTGGTGGACAACGCCCTGGACGCCGTGGCCGGCACCGCGCACGCGCGCGTGGAGGTCGAAGTGCGCGCGGACGGCCGTACCGTCGTGCTCCGCGTGCGGGACACCGGACCGGGCATCCCTGCGGAGCACCACGAGTCGGTGTTCACGGAGGGCTGGACCACGAAGAAACCGCCCGCGCACCGGGAACGCGGTATCGGACTGTCCCTGGTGCGCAGGTTCGCCGAGCGGCAGGGCGGCAGCGCTTCGGTCGGCGAAGCGGCGGGCGGCGGCGCGGAGTTCACCGTCGTCCTGCCCGAGGCCCTGGCAGGACCGGACCTGGAACCGGCCCTCACCGCCCCCTCCGTGCCGCGGACCGCGCCCCGGGAGGAGTCGTGATCGAGGTGCTGGTCGTGGACGACGACACGCGGGTCGCACGCGTCAACGCCGCCTACGTCGAGAAGGTGCCGGGGTTCCATGTGGCCGGTGAGGCGCACAGTGCCGCCGAGGCGCTGCGTCAGCTGGAGACGCTACCGCACCTGGACCTCGTGCTCATGGACCACTACCTGCCCGACGAGACGGGACTGGCGGTCGTCCAGGAGATGCGCCGACGCGGTCATCAGACCGACGTGATCATGGTGACGGCGGCACGGGACGTGACGACCGTGCAGGCGGCGATGCGGCAGGGCGCCCTGCAGTACCTGGTCAAACCGTTCGCCTTCGCGGGCCTGCGGGCCAGGCTGGAGGCGTACGCGAAGCTGCGGCACACCCTTGACAGCGGCGGTGAGGCGGAACAGGCCGAGGTGGACCGCATCTTCGGCGCGCTGTCCACGCCTTCGGAGCCCGACCTGCCCAAAGGGCACTCCCCCACCACCGCGGAGCTCGTCCGGCGGTCCCTGATGAACGCCGAAGGCCCCCTGTCCGCCCAGGAGATCGCCGAGCGGACGGGGGTGAGCCGCCAGACCGCCCAGCGCTATCTGAAGCTCCTGGAGCGCACGGGCCGGGCCCGGCTCACTCTCCGATACGGCGACGCGGGCCGCCCCGAACACCGTTACGTGTGGGCGACCCGCACCTGAGGCACGGCCCTTGGGGCGGGGGAAGGGGCCGTACGCCCTCCTCACACACGCACGGCGGGCGCGGAGATGTCAGCCGGCCGCCTTCTTCACGAACTCGGTCGTGTACGTCTTGCTCAGATCGACCGTCGCGTTCTGGATGTTGGGGTTGAACGCCTTGAGCACCTTCTCGACGGTCTCGGGGCCCTCCGCGGGCATCACGCCGTCCTTGGTGAACATCGGCAGCGTGCTCTTGATGGCCACCGCGTAGAGCATCTTGTTGCCCTGCGAGTAGTCGGCCGGCATCGTGTCGGCGATCTCGCTCGCGCTGTGCGTGGACATCCACTTGAGCGTCTTGACGAATGCATTGGCCAACTTCTGCACGGTGGCCTTGTGACTGTTGACCCAGCTCGTCTGCATGTACAGGCTCGACGAGGGGTACGGCCCGCCGAGGGCCTCCTCCGAGCCCTGCGGGGTACGCATGTCGAGCAGCACCTTCCCCGCCTTCTTGTCGAGGATCGTGGCGACGGTCGGGTCGGTGGTCATGCCTCCGGCGATGGAGCCCTGCTGGAGCGCCGAGATGAAGGTCGGCCCCGCGCCGACGGCGACCGGCGTGAAATCGCTGACCTTGACGCCGTTCTTGACGGCGAGGTACTTGGTGAGGAAGTCCGTCGAGGAACCGAGGCCCGTGACACCGAGCTTCTTGCCCTTGAAGTCCTTGGGCGAGGTGATGTCGCCCGCCGCCTTGGTGGAGACGATCTCCACCTCGCCCGGCGCGTGCGAGAACTGCACCACGGACTCGACGGCCTTGCCCTTGACCTGCAGATCGAGGGTGTGGTCGTAGAAGCCGACGGCGCCCTGCACCTGGCCGGAGACGAGTGCCGTCTCGGCCTGCACCCCCGCCGGCTCGCTCAGCAGTTCCACCTCGAGGCCCTCGGCGTCGAAGAAGCCGAGCCGCTGGGTGAGCATGGCCGGCAGGTAGATGACCTTGTCCAGACCACCGACCATGATCTTGACCTTCTCGCCCTTGCCGTCCCCCTTGCCACCGGAGCCGGAGGAGGCGGTGCTCGCCGCGTCGTTGGCGCAGGCGGTGAGCGAGGAGAGAGCGAGCAGACCGGCGGCGGCCAGCGCGGCGATTCTGGCGGACTTGCGCATGCGGTTCACGTCCTTGTGAGTGGGCGGAGCGGGGAGGAGGAGACTCGGGAGGAGGGGCCGGTTCAGCTGTCGGAGTCCGACGGCTTCCAGCGGAAGATGCGGCGCTCGCCGAAGGTCAGCAGCCCTTCGGCGAGCAGCGCGACGACAGCGAGGAGGACCATCGCGGCGTACACCCCGGCCGCGTTGAAGGTGCCCTGCGACTGCGCGACGAGCAGGCCGATGCCCTTGGTCGCGCCGATGTACTCACCGACGATGGCGCCGATGAGGGCGAAGCCGAAGCTGACGTGGAGGCTGGTGAAGATCCAGGAGGTGGCGGACGGGATGACGACCTGGAGCGTCACCCTGCGGTCGCTGGCACCCAGGATCCTGGCATTGGCGACAAGATTGCGGTCGACCTCGCGGGCACCCTGGAACGCGTTGAAGAACACCGGGAAGAACACCAGGACGACGGCCGAGGCGACCTTGGAGGCCGGGCCGAGCCCGAACCAGATCACGAAGATCGGGGCGAGGACGATCCTGGGAATCGAGTTGAGCACCTTGATGTAAGGACCAAGAACATCGGCGAGCAAGGTGATCCGCCCCAGCGCGATGCCGAAGACCACACCGCCGACCACACCGAAGACCCAGCCGAGCAGCGCCTCGTACAGCGTGTACCAGATCTGTTCGCCCAGCGGACCCAGCGCGGTGCCGTGCGTCACCCAGGTGTAGATCTGGTCCCAGATCTTCGAGGGCATCGAGAAGTTGAACGGGTCGATGATCTTGGTCCGGGCGCACACCTCCCACAGACCGAGAACGGCGACCAGGAGGATCACGCGGGCGGCCGTGACGACGAGCCTGCGTCTGCGTGCGGCACGCGCGCGCGTCTGGGCGCGATCCGTCTTGCCGCCGGACTCGGTGAGGGGCAGCGCGACCGCGGCCTCGGGCAGGATGTCAGGCGACATCGGCCGCACCCCTCTCCCGCGTGATGCGCACCTCTTCGCCGAGGGACTCCCAGATCTCGCGGTAGATCTCGATGAACCGCGACTCCAGGCGGACGGATTCGACCTTGCGCGGCCGCGGCAGGTCGATGTCGAAGACCTGCTTGACGGTGGCGGGCCCGGCGGTCATCACCACGACCTTGTCGGCCAGCGCGATGGACTCCTCCAGGTCATGGGTGACGAAGACGACGGAGGCGCGCGTGCCCTCCCACAGTTCGAGCAGTTCGTCCGACATCAGAGCGCGGGTCTGCACGTCGAGCGCGGAGAACGGCTCGTCCATCAACAGGATCTCGGGGTCGTTGACGAAGGTCGCGGCCAGCGCGACACGTTTGCGCTGACCGCCGGAGAGCTGGTGCGGGTAGCGGTCCTCGAAGGCGCTCAGGCCCACCCGGGCCAGCCAGTCGCGCGCCCTGCTCTTCGCCTCCGCCTTGGGCACACCGCGAAAGCGCGGGCCCGCCATGACGTTGGACAGGACGGTGCGCCAGGGAAACGTGGCGTCCTGCTGGAAGACGAAGCCGACCTTGTCGCCGACGCCGCGTACCGCCTCGCCGGAGACCAGAACCTCACCCTCGCTCGGCTCCTCAAGGCCGCTGACCAGTGTCAGCGTGGTCGACTTGCCGCACCCCGTGGGACCGACGACCGCCACGAACTCCCCACGTCCCACCGTGAGATCCAGTCCCCTGACGGCCGTGTGCAGACCCCCGGAGGGGGTCCGAAACGTCTTGCTCGCGCCCCGCAACTCGATGGCGGGGCTGGTGTCTGCGCTCATGGCCGGACGGTAGAAGTGGCGCGCGCCACAGCAGCAGTCTTCTGAGCACATGCCGTTCTTTTGCCTGCAACGGCCTGTTGTGCTTCTTTTGCTCGCGCTACAACAGCGAAGCCGAAACACGGGCGCAACGCCTGTCAGGCCTTGACGGAAAGAGGCCCGATGATTGACGTCCTGGTCGTGGACGACGACTTCCGCGTCGCCGAGATCAACGCCAAGTACGTGGGGAAGGTTCCCGGATTCCGGGTGGCCGCCCGCGCGCACAGTGCTGCCCAGGCACTGGCCGCGGTCCAGCGCGGCACCATAGATCTGGTGCTGCTCGACCACTACCTGCCCGACGGGACAGGCCTCGACCTCGTCCATCGCATGCGGGAACAGGGCCACGGCACCGACGTCATCATGATCACGGCGGCCGGGGACGTGGCGACCGTGCAGACCGCCATGCGCCTCGGCGCCCTGCACTACCTCGTCAAGCCCTTCACCTTCGCCGCGCTGCGTACCCGTCTGGACTCCTACGCCGCCCTGCGCCGCACCGTCGACCGGGTCGGCGGCGGTCGCGGCATCGCGGGTCAGGAGCAGGTCGACCGGATCTTCAGCGCCCTGCGCACCACACCGGCGCCGCCCGCACCGGGGCTGCCGAGTGGCCACTCAGAGCCGACCACCGACCTGATCTGCCGCGTCCTGCACAGCGCGAACCATCCGCTGTCCGCCCACGAGGTCGCCGCAGAAACGGGCCTGAGCCGCTCCACCGCCCAGCGCTACCTGCGGCACCTGGAACAGGCCGGCCGCCTCCGCCTCTCCCTCAAGTACGGCGACACGGGCCGCCCGGAACACCGCTACGCCTGGGTGACTCCGTAGCCGTATGCCCTACGACCGTCACGGCGTCGCCTCTACACAGCCCCCGCCCCGGTCAGTGAGCGCACTTCGGTCTCCGCGTGCTTGGCCTCGTCGGGCAGCTCCGCCGAGGTGACGGTGCCGAGCCAGCCCGCCAGAAAGCCCAGCGGGATCGAGACGAGCCCGGGGTTCTGCAGCGGGAAGTACTGGAAGTCGACGCCGGGAAACAGCGATTCCGGGCTCCCCGACACGACGGGAGAGAGCAGCACGAGGACCAGGGCCGGGACGAGACCGCCGTAGACGGCCCATACGGCACCGCGGGTGGTGAAGCCGCGCCAGAACAGGGAGTACAGCAGCACCGGCAGGTTGGCCGAGGCCGCTACGGCGAACGCGAGGCCCACCAGGAACGCGACGTTGAGATCGCGCGCGAGGAGTCCGAGGGCGATCGCGACCACCCCGATGCCGACCGCGGCGACGCGTGCCACGGCGACCTCGCTGCGCGGCTTGGAGTGGCGGCGCCGCAGGGACGCGTAGAGGTCGTGGGCCACGGAGGCCGACGAGGCGAGCGTGATTCCCGCGACCACCGCGAGGATCGTTGCGAAAGCGACGGCGGCGACGACCGCGAAGAGAACCGTCCCCCCGGTGGAGTCGGCACCGCCGCCGAGGTCGAGGGCCAGCAGCGGGACGGCCGTGTTGCCGGCCGCGTTCGACCCTCGTACGGCATCCGGGCCCACGATCGCCGCGGCCCCGAAGCCGAGGACGATCGTCATCAGGTAGAACCCGCCGATCAGGCCGATGGACCAGACGACGGAACTCCTTGCCGCCCGCGCGGTGGGCACGGTGTAGAACCGCGACAGGATGTGCGGCAGTCCGGCCGTGCCCAGCACCAGCGCGAGACCCAGGCTGATGAAGTCGAGGCGGGCCGTCCAGTCGCCGCCGTACTTCAGTCCGGGTGCCAAAAACGCGTCGCCGTGCCCACTGCGCGCCGCCGCCGTGAGCAGCAACTGGTCGAAGTCACCGTGGAAACGCACCAGGACGAGCACGGTCAGCGCGATGGTGCCGCCGAGCAGCAGGACCGCCTTCACGATCTGGATCCAGGTGGTGGCCCGCATCCCTCCCAGCGACACATAGATCACCATCAGCGCACCGACACCGATGACGGTCCAGGTCTGCGCCGCCTTGCCCGTGCCGCCGAGCAGCAGCGCGACCAGGCTGCCCGCGCCCACCATCTGCGCCACCAGGTACAGCACGGACACCGTGACCGAGGACGTACCCGCCGCGATCCGTACGGGCCGCTCGCTCATCCGCGCCGCGACCACGTCGGCCAACGTGAACCGCCCGCAGTTGCGGACCAGTTCGGCGACCAGGAACAGCACCACCAGCCAGGCCACCAAGAAGCCCACCGAGTACAGCAGCCCGTCGTAGCCGAACAGCGCGATGATCCCGGAGATCCCCAGGAAGGACGCCGCGGACATGTAGTCGCCCGCGATGGCAAAGCCATTCTCCATGGGTGAGAAGAGACGGCCGCCGGCGTAGAACTCCTCGGCCGAGCCGTGCCGGTGACGGCTCACCCATGTCGTGATGCCCAACGTGACCGCGACGAACGCGCTGAACAGCAGCAGCGCCAGAGTCTGGTGCTCGCCTCTCACAGCACACCGCCCCGCACACCGCGCGTGAGTTCCTGGGTGTCCCACCGCAGTTCGAGCGCGGCCCGGTCCCTGCGCAGCCGCGCGTGGCGGGTGTACGCCCAGGTGAGCAGGAACGTGGAGAGGAACTGCCCGAGCCCGGCGAGCATCGCGACGTTCACCGCGCCGGCCACGGGCCGCGCCATCAGCCCGGGCGCGGTGGTGGCGGTCACCACATAGGCCAGGTACCAAGTGAGGAACACGGCCACGCCCGGCACCACGAACCTGCGGTAGCGGCTGCGCACCTCCTGGAACGCGGCGCTGCGCTGCACCTCGAGGTACACGTCGGCCGCCGCGGCGGCCCGTGCCTCACCCTGCCGACTCGCCGGGACGGCCGCGGGCGCGCCTGCCGTGTGCGACTCACCCCATCCGGAGGCGAGCGCGTCGTACCAGGGGTCGTCGTACCGGACGCTGCCGGACGTCTCGTTGGCGGCCTGGTCATGACCGGTGGGGGTCTCGGCCGGACTCTCGGCACCACCCGCGTCCCCGCGGGGAAGGCCGTTGCTTGACTGCATGCCCAAGGATGGACAGAACGGGAAGATCCCCGACACTTCTTCCCCGCGGTCTTCACCCCATCAGGTGACTCAATTCACCGCTGGCCGCACAAGACCCTTCGCATACGCATAACGGACCGCCTGTGCACGGTCCTTGAGCCCGGTCTTGGCGAACAGGTTGTTGATGTGGGTCTTCACGGTCGCCGTGGAGACGTGCAGCCGACGGGCGATCTCCTGATTGCTCAGGCCCTCGGCGATCAGCACCAGCACCTCGGTCTCCCGCACGGTGAGTCCGTCCGGCACCTCGGCGGGCGCCGCGGGCGGGGGCTCGGGTTCGGACAGCCGCTCCAGCAGACGCCGTTGGATGCTCGGCGACAGCCCCGCATCCCCGGACAGCACGCTCTGCACCGCCCGCACGATCTCGTCGCCCCCCGCGTCCTTGGTGAGATAGCCGCGCGCACCGGCTCTCAACGCGGGGAACAGCGAATCGTCGTCGGCGAAGGTCGTGAGCACAACGACCTGCGTGCCGGGATACTCGGCCCGGATGCGCCGGGTCGCCTCCACCCCGTCGCACCGAGGCATCCGCAGGTCCATCAGCACGACGTCGGGGGCGAGTTCGGCGACCAGCTCCACCGCTTGGTTCCCATCACCCGCCGCACCGACGACCTCGATGCCGGGCAGCAGCCCCAGCAACATCACGATGCCCTCGCGGACGACGGTCTGATCGTCCGCGACCACGACCCGCGCGGGCTTCCTCGTCGCCTCCTGCGTCATACGGGCACCTGCAACCTCACCACAAACCCCTCCTCGTCCGGCCCGGCGGCCAAAGAGCCGCCCAGCAACTCGGCACGCTCCCGCATGCCGAGCAGACCGTACCCGGCTCCGGTGGCCGTGAGTTCGCCGGGCGAACCACCCGTGTCCCGCACGACGAGGGCCACTTGGTGATCGCCGTAGACGAGCTGCAAGCGCACCTTCGCGCTGGGGGCGTGTTTGCGGACGTTCGTCAGGGCTTCCTGGGCGACCCTGCGCACCGCCTGCGACGCCTCGGCAGGCAACGGTCTGCGCTCACCCTCAACGGTGACCTCGGCACCCTCGGACGCGCTGACGAGTTCGGTGAGGAAGTCCTCCAGCGGGGTCAGCTCCCCGCGCAGCGCCGACAGTGCCTGGCGGGTCTCGGACAGGCCGTCGCGTGCCATTCCCCGCGCCGCCACCACTCTTTCGAGGATCTGCTGCTGGTCGGCGCCCCGCTCGATCAGCAGCCGGGCCGCCTCCAGGTGCACGAGCTGCGCCGACAGGCTGTGTGCCAGTACGTCATGGATCTCCCGCGCGATACGGGAACGCTCGGTGAGGGCCGCCGACTCCTTCTCCGCCGCACGCGCGGCCCGCTCCTGAGCGAGCAGTCGCTGCGCGCTCCCTCGGGCCTCGGCGTCCAGCCGTAGGACATATCCGGACAGGGCGAGCCCCGCCGTCGTCGCCGCGGTGGTCAGCCACACGTCGTCGTTGACAGCCGCGTAGGCGGCGAGAGCCACCGAGGTCGCGGGCAGCGCGGCCGCCAGGGGCAGCCGCTCCAGGGAAGCCACGGCGCAGGCGCACCAGAGGACGAGAGCGGGAATTCTGAAACCGGCCGCCTGCGCGGCGACCGCGACGCCCAGCAGCACAACGAGGAGCACCAAGGACGGCCAGAGCCGGTGTGCCAGCGTGGTCCGGAAGAAGGCCCAGGCCGCGAGGGCGGCGAGGACGATGCCGGCGGCCGCTGCCACCGCACCCCAGCCATGGCCGTCGTCACTGGTGAAGACGCCCCAGAGGAGGATGCCGACGGCCAGCAGCCGGGCGACCCTGCCGAGCATGAGCCGAGCCCGGGAGATGCCGGTCCGTCGCAGCGCTTCCGGTGAGGGCCAGCGTGTCCAGGTGTCGTCCTTCACACGCGCTCCTTCCAGGCGGGCCGGGCCGTGGCGTCACCGTACGCCGCACCCGCTTCCGCGGGCCGTTCCAGGGACCGAGTCCGCCAGACCATGATTCCGGAGCGGACGAGCAGGGTGCCCGAGAGGGCGAGCAGCAGTGCGGAGCTGTCCTGGTGGATCCCCAGCACGGCGCCGAGGGCGAACAGGGCGAGGCGCAGGGTGATGCCGACGGCCCATACGGCGACGCTGCTTCTGGTGCTCCTGGTCCACACACCGCCGTCCGCCTCCACCCATATGCGCGAGGTCCAGGCCCAGCCGACGCCGGTGACCAGGCCGATGACCAGCTCGGCGCCGAGCAGAAGCGCGGAGGCGACGTGGTGGTGGGCGTCGAGGATGCCCGGCTCGCGCAGCGCTGTGACCGCCAGGACCGTGGGCACGAGCCACCAGCGCCGGCCGCTGTCGAGCCGGGCGGTGCGGAACTGCCGCACGATCACCAGGGCCACAACGGCCACGATGAGCAACGCGTTGACGAGCCCGGGCATCTGAGCCTCCGTGAGCGAGGAAGGTCGGTGTCGGCAGCGAGCGCTGCCGACACCTTCGACGCTACGGAAAAGCGCAGGCCAGGAGATCGGAGTGCGGGTGGATGGTGGGTGGAACCTCTGGCGACGGGGGCTCCACCCGCGGGTGGAGACACTCCGACAGACAAGGGTCAGGCGCCTCCGACAGCCAAGGGTCAGGCACCCGCACCCGCTAAGCGTCGATACGCGACCGATCCAGCGTCGCGGCCGAGCTGGAGATGAACTCCTTGCGAGGCGCCACGTCATTGCCCATCAGCAGGTCGAAGACGGACTCGGCCGAGTCCAGGTCGGTTAGGTTGATGCGGCGGAGGGTGCGGTGGCGCGGGTCCATGGTCGTTTCGGCCAGCTGGTCGGCGTCCATCTCTCCGAGGCCCTTGTAGCGCTGGATGGAGTCCTTGTATCGCACGCCCTTGCTCTGGAACTCCAGGAGCTTGTCCCGCAGCTCGCGGTCCGAGTACGTGTAGACGTACTTGTCCTGGCCCTTCTTCGGCTGGACGAGCTCGATGCGGTGCAGCGGCGGCACCGCGGCGAAGACGCGGCCGGCCTCGACCATGGGCCGCATGTAGCGGTGGAACAGCGTCAGGAGCAGGGTGCGGATGTGGGAGCCGTCCACATCGGCGTCGGTCATCATGATGATCTTGCCGTAGCGGGCCGCGTCAATATCGAACGTACGGCCGGATCCCGCTCCTATGACCTGGATGATCGCACCGCACTCGGCGTTCTTGAGCATGTCCGTCACGGACGACTTCTGTACGTTGAGGATCTTGCCCCGGATCGGCAGCAACGCCTGGAACTCGGAGTTCCGGGCGAGCTTCGCCGTACCGAGCGCGGAGTCGCCCTCGACGATGAAGAGCTCACTGCGGTCGACGTCGTCGCTGCGGCAGTCGGCGAGCTTGGCGGGCAGCGAGGAGGACTCCAGGGCCGTCTTCCGGCGCTGGGCGTCCTTGTGCTGGCGGGCGGCGATGCGCGTGCGGGCCGCCGCGACGGCCTTCTCCATGACGACCCGGGCCTGGGCCGCCGCGTCCCGCTTCGTGGAGGTCAGGAAGGCCTTGAGTTCCTTGGAGACCACGTTGAAGACGATGCGGCGCGCCGCCGAGGTGCCGAGGACCTCCTTGGTCTGACCCTCGAACTGTGGCTCGGCGAGGCGGACCGTGACGACCGCGGTCAGGCCCTCCAGGGCGTCGTCCTTGACGATGTCGTCCTCGGCCACGCGCAGCAGCTTCTTGGCGCGCAGCACCTCGTTCATCGTCTTGACGATGGCCTGCTCGTACCCGGCGACGTGGGTACCGCCCTTGGGCGTGGCGATGATGTTGACGAACGACTTGAGCAGGGTGTCGTACCCGGTCCCCCAGCGCAGGGCGACATCGACACCGAGTTCACGGGTGACCTCGGTGGGCGTCATCTGACCGTGGTCGTCGAGGACCGGCACCGTCTCCTTGAAGGTGCCCTGGCCGGAGAAGCGGAGGATGTCGCAGACGGGCTTGTCACTGGCCAGGTACTCGCAGAACTCACTGATACCGCCGTCGAAGCGGAAGGACTCCTCACCCTTGCTGCCACCCTCGCCGAGACCGTATTCGTCACGGACGACGATGGTCAGGCCCGGCACCAGGAACGCGGTCTGGCGGGCGCGCTGGTGCAGCGTCTCCAGGGAGAGCTTGGCGTCCTTGAGGAAGATCTGGCGGTCCGCCCAGTACCGCACGCGCGTGCCGGTACGGGTCCTGGCGATCCTCTTGGCCTTGCGCAGGCCGCTCGCGGCCTCGAATGCCGCGTCCGGGCCGACACCGGCGAAGGCGCCGGGGACACCGCGCCGGAAGCTGATGGCGTGGGTGTGGCCGCTGCGGTCGACCTCGACGTCCAGCCGGGCGGACAGGGCGTTCACCACGGAGGCGCCGACGCCGTGGAGGCCGCCGGAGGCCGCGTACGATCCGCCGCCGAACTTGCCGCCGGCGTGCAGCTTGGTCATGACGACCTCGACGCCGGACAGTCCGGTCTTGGGCTCGACGTCGACCGGAATACCGCGGCCGTTGTCCCGCACCTCCACCGAGGCGTCGTCGTGGAGGATCACCTCGATGTGGTCGCAGTGGCCCCCAAGGGCCTCGTCCACGGAGTTGTCGATGATCTCCCACAGGCAGTGCATCAGGCCACGACTGTCGGTCGATCCGATGTACATGCCAGGGCGCTTGCGTACGGCCTCGAGCCCTTCGAGGACGAGCAGGTGCCGCGCGGTGTAGTTGGAACCGTCCCGGTCTGCTCCTGCCAGCAGAGCTGTGGACGGCACGGACGTTTCGGCGGTCACGCGGTTCGCTCCTCGCTGAATTTCAGGTGGGGCCCTTCTGGGTAAGGGCGCGGCCCTGGTTGCCGCTCAGAGGGTACCGAGGCCTGGTAGAGCCGTTGTAACGCCACCCTCGTCTCCACTCACACTAGTCCAGAGTCGTATGCGCGTTCGATCCCTCGATGGAGTGAAGTACATATCACGTTCCCTTCGGGGCATGAACCATTTAGGCTCCGGGCACGTCCTCAAGAACAACCGGCAAGCCAGCCGGGAGGACCCGACCCTGCCAGACAGCGCGAACCCGTAAGACACACAGACACGTAATACGGCACATTCGCCGCCAACCGGAGGCAGACAGCCGCCTCGCAGATTTTTTTCGAGGAGAAGCCACGAGCGGGAACGTTTTGGGGCTGGTTGGATGTTGACCCTGGTACGACAGCTCGTCGAGCTAGAGAAGAGGCGACGTGACTACTGTTCTGACCCCCGCGAGCCCGTTGACGGCCGCCGATCGCTGCGACCGCTGCGGCGCCCAGGCATACCTGCGCGTCGTCCTGCTCAGCGGCGGAGAGCTGCTCTTCTGCGCCCACCACGGCCGCAAGTTCGAGCCGGAACTCAAGAAGATCGCCGCCGAGATACAGGACGAGACGGAGCGGCTCACGTCCGTTCCCGCGACAGCCACCACGGAAGAAGAGCGCTGACACTTCGCATACACGACGAGCCAGCTCCGGCACAGGCCGGTGTCCGGGCGGCGGTCCCTGACTCCAGGGACCGCCGCCCGTACGTCATGCCACTGGACCTGAACGCCCCTCAGCGGCGCGCAGGCGCCCTCACGGCGCCTCGCGTCACGCCGCCCCACCCCAGCCTGCTCACGGCGTCGGAGACGCGCGTGTAGACGCCTGGGCTGCCGGCACGCCCGCAGCCGCTTCCCCAGGACACGAGGCCGATCAGCTTCCCACCGGCGACCAGCGGCCCGCCGCTGTCCCCCTGGCAGGCGTCCCGGCCCCCCTCGGCCTCGCCCGCGCACACCATCGCGCCGGCGACGTACGTGCCGTCCGTGCTGCCCGGATAGGCCTCTTCGCAGAGCGCGTCGGCCAGCACGTGCACGTGAGCCCCTCGCAGACTGTGCGCGTAGTCGCCGACGCCCGTCAGGTCACCCCAGCCGTAGACCGTGGCGTCGGTGTCCGGCGCGTACGCGGGGTCACCGGGACCCGCCATGGGGATGACCGAGCCCTGCGGAAGAGGCGTGGCGAGGGTGAGTACGGCGAAGTCGCCGGCGTTGCTCGTACTGTCGTAGTCGGGGTTCACCCAGGTCTCGCGCACGGCGATCTCCTGGCCCTGGTCCGACAGCAGATCGGTCCGGCCCGCGATGACCTTGAAGTCGCTCACCCGGTCCGGCGACGCCCCCAGGACGTCCTTGGCCAGACAGTGGGCGGCGGTGAGCACGGTGGTCGCGCCGACGGCGACACCCCCACAGAACTGACCGGCCCGGGTACCCCCGAACCGGTCACGGCTGGACAGCGCCACCGTCCAGGGACTCTCCGACACGTCGACGGGGAAGCTGCCGACGACCACGTTGTCGGCAGCGGCCGGGACGGTGGACACCAGCGGTATCGCGGCTGCCGCGGCCGCCAGAACCAGCGGCCGGGACAGCGCCCGGAAAATACGGCGACGCATGCGCACTCCTCACTCGGGGTGATGACTGAAAACCCAGAGTCATGCAGAGGACGGCGCCTCGCAGCACGAGAGCTCGTCCACCTGCGGGGAGGGTGCGGCTACTTCGAGTCAGACCCGCTGGTTGCGGCGCCGCGTTTGGCGCGGACCCGGCTTTGCGTCACCCAGGCCCGGTCGATGGCGTCGGCCCACTCGCAAGACCCCTCGTCATCGGCGTCGGCCCACTCACAAGACCCCCTCGCCCCCCGGGGAGCCATCCGTGAACCGCAGCTTCACACCTTCGCAGCCACTGCGCTGACCGTTGTAGCGACCGGTCGCTGTCCGCGTGCGGAGGCGGCGATGCCAGCTACGGGGGGTGCCTCTATGTTCTTCGTCAAGCGAGTCGAGGGCTCCTCGGCTCGTAGAAGGTTCCGTCGCGGAGCATGGCGAAGAGGACGCTGATGCGGTGGCGGGCGAGGCGGAGGAGGGCCTGGGTGTGGGTTTTGCCGCGGGCTCGGCAGCGGTCGTAGTAGCCGCGGGAGGCGGGATCGTGGAGGGCTGCGAACGCGGAGAGGAACATCGCTCGTTTCAGCTGCCGGTTGCCGCCTCTGGGGGCGTGCTCGCCGTGGATCGACGTGCCGGACTGCCGGGTTGCCGGGGCGAGGCCGGCGTAGGAGGCCAGGTGGGCGGCGGTGGGAAAGCTGCTGCCGTCGCCGACGGTGGCCAGGAGGACTGCGGCGGTCCTGACGCCGATGCCGGGCATCGAGGTCAGGACCTGGGAAAGAGGGTGGGCCTCCAGCAGTGCCTCGATCCGGGTTTCCAGGGCCCGGCGTTGTTCGTGAACGGCAGCAAGCGACTTCGCCAGCGACGGGACGATCACGTCGAGGGTGCCGGTGCCCGGGACGACGACGGTCTGCTCGTCGAGTGCGGTGAAGATGTCGTCGACCAGCCGCTCGGCCATGCGCGGCGCCCGGGGCCGGACGACCTCGACCAGCTTGCGGCGGCCCGCTTTGCGGAGTGCTTGCGGGGATCCGTAGCGCTCGAGGAGCCAGGTCACTGCCGGGTGGTCCAGGCGCGGGCCGAGGACGCGCTCCAGGCTGGGGTGGAACTGGGTGAGCAGGCCGCGGATGCGGTTGGAGGTGCGGTTGGCCTCGCCTGCGAGGTCCTGGTCGAAGCCGACCAGCATGGTCAGCTCCGCGGTGACCTCATCGGTCAGGTCGAGGGTGCGCAGGGTGTGGGGCATGGTGCGGGCAGCGTCCGCAATGACCACGGCGTCCTTCGTGTCGGTCTTGGCCTCGCCGGGGTAGAGGTCGGCGATCCGGCGCATCGCCAGTCCGGGCAGGTAGGCGACCTGGCAGCCGGCGTCCCGGGCGACGGTCAGTGGGAGGGCGCCGATGGAGGCGGGCTGGTCCACGACCACCAGGACGGTGCCGAACTTGGCCGTGAGCTTGTCGAAGACAGCCCGCAGCTTCGGTTCGCTGTTCGGCAGCTGCTTGTCGAACACCTTCTTCCGGGCCGGGGTCAGGCCGTGGCCGTGATGCGTCTGCTTGCCAACGTCCAGGCCCAGGAAGACGCCCACCCCGTCGATGCTGATCACCGTGCCCCCACATGCGTCGATGCGTGCCGGCCTCAAGGTCGGGAGCCGTTCTCGCGCATCCACGTTATACAGACCTGCCGCCCGCGAGCGGCCTGGCATTGCGCCCGGCCGGGCGGTGGTCGGACCTCTGATCAGCGTCTCCGACGGCACCCCTCGGACCCGGTGACACCACCCCCCAGGTCATCCCATCGACAGGGGGCAACAGTCATGCCGGGCCCGGAGGCCAGCGGCCCTCTTGCAGGACCGCGAAAAAGATAACGGGGGCGATGCCAGCTACAAGGGAACGAAATCAGCTGGACGAGCAGACAGGCCAGGCAGCGGCCTCCCGAACGGCACGTTCGGCGCCGACCAGGATGTGCACAGCGGCACTGACTCATGGGACATCGCCTACGACCTGGAATGTTTCAGCGTCAGCGGTTTGACGGCCGGAACCTCCTGGACCATGGGCCGCAGGTGTGAGCTCTGCTGGGCACGAATGTGCCGAATCGGATCGTGGACTGAGTCACAGCCGGATTGAGGGCCCCATCGGTGATGGCGATCTGACGTCCCAGGGCGTTGTACGCGTACACCGTCACCCCGCCGACGGGATCGGTCACCTCTATCGGTAGTCCGGCCCTGTTGTGGCGAATGTGCGTGGTGTTGCCGAGCGGGTCCGTGATGGAGCTCAGGAGACCTGCCCTGTCGTAGGCGAAGCGGGTGGTGAGGCCGGACGGATCAGTGACCGAGGCGCGGGCGCCGTACTGGTCGTACCCCTGACGCCAGATACCTCCGTCGGTCCGCGATGAGGCCCACAGGCAGGCCGCGTTCGTCGTACTCGGCGAGAGCCGTCGCCCACACGGTCGCACTCGGCGAGCGTTCCGTCGAGCAGGACGTACCTTGGTTCGTGCTCGCCCAGGGACTTGAGCAAGCCCGGCGCCCGACCGGCGAGAAGGCTGATCACGGCGGTGGTGTAGGCGTGGGCGGTACCCACCGAGATGCCGAAGCCGGCCGCGATCCGGGCCAGGGTGTCGTGCTTGCGCAGGTACACCAGAGCGACGAGCGCACGTTGGTGCGGCGGGAGCTTGCAGCGGCGGTCACCCTCGCGGGTGACGATGCGCATGGTGACCCACTCGGCCAACGCGTGGGGCAGATCGAGTGCGGCAGGATAGGGAACCAACGAGGCACCTGTGTTGATGACCTGAGACTTCGAACACCTCCCTCGAACACGGGTGCCTCGTGCGTTGCGGTCCACCTCGCCGTCACCCCATCGGTGGACACTCTGAAAAGGCTCACAGATTGCGTTGCATTACGAAATAGTGACAGTGCGACTTGGCAGTCAACGGGGACTTCTGTTGGGATATGCCCATTTGGTCGCCCTGGGTTGACGCGATCGCACCTGCTGTCACCCAGATCCCGCCGATAGCGTTGGCACACTCGTGAGAACCCTCGCCCCACCGGGAGCCATCCGTGAAGCGCCGCACCACCCTGCCCGCAGCCGTCGCGCTGACCGCTGCCGCGGCCCTGTCGCTGTCCGCCTGCGGGAGTGGCGACAACAGTTCCAACGGCAACGACAAGATCGCGGGCGCCGGCACAGGAGACGACTCGTCGACCTCGGCGTCGCCGAGTGCGACCTCGGCGGATACGGCTGGGCGTCCGACGATCAAGTTCCCGTCCGATGCCCGCAACGTTTTCGAGGGGCAGAAGACTGGGGACGCGAAGAAGGACGCGGTGCTCGCCGACAACGCTCAGCGCATTGACTCCGTGGACGACGCGATCTTCCGCCGGGTCGTGAACACAAAGGCCTTGAGCTTCTACAGCGCCGAAGGCGCCTTGGACAGTGCGAGGACGTTCATCAAGGGCTACTTGGACGACGACCGCTCATGGACGGGGACGACTCGGTACTTCGACCGGCAGGTGACGTTCCGCGATGACGGCAGCGCTTCCGTCATCTACTGCTCCGACGAGAGCAAGTCCTTCCTCAAGGACCGGAAGACGGGCAAGACCGAGAAGACGCCGACCACGTCTGACAGCTACGTCCTGTACAACACCAAGCTGGTCAAGAAGACCGCCGGTGTGTGGCAGACAACGAAGATCATTTCGAAGCGAGGTGCTGACCAGTGCCAGCCGTGAAACGGTCGGTCACTGTACTGGCATTGGTGTCGCTCGTATGCCTGGGGGTGCTTGCTCCGCAAGCCGCCTACGCCGGTGGGCGCGGTGGAGAAGGCAATGAGAACACCACCCCTACGCCGCACGGCAACGCGACCGAGGACGGAACGCTCTCTGCGACCGCAGGCGCGGTGGTTTTCGACCGCGGAGAGAACGGCTCAGGTCCGTCCGCAGGAGCCGTGACGTCCACGACCACATGGACTCGGCCCGCCTGCTACTACGCGCCCAAGTACACCCCGGCCAAGCTGAAGAAGTACCTGGAGTCGATCTGGGGGCAGGAGTCGACGGGGTATCAGTGGGACCAGGAGCAGCGCAACAAGTACGAGAACGGCGGCAAGACCCCCGGTACGTACAAGGACTTCAACAAGGACAAGACCGGCAAGGGCTACTGGTGGGACTCGTACGTCACCCCGGGCCGTGAGGGCGACCCGGGTGCGATCGACTGCGACAAGTCCATCTTCTGGGTGAACGAGGGTGAGGCTCCGCCGGCGGACATTCCCCAGGCGATCACGCCGGAGATGCTCGCACAGCTCGCGTATGCCGAGATCCGCGTTCCGTCGACCAAGGTGCAGCTCGCTCCGCAGGGCACCACGAAGGTGAACCTGGAGACGTGGGCGTGGCTGGACGCGGCGAAGTTCCGGCCGGAGTCGGTGACCGCATCTGTCCCGCTGCTCGGGATCGAGGCGACGACCACTGCCGAGCCGGTGTCGCTGAAGATCGAGCCGGGCACGGCCGACGCCGCGACCTTCCCGGCGTCCGGCGTGTGTGAGATCCACGGCGGCCGGATCGGTGAGGCCTACACGACGGGGAAGGCGCACGAGACTCCGCCGTGCGGGGTGAGGTACCTGCGCTCCTCCGACGCCGGCTCGTACAAGCTGCGGGCGACCATCACCTGGAAGATCCACTGGGCCGGTACCGGGGTGAACGGCGAACGGGCCCTGCCGGACGGCACGTTCGGCGCCGAGCAGGACGTGATCGTCCAGGAGATCCAGGCCGTCAACCGCTGACGGGCGTAACACGGGGAGCGGGCATGTCGAAGGGATCGGATCTGCAGGTCGACTACGACCTGCTGTCCACGAGTGCCAAGCAACTCGCCCAGATCCAGCGCGAGTTCAAGGGCCTGGAGGACTGGAAGCAGGACATCAGGTCCCTGCTGGGTGGCGGCGGCATCGAGAGCGCCATGGGTGACTTCGTGGACAACTGGGACAAGAACCGCAAGCGGTTGGTCGAGGAGATCGAGGAGGTCGGGAAGATGGTCAAGACGACCAGCGACGCCTTCAAGGGGCTCGACGACGACCTGGCCAACGCCACCACCGGAAAGAAGAAGTAGCGCCTTGGGCGCACACGGACCGAGGTCACTTCACGGAGGGAACATCCATGGCGCGACCGGCTGACTGGGCGCCGCTCGCAGAGGTCGATCCCGTGCCGGGTGATCCGGAAGGGATCCGGCGCGAGGTCACGCACATGAAGAAGGTGGCCGAGAAGCTGCGCACGCAGGCAGCCGCTATGCAAGCGATCGCGGACTGCGACGGCCTCAAAGGCAAGTACGCGGACGAGCTCGGTGACAAGGCGCGTGGCCTGGGGCGCAGGTTGGATCTTGCCGAGGATCGCTACCGCAAAGTGAAGGGGCACCTCAGCGGCTGGGCGGATGACATGGAGACCGCCCAGACGAAGGCCGACCGCGCACTGGACGATGCCAAGGACGCACAGCGGATCATCGACGCCCACAAGCCAGACGACGGTGCGAAGAAGGGCTCTGCCACGTCCGACAAGGACACCGCGTCCGAGGATCCGGCTGTCACGCGGGCCAAGGACGACTTGGAGGCGGCCCGCCGGAAGCTGAACTCGGCGGTGTCCTTCTATCGCGAGCGCGCGGACCACTACGCGGGCAAGATCCGGTCGTCGATCGACGACGACATGGAAGACAGTTGGTGGAACGACCTCAAGGCGTGGGTCAGCGATGCCGATTGGCTCGCGACCGTGGCCGACTGGCTGAGCAACGCCTGCACGGTGCTCTCGATCGCCGCGATCTTCTGTCCGGCCCTCGGCGTAGTGGCCGGAATCCTGACCGGAATCGTCTTCGGAATCCACCTCTTGATGGCAGTGACGGGTAACGGCTCCTGGTTCGACGTGACCACCGACATCGCAGCGTTCAAGATGGCCAAGAACGGTGTCACGGCGGCCAAGGCGATCAAGTCACTGCAGAAGGAAGGGCGATCCCTCGCAAAGGGCCTTGCAGAACAGCAGGCGAAGCGGGCGGCCAGGATGAACCGGGCCGCCACCGGACGAGGTGGTGGAAGACTCGGTCGACTGCGCAGGATCGCGGACAACCAGGAAGGGCGAGCCGCCGGCGTCCGGACCCGGGATGAAGCCATGCCGGAGGTGACGCGGACGGAGACGTACAAGGCCCTCGGTGACAAGACCATGGCTCAGCAGGTCAACGACGTCGAGCGTATGAGCGGTAGGTACCCTGACAGCCAGCGGCTGAGCGACATGGCCTCGGAGGCGGCGCGCCAAAAGGGGATCTCGCAGTCCTACTGGATCGCAAGCGCCGTCCTCGACCTCGGTGGGCGGGCTGGAGACGAATGGTCCAGCACCTACGTGAACGCCAAAGGACACATGACGGCGCCGGGGGCGGGGATCGGATCGCAATGGTGAAGTTCAAACCGGAGAAGCGAAAGACCGGTCTCACGAAGAGCGCGCGCACGCAGCAGGCGCGCCGGGCTCGGGAACGCGGCGGTACCTCCGCGGTTCAAGACTCTCACCCCCGCGGGGCGGAGGGCGGTTCCGGAACCGGTGTGTTCGGCTCCGTAGTTCCCACACCTGGTCCGGAGGACGAGAGGTACCAGAGGCTGGGAGCCCGTGTGCGCTACGTACTGCTCGGCATCCTCCTCGTCATGGTCCTCTGGTTCATGGTCTCGTTGCAGGATCGAAAGACAGCAGGAATTGATCTTCCGGTGCCCACATGGGCGTTGGATGTCGCCGCGCTCAGTCCCCTGCTGGTGCTGGTCCGGTTCTGGAGACCGGAGATCAGGATGAAGAGCGACACGCTGGAATTCGACCTGAGAGTCATCAGCGGCCTCTACTTCGTCATGGCCTTCCTCGGAGCCGCAATGGGCGGGTACTGGCAGTTGTGGTCCGGGGTCGCGATCAGCGTCGCAGTGCACGCGGGCCTCTGGTACACCAACTGGCGGGCTGGCGAACATGGTTGACGGCACAATCGAACCGGCCCCTCCTCCAACGGGCTATCACCTGTTCCTCCCCGAGGATTGGGTGCAGATCCCGCTCCGGCAAGGAGACGCAGAAGCCGCGGTCCGTTTCATCATCACCTCCGCCTTCGCCCGCCTGCCGGGCGATGTATCGCGTGACAAGCTGACCCCCCTCCGACTGGAACTGAAACGCAGACTGTTGGCCGCCGTAACGGAGGCACGCAAGGCCGAGGCGCTGGAAATGTATCTGCCCTTGAAGCTGGCGGACGAGGTGAATCTCGGGGCCTCGTTCACCATTTCCCAGGCGCATCTTCCACTGCCCATGGATCCCGGCATCGATGTGAGCCGGGTGTGCGACCCGGCCGAGATCGCGGTTCGACTTCTGTCCAGCCAAAGCCCGATGAAGACGTCGGAGCTCGACCTGAGCAGTGGCGAGATCGACGGAGCCGTCGCGGTTCGCCGGGAGCGGGTCGTGGCGGCTGCCCCGGAGCGCGGCGTCGAGCTTGCCAGTCGCCGGGTGGAGTACCTCGTGGCGGTACCCGCCGATCCCGCTCGGTGGCTGGTGGTCGCGTTCTCCACGATCGGCGCGGGTAACCCCCAGGACGACTTGTCTCATGCGATGGTCGAGTGGTTCGACGCCTTGATGACAACCTTCAGGTGGAGCTGGACATGACTGAGCCACACGTCGTGCTCGAGCACGAGTTCAGCCTCGACATCGAGTACAACCCGGGTCGCTGGCTGGAGCTCCCACCGCGCTGGGACACCGAGGAATGGCGGGACATCAGCGTCTGGGCACGTACGTGCGCCGAGCTGTTCTGTCGGGCCTACAGACAGGATCCGGGAGAGTCGGGCATCTCCTTCCTCACAGACAGGCTCCGGCACTTCGCAGAAGCCTTCGCACCGGAACCCTTCGACACTCGGGTGCTGCTGCGTATGTGGGAACCGACGAGCATGCCGCTCCAGGTCTGCGCCACGGTCAAGCCCGCGCAGGGCTCCAGGGAGGAGACCCTGCGCTTCCTGGTCGGAGCGGAGGACCCAGAAGCCGTCGAGCCGCCGGTCGTCGAGTCATTCCATGCCAGACAGCTCGGCGAGGGGCTGCGGGCATTCCGCTACCTACGGCAGGACGACACCTCCGAAGTCATCGCCGCACTCCGCTACGCCTGGCGGGACGAGCAAGTCGGCGCCGACGTGGTCCTGTGGACTGCCACTGATGACACAGCGCACGTCATCCGGGCCGCCCAGGACATCGAAGAGCTGGCACACACGGTGAGTGTCGCCGTTTGGGATCTCGAACCGGAAGACGAGATTTCGCCAGACGGGACATAGATGACGTCAGACCACCGCTCGCGCGGAGTCGTCATGGACGGCGACGACGTAAACGGCTTGGTGGCATCCGGCGCGCTGGATGCCACCGCACCCGTTGGTCTCGACGTACACTCGCCAGCTGGCCGCGCTCAGTCGCAGAACACGCCGCTCTCATCGACATGCACTGTCGAGCCGTCGTCGCCAGCTTCATTCTGATGGCCGACATGCCACAGCGGTCGATCATGGACGCGAAGCTACCAGCACGCGAATTCGTGGGGCCTGCGACGTTCGACGCCCCTCACCTCCTGAGACTTCACGAACACAAACCGGGCATCACTCGACTTCGCCGAGGCCCTGGGCCACAGGGCTTCATCTTTACTTTCAAAAGAGCCGTTGCACCTCGCACCTCCGGGGGGGGCACTGCGTGCACCCCAGGAGGAGGGTGCGTCTTGGGCTGACTAGGGGCACCGGAAGGTGCATCGCTGGTCAGGTGGAGTGCTTCTCAGGGTACGCGGGTGCGAAGACGAACGTGCGAATGAGGGTGCGCCACACTCCCAACGCACCCCCATCCCAATCTTCATTCCGAGCTCTTCTGGCCGGATGGGGGAGCAGTCTCCTGGCGGGCTCGGTGAGAGCCCTGGCGCCCAGCCCGGTGATTGCGAAAGGACTGGTCGACGCGATCTTCCTGACGCACCCGATCTTGGTCAGTCGGACCAACGCCCGACACCTTCGGCACCGGCTCCGCATCCTTCGGCTGAGCCGGCCACAGGACCACGTCGGGCTGGTCGTCGAGCGTCATCTTGGCGTCTGTGAAGTCCACCGGACGATCGCTTCGCCGCGGCGGTTACGGAAGTCCCGCCCGGACCACGCCTTGATCAGCAGCCGGCACTGATCGTCGTCGAGCTCCTGCACCACCTTGTGGTCGAGCTGCGGCGGCTTGGGGTTCCCCAGCTGGTCGGCGGCGATCTCGCCCGCCTCGGCGTGCCAGGCGGAGAAGCGGCGTACGGCCGGCTGCCGTGACCGAGCCGTTGCCGCCTTCGCTCCCCATCCAGCAGGGAGGAGACGAAGGAATTTACGGTCTGCCGGTCGGGGCCGGGAGACGGCCCGACTCGTCGCACCATCACAGAAAGGCTCTGACCCCGCCCGTAGGTCTTCCGCGTCTGTACGCTCTTCCGCTCCGCGGAAAGGTGAAGCAGCCAGGAGTCCAGAGGAGCGTTATGTCCTTACATACGTTCATGCCGTAAGCGCATGTCAAGGAGCGGGGCATATGGCTAGCAGCGTTGCGCTCGCCTACGAAAGCGCCCCTCACCCGGGAAACACCAGGTCAGGGGCGCTTGGGCGACATTGGCTCAGTCGAGGTAGTCGCGCAGCACCTGTGAACGGGAGGGATGGCGGAGCTTCGACATCGTCTTGGACTCGATCTGGCGGATGCGCTCGCGCGTGACGCCGTAGACCTTGCCGATCTCGTCGAGGGTCTTCGGCTGGCCGTCGGTGAGGCCGAAGCGCATGGAGACCACACCGGCCTCACGCTCGGACAGGGTGTCGAGGACCGAGTGCAGCTGCTCCTGGAGGAGTGTGAAGCTGACCGCGTCGGCCGGGACGACCGCTTCGGAGTCCTCGATGAGGTCACCGAACTCGCTGTCGCCGTCCTCACCGAGCGGGGTGTGCAGCGAGATGGGCTCACGGCCGTACTTCTGGACCTCGATGACCTTCTCGGGGGTCATGTCGAGTTCCTTGGCCAGCTCCTCCGGCGTGGGCTCGCGGCCCAGGTCCTGGAGCATCTGGCGCTGCACGCGCGCGAGCTTGTTGATGACCTCGACCATGTGCACCGGGATACGGATGGTGCGGGCCTGGTCGGCCATCGCGCGGGTGATCGCCTGACGGATCCACCAGGTGGCGTACGTGGAGAACTTGTAGCCCTTGGTGTAGTCGAACTTCTCGACCGCGCGGATCAGACCGAGGTTGCCCTCCTGGATCAGGTCCAGGAAGAGCATGCCGCGGCCGGTGTAGCGCTTGGCCAGGGAGACCACCAGGCGGAGGTTGGCCTCCAGGAGGTGGTTCTTGGCGCGGCGGCCGTCCTCGGCGATGATCTCCAGCTCGCGCTTGAGCTTGGGAGCGAGCTTGTCGGCGTTGGCCAGCTTGTCCTCGGCGAACAGGCCCGCCTCGATGCGCTTGGCGAGCTCGACCTCCTGCTCGGCGTTGAGCAGGGGGACCTTGCCGATCTGCTTGAGGTAGTCCTTGACCGGGTCGGCGGTCGCGCCGGCGACGGCGACCTGCTGCGCGGGCGCGTCGTCCTCGTCGTCGTCGGAGAGGACGAAGCCCTTGCTCTCCCCGCCCTCTTCTTCCTCTTCACCGGGCTTGCCGACGCCGGGGGTCTCCTCGACGGCCTCGTCGTCGCCTGCTTCGGCGTCGTCCTTCTTGCCGGTCGTCTTCTTGGCCGCCGCCTTCTTGGCTACGGTCTTCTTCGCGACCGCCTTCTTGGCGGTCGTCGTCTTCTTGGCGGCGGCGGCCTTCTGAGCAGGCGCCTCTTCCTCGGCGGAGGTCTCGGCGGGGGGCGCCGCAGGCGTCGTGGTGGCGGTGGCCTTCTTGGTGGTCACCGTCTTCGCCGCGACCGTCTTGGTGGCGGTGCGCTTGGCCGGACTCTTCGCTGCGACGCTCTTTCGGGTGCGCTTGGGCTCCGCGGCACTGACCATCAGCGTCACACCCTCTTCCTCGAGGATCTGGTTGAGGCTGCGC
The DNA here is from genome assembly GCF_056435735.1 of Streptomyces sp. NPDC043878. Taxonomy (NCBI): domain Bacteria; kingdom Bacillati; phylum Actinomycetota; class Actinomycetes; order Kitasatosporales; family Streptomycetaceae; genus Streptomyces; species Streptomyces sp. NPDC043878. The sequence continues at coordinate 768,155 of NZ_JBWKDW010000001.1, forward strand.
AGTACGTTCTTCCACTGAGTGGCCGGAATCTGGTCAGCTTCGAAGGCCCGACGCACGTCATCGCCGGCGATCTGCCCCTCAGCCTTTCCCCGCTCAATGAGCGCCATGACAGAGACGGACTCGGCGATCTCCGGCGGGAGCGTACGGGATGTGCTGGCCGACACGAACAACCTCTCGGAACGTTGGAAAACGGCTTCCGGCCCCGTCCCTCGCGGACTGGAGCCGACCACCGGCTTGGGATGGGCCGACGGTGCGGACGGGCCGGGGAGATACACAGCGCCTTGAACGGCGTCCGTATTCCCTCCGCGGCTGTCACCTCTTAGGTCATCGCAGTGTTCCCACGAGCGTTACGCCCAATCTGCGTGGCCCGAGTCACACCCCATAAACGATCAAAAGCGGCCAGACGCGGAGTTACCAGGTCACTTACGGCCCCTGATCGGGGGCTCCGGAGGCAGTCGGTCGCCATATCGCGCCGTCGGACCCCGCAGAATCCCTGGAGATCCTGCGGGGTCCGACGGTAGACGGTTCACCGGCGAGCGGTGCCGGAGGAGGAGGCCGTGCGGTGCCGGGGGAGGAAAACGACAACACATTCCCGGCCGCGCCGCCCACGGTGCGCGGTCAGTGCTCGCGCGGCGCGGGCACAACACGCTCCACCTCGGGATGGACGGTGAGCAGCTGCCGCATGGCCGACTCCGCCGCCGGGCCGTCCCCGGCACCGAGAGCGTCGACGATCCTGCCGTGGTGCGACAGGGACGCCTCGGTCGGCCGGTCACAACCAGTGACCGGGGCGCCGGAGACCTGCAGAGCGGCCGAGACGATCCCCGACAGGTGCTCGAGCATCCGGTTGCCGGCGGCCTGGATGAGCAGGGAGTGGAACTCGGCGTCGGCGCGGGAGAAGGTGAGCGTGTCGCCCTGTCCCATCGCGTGGCCCATGATCTCGACCATGTCGACGAGCCGCTGCTGGAGGTCGGCGCGTCCGTGGCCGGCGGCGAGGCGCGCGGCGAGCGGCTCGATCGTCCACCGCAGGTCGCTCAGCTCCCGGCGCTGATTGTCGCGCTGCGGTCCGAAGGCGCGCCATTCGATGATGTCCGGATCGAGGAGGTTCCAGTCACTGACGGGACGCACGCGCGTACCGACGTTGGGACGAGCACTGACGAGGCCCTTGGCTTCCAGCACCCGCAGGGACTCGCGGACGACGGTGCGGGAGACCTCGAAACGCTGGCCGATCTCCTCCGGCACCAGCGGGCGGTCGGCGCCCAGGTCACCGGACACAATCATTTGTCCCAGCTGCTGAACGAGTTGGCCGTGCAGCCCACGCCCGCGGCTGCCCGCGGCGCGCCGGCCCACGCGGCCAAGCTCCTGGTCCGCGCCGTCCCAGACGGAGCCTCCGACGCGGGAGGTCGTCGCCTCGGCATAGGGGTAACGGTCGAGATCGCCCGGGCCGGCGAGACCGGAGTCTGCAGAGCGGGCGGCGGTCATCATGGTGTGCGCAAGGGTACTCACGGATCATTTGTCGGCGTTGGTTCCAACTCCCTTGAGGTCTTTGGTGAAAAGCACACGAAAGGGTGATCGCTCACCCCATCGCAATTGACGCCTTATCGGAAAGAAATGTGCTTTCTCCGGGGAGTTGTGGGCAGGCCCGGTCCGGAAGAGGACGGACGGTCGTCATCGGACCCTGCCGCGCAGGGTCGTGAGCAGATATGCGCAGAGCAGTGCCGTGAGCGACAACGTCAGTGCGCCACCCACAGGTTGGCCGAGCACACGCGCGAGGGCAGCGAGATAGCGCTCTCCGCCGAAGGGCCACTGCGTCAGCAACACCTCACGCAGCCGCTCGGGGAATCCGGCCGCCGTCCGTACAGACGGCCCTACCAGGACCTTTTGTACGAGGGGTACGACGACGACCGGTACGGCGACCACCGCGGCGAGCCCGGCCGTGGTGGACCGGAAGAGGCCCGCGGCCAGTACGCCGGCCCAGGCGCAGCCGACCATGAGCCCGGTCCAACTCGTGCCCTGCGTCAACCAGTCGCCCGGAACTTCCGCGAGCTCCCGTCCGTACAGGAGATAGAGCATCTCGGCGTCGCAGCCCACCGTGAGAAAGGCCAGCAGCAGGGCGGTTGCGGCGGCGACGAGGAGCTTCGCGGCGAGCAGCCCCAGTCGACGGGGCACAGTGCCGCGGTCCGCGGCGAGGGCGGGGTGGCGGAACTCGTCGCCGAAGGCGAGCGCCCCGAGCAGTCCCGCGCCGAGGGCCGCCGGCGGCAGAGGCAGCCCTCGTGGCCAGGCGGTCAGCAGACGCGTCTGCGGAGTGTGACCGATGCGGGCCAGAAGTACGGCGGTGAGCGCGGAGGTGATGAGGACGGCGGCGGCGGTGAGGAACCCGGTGCTGATGCCGGTGGCGCGGCGTAGTTCGTAGCGCAGGGGACGCAGGGGGCTGGGTGCGGTGCGGACGGAGATGGGAGGCGGGAGGGCGGGCGAGTCTTCGGCCGCGGTGCGGGCTCGTGGGGCTTGGGCCGGGCGGGCGGCTGGTTGGGAGCGGGCCTCGACCTCGCCTGTGTGCGTGGGCGCGGGCGAGCCGGTGGGCGTGCTCGTCGGGGGCCGGGGCTCTGCGGTCGCGGGCGGCTCGGCCCCACCTGTCGTCAGGACACCAGCCTCATCTGTCGTGAGGCGATCGGCCTGACCGCTCGGGAGCGGATCGGTGGCCGGCCGTACCGCCCTGTCCGACCCCGCCTCCTCGCAGAGGTCCGACGGTGACGGGAAGGGCACTCGGGCGTGAGGCCCCATGTCGCCCGTCTCCTCGGCGAGTTGATGGACGAGGATGTCATGCCGGAACGCCGTCTCGCCCACCTCGGCACAGGTACTGCCGTACACGCTCAGGCGGTTGCCCTCCTCCCGTACGACCTCGACGGAGCGCCGGGTGGTCCGGGCTTCCCTGGTGAGGTGGGCCGCGAGGCGGGCGGCGTGCGGGCTGCGGACGGCGACGCGGGGGCGCAGCCGGGTGCGGGCGAACGCCGCCGCCTCCTGGTCGGCGACGAGCCGTCCCTGCTCCAGGGTGACCACGCGGTCGGCGGTGCGCGCGGCCTCCTTCGCGTCGGCCGTGGTGAACAGCACGGCGCCGCCCCGGTCCGCGTGCGCCCGCAGCATGCCGTGCAGCCAGCGGGCTTCGCGGGCGGAGAGTCCGTCGGCGGGGTTGTCCAGTACGAGTGCGTGCGGGTCGGCGAGCAGCGCACAGGCAAGACCGAGACGGCGGTCCATGCCGCGCGCGAGGGTGCCGAGCGGTTCGTCGCGCAGGGCGGCCAGGTCGGCCGCGTCGAGGACCTCGTCGGCACGCCGGACGGACACTCCGGCGGCGGCGCACAGCATGCGCAGGTGACCGCGGACGGTGCGAGCGGGATGGCCCGGCACGTCCCCCAGCAGCACGCCGACCTCTCGCGCCGGGTGCGCGACGCGGTGCAGCGGGCGGCCTCTGAAATAGGTGATTCCGCGGCCCTGTTGCAGTTCGAGCATCAGCCTGAGCACTGTCGACTTGCCGGCACCCTGGGCTCCGAGGAGCGCGGTGACACGGCCTGCGCGCGCTTCGAAGGAGACGTCATCGACAGCGGGCGGCAGGTCCTCGCGGGGATTGGCGGTCAGTCCGAAGGCCTGGATCATCCGTAGCAAGATAGCGCGCTATGTCCAAATTTGCAGGCATAGGATCGCCCGCCGCGCAACCCGAGACACCTCCGAACAGCCCCAGGCCGATCTCGTTCGGGTCGATCGGGTGCCACTGCCGGAGTCCGGGGCCGGATTCAGTGGTGCCGACCATCCGCCGTGTCCGCCGTGTCCGCCCGAAGGTCAGACCTCGGGACGGAGCATCGGCGGGTTGAGCAGGGTGGCGCCGCCGGCGCGGAAGAGCTGGGCCGGGCGTCCGCCCTGGCGTGTGGTCGTGCCGCCGGTGGGGACGAGGAAGCCCGGTGTCCCCGTGACCTTGCGGTGGAAGTTGCGGGGGTCGAGGGCTACGCCCCACACCGCCTCGTAGACCCGGCGCAGCTCGCCGACGGTGAACTCGGACGGGCAGAACGCGGTGGCCAGCGACGAGTACTCGATCTTCGACCGTGCGCGCTCCACCCCGTCCGCCAGGATCTGGTGGTGATCGAAGGCGAGCGGCGCGACCGTTTCGCCGTCGCGGCCGTACCCGCCCTGCTGCAGCAGTTCCTCGACGGGTGCCCAGCGCGCGTTGCTCGCGTCGCCGCCCGCCCGCGGGGCCGGCAGGTCGGGCGCGAGCGCGAGGTGGGCGACGCTGACCACGCGCATCCGGGGATCCCGCTTGGGGTCGCCGTAGGTCGCCAGCTGTTCGAGGTGGGCGCCGTTGTCCTGGGCGGGGACGGACGGGTCGTGCGCCCGCAGTCCGGTCTCTTCCGCCAGCTCGCGCGCAGCAGCCTGCGCGAGGTCCTCGTCGTCACGTACGAACCCGCCGGGGAGCGCCCAGCGACCCTGGAACGGCGGCTCACCCCTGCGCACCGCCAACGCGCACAGGGCATGGCGGCGCACGGTCAGCACGACCAGGTCCACGGTGACGGCGAAGGGCGGAAAGGCTGACGGGTCGTAGGGCATGTCGCGATCATAGTCGTCTGCCTGACGATAAACACTCCCTTCACCGGCCGCATCGGCGGCTCGATCACCTCGGTCCGGCAACTGCTTGACGCGTGCCTCGCGCACGGCGTCCGGTGTCGCGTTCTGCGAGGTCACGCTCTCAGTCGGAGGCCGTCGGCGGCCTCCCCCACCAGGGCGAGGCCGAGGCGGCTGACGCGCACGGAGAAGGGCGCTCCGGCCACCCGTAGGCCCGTCGGCCTGATCTCTCCCAGAGGCGCGCTGCTCACGGGCCTCAGCGCCACCGTCGCGGCGGGTGCGTCGGGGCGGATGCCGGCGAGAGTGGTCAGGAGCAGCACACAGGCGGCCGCTGCCGTAGCCGACGGACGACAGGCCGCCGGATGCGGCACGGGGGCGCTCGCACCGGTACGTCGCTCTCCCGCGTACATCTCAGGGAGCCGGTGTCCGAGGGTCTCGGCGGCCGCGAGCAGGCCCCGCCGCAGTGCTCCGGCCTCCTTCCCGTAGTCGGCGGCGGCCAGCCCTGACACACCGATCACCGTCTCGCAGCCGTACGGCGCCGGTGCGGTGGCCGAACGGGCTGTACCGGTCTCCTTCTCCCCGAGCCCCCGCAGGGCCCAGCCGGAGTCCATGGCCGGGCTCCCGAGCAGTCGGGCGAGTCGTTCGGTCTGCACCTTGGCGGAGGCAGACCGGGCGCCTGTCTGCCTCCGCCGAGCAGGCCGGCGTCGAGCAGGTGCACGGCGGCTGCCCCGAGCTGTGTGATCAGGCGTCCGTCCGGAGCACGGGCGGCGGCGGGCCGGCCGCCACCGCGGTCGTCCACGACCACACGGCACCGGCCGAGCCGGTGCAAGCCGGTGGGCAGGGGTGACGAGCCGGCCGCCCCTCCCCCGGGCGGTGCGGTCGCGTCGGTGGAGCGGCGGTCGTCGTCACCGGCTGAATGCGGGGCGGCCGGCAGGTCGGCTGGTGCGAGGGGGCGGCTTCCTCTGCTCCGTGAACGCTTCGTACGGTTTCGGCGCCGGCGGCGGGGCTTCTCTTGGGGGAAGTCGGCGGTCGGCGGCGTCGCCCGTTCAGGCGTTCCACCACTCAGGTGAACGGGGCGGACGTCCCGCCGGTCACGCCCACGGCCGGAGAAGCCGACCGAATGGCGGCGGTGAGCTGGACGGAAGCTGCTGCCGGCGTCATGACAGCGGTGGCCGTCGTCCTCGGCCGCGCCTCGGGCTCGGCCGCGCTGCGGGACAGCCTCTCCGGGCCGCCTACCGGTCACCGACCGAGAATCGGCGCGCCGTGTGACTCGGTTGATCATTTGCTCCCCTCGTCGGAGTCGTCCCCAGGGCTGACCTTGCCGGTGCGGGTGGCGCGCGCCGAGGCGGTGTCCTTCCCGGGGCTGCGCGGGCCCACGCCTGCCGCCCTTCGCACTCCGGGGCGGGAACTGCCCGCTGCCCGTGCGCGGGGACCCGATCCGTCCGTGCCGCATGCACGCTCTCCAGGCTGCCTCGCGCCCACTTCCCCGGTGCCGGGGCCGGTGACCGGGCGCGTTGCCGAGCGGTTCCGCCGTCGCCTGCGGGAAGCCGTGACGGGTGAGGGGAGCGGTTCGGCTTCCTCCGCCCAGGGCGCCGCGTCCGGCTCCGTCGCGCTCGTGGGCGTCCCGTCGTACTGCGCCGGGACCGTCGGGCCGACGGACTGCCACTCGTCGCCCGCCGCTGTGCGTTCCGACCGCGCGCGCCTTTCCCGTTCGGCGCGCAGGCAGGACCGGATCGACTCCGGGTCGAGGCCCTCGTTGCATGCCTGGTGCAGGAGACGGGCGAAGAGATAGCCGGAGTCCGCGCCCAGCGCCATGGCCAGGGCCTCCCGGGCCTCGACGCCGTCGCCGCTCGACCAGGCCACCCAGCCGGCCAGGGTGAGGGGCGCCGCCGCGTGTTCCCCGTACGGGCCGACGCATCGGCGGGCCAGGGCTCGCCACAGACGCAGAGCCGGGCCGGCTTCGTCGACCTCCATCCATTCGGCGGCGCGATCGCGGGTCGTACGGTCCTGAAGACCGATGATCAAAGCGGCGGCTTCGGGGTGTCCGAGCAGTTCGTCGTCCCGCATGTCCGAAGGCAGTGCTCCGGGCGCGGGAGGCGCTTCGGCGAAGCGCGCCATGACCCGCTCGGCGAGCCGAACGGTCTCCTGCGCAACCCGCTCCCGGTCCTCCCCGTCCAGCATCCTGGGGAGCAGACGCATGCTGGTGGCGTCCAGGACGGTCTCCTGCTCCAGTGCCGCGGCGGTCTCCCAGGGCTGCAGCCGAGCTCGGAGCTCGCGCAGCGTTCCCCGCACCTGAAGGCCCGCGTACGTCGCCGCGGCGGCCAGGACCGACGTGCCGGGAAGCCCCATCGGCATTCCCTCCGGAGGACAGCAGCCTTCGCTCGGACAGCAGTACGACCAGAAGCGGCCGTCGGAGATGCACAGCGCCTCGATGACGGGCACGTCCAGCCGGCCGCACTCGGTGCGCAGCGTGGCGGCGAGGGAGGCGAGTCGTGTCATGACCTGCCGGCCCGACTCACCCTTCGCCGGTTCCTGGCACAGGTAGGCGACCATCTGCCCGGGCTTGCCCCCTCGTCGCTCACTGCCCGTGATCAAGCCGTGGGCCAGCTGTCGGGCGACGGAGGCCCAGTCGTCCTCGTTCGACGGAATGCCGAGGCGGGCCCGGCCGCCGAACCGGCCGCGTCCGCCCCGGTCGTGCAGGGCGACCAGGACGATGCTGTCCTCGGGCCGGTACCCGAGCAGATACGGCAGGGCGTCGGCCAGCTCGGCCGGGCTCCGCAGGGTGATCTGGTGCTCGCTTCCGGGGGCGTCGTACGTCAGGCACTCGACGTGCTCCTCGGTACCGCCCCGCCCGGCGCCCGCCCCGGCGAGGCCGGGTGTCTTTCGAGCGGCTCGCTCGTGGCCGCCCCCGCTCCTGTGGCCCCGCGCTTCGATGCCGCCGACAGTGCCGATCCCGCCGATGCCTCCGAGGTCGCAGGCAGTATCGCCGTCAGACGCATCGAAGGCATTGTCGAAGGGCTCGAACGGGCCCGAGGGCCCGGCGGTTCCGGGAGATGCCGCGTTCTCGCCGGTTCGCGACGTTTCAGAAGGTTCAGAGGATTCGGAGGGTCCAGTCGTTTCGCTGTGATTCGCCATGCGCTGACCATCTCGCGAATCGTGGATTCGCGTTTCACCCTGTGGATAACTTCGATCAGGAACACGTCACCAGTACCTCGCCCGGCGCCCGGCGTCCACAGCCGCGTCCCGCCTGTCGGTGGCGTCCTGTTGTATGGAGGCATGACGGACAGCAACAAGGCGGAACTGCGCACGACGGCGGACGCGGTACTGGCCCGGCTCGTCGGGGACCCCACCGGCTCGGCGCGGCTGCGCGAGGATCAGTGGCGGGCGATCGAGGCACTGGTCGCGGACAAGCGGCGGGCGCTCGTCGTGCAGCGCACGGGCTGGGGCAAGTCCGCGGTGTACTTCGTGGCGACCGCCCTACTGCGCGAGCACGGCGCCGGGCCGACCGTCATCGTCTCCCCCCTGCTCGCGCTCATGCGCAACCAGGTCGAGGCGGCCGCCCGGGCCGGCATCCACGCCCGCACCATCAACTCCTCCAACCCGGAGGAATGGCAGACCATCCAGGCCGAGGTGGCCGCGGGCACCGTCGATGTCCTGCTGGTGAGCCCCGAGCGGCTCAACAACCCGGACTTCCGTGACAACGTGCTGCCCGAACTGGCCGGCGCGACCGGCCTCCTCGTCGTGGACGAGGCGCACTGCATCTCCGACTGGGGTCATGACTTCCGCCCCGACTACCGGCGGCTGCGCACCATGCTCGCGGATCTGCCGCCGGGCGTTCCGGTGCTGGCCACGACCGCCACGGCCAACGCACGGGTCACCGCCGACGTCGCCGAGCAGCTGGGCACGGGAACCGGCTCGGACGCGTTGGTGCTCCGGGGGCCACTGGACCGCGAGAGTCTCAGCCTGAGCGTCCTGCAACTGCCCGACGCGGCCCACCGGCTGGCATGGCTCGCCGATCACCTGGACGATCTGCCGGGTTCCGGAATCATCTACACCCTCACGGTCGCGGCCGCCGAGGAGGTGACCGCCTTCCTGCGCGAGTGCGGGCACACGGTCACCTCGTACACGGGCAAGACGGAGAACGCCGAACGGCAGCAGGCCGAGGAGGCCCTCCTGGCGAACCGGGTGAAGGCGCTGGTCGCCACCTCGGCACTCGGGATGGGCTTCGACAAGCCCGACCTTGGTTTCGTGGTCCACCTCGGGTCGCCCTCCTCCCCCATCGCCTACTACCAGCAGGTCGGGCGCGCCGGACGCGGTGTGGAACACGCCGAGGTGCTGCTGTTGCCCGGGCGGGAGGACGAGGCGATCTGGGCCTACTTCGCCTCCGTGGCGTTCCCGCCGGAAGAGGCCGTCCGACGCACCCTCGACATCCTCGCCCGGGCCGACCGGCCGCTGTCGCTCCAGGCGCTCGAACCGCTCGTGGAACTCAACCGCACCCGCCTGGAGACCATGCTCAAGGTCCTCGACGTGGACGGTGCCGTCCACCGGGTCAAGGGCGGCTGGATCTCCACCGGCACGCCGTGGTCGTACGACGCGGAGCGCTACGCCTGGGTCGCCAAGCAGCGCACGTCGGAGCAGCAGGCCATGCGCGACTACGCCACCACCACGGGCTGCCGCATGGAGTTCCTGCGGCGGCAACTGGACGACGAGCAGGCCGCTCCCTGCGGCCGTTGCGACAACTGCGCGGGCGCGCGCTTCACCGCCGAGGTCTCCTCCCGCGCCCTGGACACCGCCGGCGGCTCGCTCGCCCGCGCGGGTGTCGTGGTGGAGCCCCGCCGTATGTGGCCGACCGGGCTTCCGGCCGTCGGCGTCAGCCTCAAGGGCCGTATCCCGCCCGGCGAACAGGCCACCCCGGGCCGGGCCCTCGGCCGCCTTTCGGACATCGGCTGGGGCAACCGGCTGCGCCCCCTGCTCTCACCCCAGACCCCCGACGCGGCGGTGCCGGACGACGTGGCGAGCGCGGTCGTGACCGTGCTGACCGACTGGGCCACGGGCCCCGGCGGCTGGGCGTCGCGCGCTCCTGACGCACTGTCCCGTCCCGCCGGAGTGGTCGCCATGCCGTCCCGGAGCCGGCCGCAACTGATCGATTCGCTGGGGAACAGGATCTCCTCGGTCGGACGCATCCCGATGCTGGGGTCTCTCGCCTACACGGAACAGGCGGACGCCCTGTCCGTTCCCCGCTCCAACAGTGCCCAGCGCCTTCGTGCGCTGAGCGGGGCGCTCGTCGTCCCGCCGTCTCTGCGCGAGGCGCTCCAAGCCGCCGACGGTCCCGTCCTGCTCGTCGACGACGTGACCGAGACGGGCTGGACCCTCGCGGTCGCCGCCCGCCTCCTGCTGCAGTCCGGTGCGCAGGGGGTGTTGCCGCTGGTCCTGGCGGTGAGAAGTTGAGCACACCGGGTACACGGTAAGCACCCGCGGACACGCGAAGTCGCTGTGTGCCACAACCTCATGCGTCATCCGGAGACGCACTGGGTAGGGATATAAGCCTCGAACAATCCCATAGGGGTCACCGGGCTCAATTGCTCGTTGCCGCAACCCAGTTCGACAGGAAGAATTGAACTCCGCTCCCCGCACGGCTCGTCCGTGGTCCGGTAGGGCTCTGCTGCGGCGTGCGTTCCCCCGATTCCGACCTCGCCCGCAGTGTGGGCGCGTAGCCGAAGGGAGGACCGTGACCTTCGGACTCGCTCCGTCCTCCGCGGCATCGACCTCGTCGTCTGCCGTTCTGTCCACCGCATCCGCCAACGCAATGGCCCGCATGCTCGAACCCGCCGAGTGGGCCGCCGCCGGTATCCCTCTGCTGCGCAACCCCCGCGAGGTGGTCAGCGGGCTGCACTCCCGGCACCGGCCCAGACCGGCCACGGCGATCGTCGCGGTCCTCGATCCGGACGAACGGGTGTGCGCGAGCGCCTCGTTCACCCGGCGTTCGGCCCCGGCCGACGGCTGGATGTTCCGCAACGTCCTGCTCGACCAACTGCGCCGGGTGATCCCGCACGATCTGCGGCGCCGCACCCCCGTGCGCACCGCCGTGCTGCTCTACTGCAGGGACGGCGACGCGCGTTGGACGCCGGAGGACGGCGCGTGGATGTGGGGGCTGCGTGACGCGTGCACCCTGCACGGGCTGCGCTGCGGCGCGTACATCACCCTGACCCGGGACGGCTGGCAGGTCCTGGGCGAGGGACGCGGCGGGCGCCGCCCGAACTCCGACTCGAAGCCGGAGCCCTTCGCCCTGTCCGAGGCGCCGCCTCCGCTGCCGCGCACCGGCGGCGCCGCCTCGGAGGTCCTTCGCCGGGCGGCCGCCCGCTGACGCCGACGCCTGCTACGCCTGATGCCGACCGCTGACGCCCGCTGCCGGCGCCGACGCGACCGCTGACGCCCGTCGGCGCTGTCGGCGCCGACGGATCCAGAGCCGCGCGGCGGCAGAAGCCGTGCGGGGCTGGGAGAGGCACGTACCGAGGCCGGGCGTGGCCGTCCGGTCGGTAGGCCCGGCGGGAGGAGATCCCCAGCGCCGCGGGACAGCGGGACCGCAGGCAGAAAGACCCACCCACGCCGTGCCGCAACGGCTGGAGGCCACCGCGCCTGCCGCCCCAGGTCCGCCGTCGTCTACGGCCCCTGCCCGCACGTATGCGGACAGCCACCCAGTCACCACGCACACTCTCGCCCGACGGCGGGCACGCGGGCAGGCAAGCGGGCACGCAGGCACGATCACCCACCGTGCGACGCCTGAAGCTCCCGACCCCCGGCTCACCACACCGCCACCCGACATGCGGAGACGGTGCGGCGGGAGCAGTCGCCGCAGCGACCCGTCGGCCCACTCAGGCCCGCCACCGGGCCCCGCGGGCACGCTGGCACGCGGCCACACCGGCACCCCGGCATGCGAAAAGCACCTCCGTGCGAGCGCACACATGCACGCTCGCGGCACTCCCGACTGCCGTCCAGGTGCCGCCGCGGCGGCACCCTTCAGCACCCTCCAGGGCTTCCGGGCCGTACCGGAACCAGGCTCAGACGCCCGCGCCCAGTACCGAGTTGATCTGCTGCGGGTCACCGCAGACGATCAGCAGGGCACCGGCCCTGGTGTGAGCCAGCGGCAGAGCGGCAACGGTGGCGGCACGGTCGGCGCTGTTGACGGCGACCACGACCACCGGGCGGGACGTGGCGCGGGACGCCTTGGTGGCCTCCGCGTAGAACACGTCGTCGCCCGCGTCGTGCTGGGCCCAGTAGGAGGCCTCGCCGAAGGACAGTTCGTGGGTGGCCCACGGATGCGGTTCACCGGTGGTGATCACCAGCACGTCGCCGGGCGCGCGGCCCGACTCCAGCAACAGGTCGACGGCTTCCTCGGCAGCGTCCAGCGCGCCCTCGGCCGAGGCCGGGATCAGCTGGATCTGCGGGGTCACCGGCACCGGAGCGGAGGCGGAGGGGGCGCTCGGACCGGCCGGTCCGGGCGTCTTCGTGGCCGTGTCGCGCGGTGCACGCTGCACCGGCGGCGCGGGCCGCACAGGGCCCGGACGACCGGGGCGCGGCGGAGCCGCGGGGCGGGGGCCGGGTACGGGGCGAGGGGTCGGCGCGACGCGGCTGCTGGCCGGCGTGGCGCGGGGACCCTGGGCACTCTCGTGAATCTGAGGCTCCTCGGGAATGAGAGGCATGAGCTGATTTTTATCAAACGTTGGTGCGGCTCGCGCCAGGGGGTGGCACATGAGTGCGAGCGGAGCGGAGTTGTCAGAAATCGAAGCCGAGCTGCCCCTCGATCTCCGGAACGCTTCCGTCCGCCCAGCTGCGGGCCTTCTTCAGGTGCCGCCACTGGGGCAGCGCATCAAGATACGCCCACGACAACCGGTGGAACGGGGTGGGGCCCCGCACCTCCAGCGCTGCCTTGTGCACGGGCGACGGATACCCGGCGTTGGCTGCAAAGTCGAAGTCTGCATGGTCGGCACCCAGTTCGGCCATCATTTTGTCGCGCTGAACCTTCGCGATCACCGAGGCCGCAGCCACGGCCACACAGGACTGGTCGCCCTTGATGACCGTGCGGACCTGCCAGGGCAGCCCGAGGTAGTTGTGCTTCCCGTCGAGGATGACGGCGTCGGGGCGGACCGGGAGGTCCTCCAGGGCGCGTACCGCGGCGAGCCGCAAGGCGGCTGTCATGCCGAGGCTGTCGATCTCCTCCGGGGAGGCGTGCCCCAGGGCGTACGACGTGACCCACGTTCGCAGGACGGAGGCGAGTTCGGTACGCCGCTTCACGGTGAGCAGCTTGGAGTCGGTCAGCCCTTCGGGGGGCCGACGCAGTCCGGTGATCGCCGCGCAGACGGTGACGGGGCCGGCCCACGCGCCGCGCCCCACCTCGTCGACACCTGCGATGACCTTGGCTCCGGTTGTCGCGCGAAGGGAGCGCTCGACGGTGTGGGTAGGGGGTTCGTACGGCATGGCGTGCTTAGCGTACGCCGCCCCGATCACCCCGCGACACCCGGTTTCCCCGAGCGGTGTCACAGGCCGGATCGCGGGTGATCACCCCCCGCTCGGTCGCAGCAGGGGAAGCACCAGCTGATCGAGCAGCTCCTCGAGATCCGCGTCACTCCATTCGCTGCCACAAAGCTTTGAGCGGTACATCATCATGGCGGGGATGGCGTCGCAGACGTATCCGTTCGCCGCGTCGGGCCGGACCTCTCCCCTCACGATTCCGCGGGTGATGACCTCACCGATCAGCCTTGTGGCCGGCTCGACCACTCCTTCGCGGATCACGCCGTGGAAGCGCTCCGCCTGCCGGTGGTCGCATTCGTGAATCACGGCGCGCAACGCCGAACCGGGTCGCGAGAACATCGCGTCCCGTGCCTGCCGGCACAGCGCGAAGAGGTCCTGACGCACGTCACCGAGGTCGGGGGCCTCCGCGAAGCTCGGCAGTGCGGCCTGCAGGGCGTCCGCCACGAGATCCTCCTTGGAGGGCCATCGGCGGTACACGGCGGCCTTGCCCGTCTGCGCGCCGGCGGCGACGCCCTCCATCGTGAGGCCGTTCCAGCCGACGGTGCTGAGTTGCTCCAGGGCGGCATCAAGGATGGCTTGTTCGAGTACGGCGCCGCGCCGACGAAGGGCGGCCGGCCGAGCGGGGGCGGCCGTCCAGCGCGAGGTAACCATCTGACTGACTCCAGCGGGAGGGGGAGCGGGGAGGTGTCGGAGGTGGGCCAGTCGTGCGGCAGCAAAGGGGGACGTGCCGCACGACGCGAAGTTAAGTGAACGCTTGCGTTCACTACCGGGGACTCACTACCGTTGACGCAACAGTGAACGCGATCGTTCACTAAGCCACTTGTGGGGGACCCATAGTGACAACCTCTCAGTTGACGAAAGATCAGACGCCGGGTGCGGCCCGGCGGCAGGGGCGCCCCGGTATCGCACTCGCGGTCATCGCGGCCTGCCAACTCATGGTGGTACTCGACGCGACGATTGTGAACATCGCCCTCCCGCACATTCAAGACGCTCTCCAGTTCAGCACCACCGACCTCACCTGGGTCGTCAGCGCCTACACGCTCACCTTCGGCGGCCTGCTCCTGCTGGGCGGCCGGGCCGGGGACATCCTCGGCCGGCGCCGGGTCTTCATGACCGGCATCCTGTTGTTCACCTTCGCGTCGCTGCTCGGCGGACTCGCCCAGGAGCCCTGGCAGTTGCTGGCCGCGCGCGTACTGCAGGGAGTGGGTGGCGCCATCGCCTCGCCCACCTCGCTGGCCCTGATCACCACCACGTTCCCCGAGGGACCGGAACGGAACCGGGCCTTCGGCGTCTTCGCCGCCGTCTCCGCCGGCGGTGGCGCCATCGGACTGCTCGCGGGCGGCATGCTCACGGAGTGGCTCGACTGGCGGTGGGTGCTCTTCGTCAACGTACCCATCGGCGTGGTGATCGCCCTGCTCGCGCCGCTGTACATCAACGAGTCCGAACGCCACTCCGGGCGCTTCGACTTCGCGGGTGCGCTGACCTCGACCGCGGGCATGGCCTCGCTCGTCTACGGGTTCATCCGCGCGGCGGACGAGGGCTGGCGGGACACCCTGACCATCGCGTCCTTCGCCGCTGCGGTGGTGTTGCTGCTGGCCTTCGTCTACGTCGAGTCCCGTGCCAAGGAGCCGATCACCCCGCTGCGGATGTTCACCGACCGCAACCGTTCCGGCACGTACGTGATCATGCTGAGTCTCGCCGCCGCGATGTTCGGGATGTTCTTCTACATCGTGCTCTTCGTACAGAACGTGCTGGGGTACAGCCCGATCAAGGCCGGTCTCGCCTTCCTGCCGGTGACTGTGGTCATCGCGCTCGGCGCGGGCCTGTCCCAGCGGTTCCTGCCGGTGCTCGGCCCCAAGCCGTTCATGCTGACGGGCTCGGCGCTCGCCGCGATCGGCCTGGCCTGGCAGACCCTGATCAGCTCCGACAGCTCGTACGTCGGCGGAGTGCTGGGGCCGATGCTGGTGTTCGGTTTCGGCATGGGCCTGAACTTCGTCACGCTGACTCTGACCGCGGTGTCCGGTGTGGCCCCGCACGAGGCGGGGGCGGCCTCCGGACTGCTCAACGCCATGCAGCAGGTGGGCGGCTCGCTCGGTCTGTCCATCCTCACGACGGTGTTCGGCACGGCCAGCAAGAACGAGGCCGAGAAGCAGTTGCCGCACTTCCTCACCGACGGATCGCCGCAGCAGAAGGCGGAGTTCGCCAAGACGCATCAGCTGCCCGCTCCGTGGGGACACGAGGTGCTCGCCCAGGGCATCTCGACGGGCTTCGTCGCGGCGGCCGCGATGGCCGTGCTCGCCCTGGCCACGGCCTGGTTGGTGATCCGGGTCCGCAAGAGCGACCTGGAGTCCCTCGCCGGGACGTCGGGGGCCGGCATCGCCTGAGCCGGCCGATGCCGGCGGACGCCACGGCCGCCCGGCCCACCTCCAGGGGCCGGGTGGCCAGGCCGACGGGCCGGAAATCCGCGCCTCGCGGGCGAGGCCCTCGCTCACTCGCCCCGCGACCGCGACCGCGAAGGGGAACGCCGGTCGGAGCACGGCACGCGCTCCGACCGGCGAGGGAACAAGGGACTGCGCGACACGAGGGGCGACCGTGCGGGGAACGGCCGGAGAGATAGCAACGGCCGACCCGAACGCCACAGCCAGCACGGCGATCACCAGCAACACCGCCGTGGCCATCACCAGCATCACCGTCATGACCATCACCACCCCGCACCATCCCCTCCCCGCGCCCAGCCCTCGCCGCCTCCACGCCGCATCACTGGCGGGTGAGGTGTCCGCAGGGCTTCCCGCCCCGCACAGCAGATGTCATGACAACGACCGGGCGGTCACGCAGAGTTCCCATCCACCACGGAAAGTTGCCACACACCCACACCCACACCTGAGGCCTCACGCCTCACGCTCCGCGGCCTCACGGTCCATGCCCAGCGACCGATCAGCCTCCCGTGGTCACCCACTCCGGAAGCGGTTCCGTCCGGTGCAGCCACGCGGCCGGCGGAGCTCCCGCCTTCCCTCCGGCAAGGACTCCGCCCACGATGGCGCAGGTCGTGTCCACGTCGCCGCCGACCTGAGCGGTCGTCCAGAACGCCTGCTCGTAGTCGCGCAGGCCCCGTGCGGCCGACCAGAGCGCGAAGGGCACGGTGTCATGGGCACTCGTACGCCGTCCGCAGCCCAGCACGGCCGCGACCGTGCCGGCGTCGCCGTAGTCGAGCATGTCCCGGGCACGCCGGAGGCCCGCTCCGACGGCGCTCCTGGGGACGAGGGCGACGACGCCGTCGAGCAGCGCCTCGGCGCTGGGCGGGCCGCCGGGGGCCGCGGCCAGCGCGGCGGCCGCCGCCACGGCCATGGCACCGACCACGGCCTCACGGTGCTGGTGGGTGGGGTACGCCGAGATCTCCGCTTGGTGCGTCGCCTGCTCGGGGTCGTCCGCGTACCAGGCGCCGAGGGGTGCTACGCGCATCGCGGCGCCGTTGCCCCAGGATCCCTGTCCGTTGAAGAGCTCGGCGGCGAGTTCGCGCCAGTCGCCGCCCTCCCGGACCAGACGCAGCAGACGGTTGACGGCGGGGCCGTAGCCCCGGTCGAAGTCGTGGTGCTCGGCGAAGGAGTGGGCCAGCGCGTCCTGGTCGACACGGTGGTGGGCGGCCAGGACGGCGACGACCGAGCAGGCCATCTCCGTGTCGTCCGTCCACTGCCAGGGACCGGGCGGCAGCTCGCGCCGCTTGAGCAGCGGGTAGTTCACGGGGACGAAGAACTGCGAGCCCAGCGCGTCTCCGACGGCGAGTCCGCGGAGGCTGGCCAGGGCGCGGTCCAGGCGCCCGTCGGGTGAGGAGTCGGCTGTCATCGCTTCGCCACCCTATCCGGTGATCCCGTACGGTTCCGGGTCCCGCCAGCGTTCGAAGGGCGGGTCCAGCGCGTATTTCCCGTCGTCCCCGAGAACGAGCATCCGCATCTCCGCGTTCCCCGGGTTGGACAGCGACTCGAACTCCGCCACCGTCCAGTGGAACCAGCGCATGCAGAACAGCCGCATCGCCAGGCCGTGGGTCACCAGCAGCACGTTCGGCGGGTGGTCGGGCGCCTCGAAGCTGCGGTAGAGGCTTTCCAGGAAGCCGCCGACCCGGTCGTAGACGTCGGCGCCGGACTCGCCCTGGACGAAGCGGTAGAAGAAGTGGCCGTACGCGTCGCGGTACGCCTTCTGGAGCCGGACGTCGTCCCGGTCCTGCCAGTTTCCCCAGTCCTGCTCGCGCAGCCGGGGCTCCTCGCGCACGCGTATGAGCTCGGGGTCCAGGTGGAAGGCGCGCAGCGTCTCGTGCGTGCGGCGATACGGGGAGACGTACACGCTGACGCGTTCGCGGCCGAGCACCTCGCGCAGCCTTTTGCCCGTCTCCTCGGCCTGCTGCCAGCCCCGGTCGGTCAGGGCCAGCGCGTGGTCCGGCTCGCGTTCGTAGACGGTGTCATCAACATTGCCCGTTGACTCCCCGTGCCGGACAAGGACGATGCGCCGTGGTCGTGCCATGCCCAAACCCTAGATCGGCCGGCGGCCCGCCGAGCACCTGTACGGGCTCCATACGGCGTAGGTCACACGCCGTCCGCGCTCTTCGCCACAGCGCGGAGCCCGACGACCGGGTCCGGACGTCAGACGGTCCAGCCCGGTTCCAGCTCGACTATGTCGCCCGTGAGGGCCGCGACGTCGGTCTCCGTCTGCGCGCGCAGGGCGAGCCGTTCCAGACGCTCCACGCGGTACTTGCCGTGTTCGGCTGCGGACCGCCACATCGACAGCACCATGAACTCGCTGCCCGGGGCCTCACCGAACAGTCCGCGGATCATGCCCGGCGAACCGGCCATGGCCGGGTTCCAGACCTTCTCCTGCATCAGCGTGAAGTGCTCGGCGCGCTCCTCGTGCACCCGGCAGTGGGCGACCCTGACCAGGTCGGCGTCGGTGAAGCGCGGCTCGAAGCCGGTCTTCACGTCGAAGCGGTAGTCGAAGAGTTTGACCTGGGCGTCCTTGAACGTGCCGGACTGCGCCGTGGCCAGCCGGTCGTGGGAACGGGCCATGAAGGAGTCGTAGAAGGCACGGCTCTCCCAGAACGCGAAGACGTGCGCCACGCCCGGCCGCCCGCGGCTCCAGCCTCCGCCCTGTCCCCTGAACCCCGGCTCCCCCAGAAGCCCCGCCCATTTTCGCTGCCCGCGCTCGAAGCCGCGGCGGTCCACCACGGTGCAGCGAATCCACTTGACCAGCACCGCGCCATGGTAAGGCCACGGAGCGTGGCGCCGGTCACTCTCCGGCGGACAGCTCTTCCGCACACCCGCGTGCGCGCGTGGCAGGATGGACAACCGGCCTTGCCCACCCGGCAGTTCAGGGTCGAGGGGGCACCTGGGGAGACGGGTAAGGGGAACACATGGTGCACGGCATCAACAAGGGAATCCGTAAGGTCGAGGTGTCGGTCAAATGGGATCCGAGTCCGACGGGGCAGCCGCCCACGGATCTGGACATCGTCGCCGCGACCTACCTGGCGAGCGACCCGTACGGCGATCCGGCCTATGTCGTGCACTTCGACAGCCGCTCCCCCGACGGCACCATCTATCTCAACCGCGACAGCAAGGACGGCAAGGGCTTCGGCTGGGACGAGGTCATGACGCTGGAGCTCGACCGGCTGGACGCCCGCTACGCGCGCGTGGTGGTCGGTGTCGTCATCCAGCAGCGCTCCGCGCACCGGACGTTCGTCGGGGTGATCAACCCCGGACTGCGTATCCGCGAGGGGTACACCGTGCTCGCCGAGGACGATTTCGGCAGTGTCCTCGGATCCACGGCGACGACGATCGGCGAGTTCGTGCGCGAGGGTGCGGGCACCTGGGACTTCCATCCCGGTATCCACGGCTCCGACGACGACCCCGCGACCTTCACGCGGACCATGGGGCAGGCGCCCCGGCCCTGAGCGTCAGGCCGTGCGGGGCGCCACGATCGCGTGGGTCAGCGCGAGGGCGTCCAGCACGGCCTCGCGGCGGGTGACCGAGTGGGGCGGTCCGCCGGTGTTCCGGGTACGCGGGCCGGGGTAGGCCAGGACGTACAGCAGCGTCCACAGGGGACGCATGGTGCTCGTGGCCCACGCGGGCAAGGGCCCCGGCCCGCCCGCTCGGAACGCCTTCTCCACGGCCGTCGGCCCCCGCACCGACCGGCCGCGCGGTCGTCCTCCTACGGCGGTGAGGTACGCGCGGTCGTCGCGCACCGCCGGATCGGGCGAGCGCAGGTCCGTGACCAGTGCTTCGAACGCCGTCTCGGACGGCTCGGTCGGGTCGGCGTCGTACGCACGCGAGGTGTCCACGCCCGCCGGCTGCGGGTCGCCGGCATGCCTACGGCGAGAGGGGCCCGTACGCGGACGAGGGGCGCCGGTGGGTCACCGGCGCCCCTCGTCCCAGGGCGTGAGAGTCAGGCGGGGACGGGTCCCCGCCTGGGTCAGCTGCAGCCGCTGGTCGAGCCGCAGCCCTCACAGATGTAGCAGGAACCGGCCCGCTGCATCTTCGTACCGCAGGAGAAGCACAGCGGGGCGTCGGCCTGGATACCCAGCTGCATCTCCACCAGTTCGGCGCTGGTGTGCGCCTGCTGCGGGACGGGCTTGACCGCCTCGGTCTCGGCCTTCGGGGTGGCGACGGCCTTCAGCTCCTGGGCACGCGGCGCCGACTGGGCCAGCCCCTCGACGTCGACCTCGTCGTCGATGGACTGCTCGTAGGAGCCGGTCTCCAGGTGGCGCTGGCGCTCCTCGGCGGAGTGGATGCCGAGCGCGGAGCGCGTCTCGAAGGGCAGGAAGTCGAGCGCCAGGCGGCGGAAGATGTAGTCGACGATCGACTGGGCCATCCGCACGTCCGGGTCGTCCGTCATGCCGGCCGGCTCGAAGCGCATGTTCGTGAACTTCGAGACGTACGTCTCCAGCGGGACGCCGTACTGCAGGCCCACCGAGACGGCGATCGAGAAGGCGTCCATCATGCCCGCGAGCGTCGAGCCCTGCTTGGACATCTTCAGGAAGACCTCGCCGAGACCGTCGTCCGGGTAGGAGTTGGCCGTCATGTAGCCCTCGGCGCCGCCAACCGTGAACGAGGTCGTGATACCGGGCCGGCCCTTGGGGAGGCGCTTACGGACCGGGCGGTACTCGACGACCTTCTCGACCGTCTCGCGGATGGTCGCCTCGGCCTTCGCCGTGACGGCGTCCTTCTCGGCCGTGCCCTTGTCCTTGGTCTTGGCGGACAGCGGCTGGCCGACCTTGCAGTTGTCGCGGTAGATCGCGAGCGCCTTGACGCCCATCTTCCAGGCCTCGAAGTAGACCTCTTCGACGTCCTCGACGGTCGCCGTCTCCGGCAGGTTCACCGTCTTGGAGAGGGCGCCGGAGATCCACGGCTGGATCGCGGCCATCATGCGGACGTGACCCATCGCGGAGATGGAACGCTCACCCATGGCGCAGTCGAAGACCTCGTAGTGCTCCGGCTTGAGGCCCGGGGCGTCCACGACGTTGCCGTTCTCGGCGATGTGGGCGACGACCGCCTCGATCTGCTCCTCCTGGTAACCCAGGCGGCGCAGGGCCTGCGGGACGGTGCCGTTGACGATCTGCATCGAGCCGCCGCCGACCAGCTTCTTGAACTTGACCAGGGCGAGGTCGGGCTCGAGGCCGGTGGTGTCGCAGGACATCGCGAGACCGATGGTGCCGGTCGGGGCGATGACCGACGCCTGCGCGTTGCGGAAACCGTTCTTCTCACCGAGGTGGAGAACGTCCTGCCAGGCCTCCGTGGCGGCGGCCCAGATCGGCGTGTCCAGGTCGTCCACGCGGACGGCCCTGGTGTTCTCGTCGGCGTGCTGCTTCATGACCCGCAGGTGCGGCTGCGCGTTGCGGGCGTACCCGTCGTACGCGCCGACGACCGCGGCGAGTTCGGCGGACCGGCGGTACGAGGTGCCGGTCATCAGGGAGGTGATGGACCCGGCGAGGGCGCGGCCGCCGTCGGAGTCGTACGCGTGGCCGGTCGCCATCAGCAGGGCGCCGAGGTTGGCGTAGCCGATGCCGAGCTGGCGGAAGGCGCGGGTGTTCTCACCGATCTTCTGGGTCGGGAAGTCCGCGAAGCAGATCGAGATGTCCATCGCCGTGATGACCAGCTCGACGACCTTGGCGAAGCGCTCGACCTCGAAGGACTGGTGGCCCTTGCCGTCGTCCTTGAGGAACTTCATCAGGTTCAGCGAGGCGAGGTTGCAGGACGTGTTGTCCAGGTGCATGTACTCGCTGCACGGGTTCGAGCCGTTGATACGGCCGGACTCCGGGCACGTGTGCCAGTGGTTGATCGTGTCGTCGTACTGGATGCCCGGGTCGGCGCAGGCCCACGCGGCCTCGGCCATCTTACGGAAGAGCGACTTGGCGTCGACCTCCTCGATGACCTCACCCGTCATACGGGACGTCAGGCCGAACTTGCCGCCCTGCTCGACGGCCTTCATGAACGCGTCGTTCACCCGGACCGAGTTGTTGGCGTTCTGGTACTGGACGGACGTGATGTCGTCGCCGCCCAGGTCCATGTCGAAGCCCGCGTCGCGCAGGGCGCGGATCTTCTCCTCTTCCTTCACCTTGGTCTGGATGAAGTCCTCGATGTCGGGGTGGTCGACGTCGAGGATGACCATCTTGGCGGCGCGGCGGGTGGCGCCACCGGACTTGATGGTGCCCGCGGAGGCGTCGGCACCGCGCATGAAGGAGACCGGGCCCGAGGCGTTGCCGCCGGAGGACAGCAGTTCCTTGGAGGAACGGATACGGGAGAGGTTCAGTCCGGCGCCGGAGCCGCCCTTGAAGATCATCCCCTCTTCCTTGTACCAGTCGAGGATCGACTCCATGGAGTCGTCGACGGACAGGATGAAACAGGCGGAGACCTGCTGGGGCTGCGGGGTGCCGACGTTGAACCAGACGGGGCTGTTGAAGCTGAAGATCTGGTGCAGGAGGGCGTACGCCAGCTCGTGCTCGAAGATCTCGGCGTCGGCGGGCGAGGTGAAGTACCTGTGGTCCTCGCCGGCCTTCCGGTACGTCTTCACGATGCGGTCGATGAGCTGCCTGAGGCTCACCTCGCGCTGCGGGGTGCCCACGGCGCCCCGGAAGTACTTGCTGGTGACGATGTTGACCGCGTTCACCGACCAGAAGTCGGGGAACTCGACGCCGCGCTGCTCGAAGTTGACCGAGCCGTCGCGCCAGTTGGTCATGACGACGTCACGGCGCTCCCACGCGACCTCGTCGTACGGGTGCACGCCGGGAGTGGTGTGGATGCGCTCGATACGCAGTCCCTTGCTCGCCTTGGTGCCCTTGGCGCGGGAACTCCGTGCCGGACCACTCGCCGTCTCTGTCATGCCGCCTCCCTGTACGGGCGAAAACGCCCTGAAGTGCCCTGATGTTCCCGTGGCACGGTGTTCTGTCTGGTGTCGCGGGCATTGATGCGCTGCCGCCCGCAACAGGTCTGTCGCCGCCGCATGGCCGTTTCCCGGGTCGCCGCCCGGTCCCGGCCCGCCGGTCAGTCGGCGGCGTGGGCGGGCTCGGGGACCTGAGCAGTCCCTCCGGACCCGCGGTCTTCGCCCGGGCTCCCCGCGACAGCGCCCTTGCCGCCGCCGGCGCCCTCGCGGTCCTCGTCGTCCGCTGCGGGCAGCCCCGTCTGTTCCCTGAGTTCCGCGATCGCGGCCTCGAAGTCCTCCAGCGAGTCGAACGCCCGGTAGACGGACGCGAACCGCAGGTAGGCGACGAGGTCCAGCTCCTGCAACGGGCCGAGTATGGCCAGCCCCACGTCGTGGGTGGTCAGCTCGGCGCTCCCGGTGGCCCGCACCGCCTCCTCGACCCGCTGGCCGAGCTGGGCGAGGGCGTCCTCGGTGACAGGCCGCCCCTGGCACGCCTTGCGCACGCCGTTGATGACCTTGGTACGGCTGAAGGGTTCCGTGACTCCGGACCGCTTCACCACCATGAGCGAGCACGTCTCCACGGTCGTGAATCGACGGGAGCAGTCGGGGCACTGGCGGCGCCTGCGGATCGACGTGCCGTCGTCGGTCGTACGACTGTCGACCACGCGGCTGTCGGGGTGCCTGCAGAAGGGGCAGTGCATGAGCTTCCAACCCTCCTCACAGCAGACTCAACGACCTCGAAGGGCCCCTCGGGCCCCTCGAAGCAACCCCAAGCATAGGCGATCGCCAGGGACTCGGAGACCCAGGGGACCACAACTTCTGGGCCGCTGCCGCAATCCAACCACTAGATGTGGGGATTGGCTCATACATCCACGCCGTGAAGGCGTGTCGCGCGTGAGAGGCAGGTGCAGCAGGGGTGCACCCCCCCTCGGGAGCCACGCAGGCGCCGCAGCCGTACCGCTGCGGCGCGTGCGGCGATACCGTGGGCGCCGCAGGGAGGTCGCGTGGGACTCCCGCGCGAACGGGGGTCGCTTCGCGGTCGCCGGGAGGCCGGATGGCAGACTGAGGCAGCAGCCCACGAGGTCGTCGCCCCGGCGGTGAAGAGTACAACGATGGATCTCTTCGTCCGTCAGGCACCGCGGTAGCTATACACCCAGACACGTGATCAAGTCAGACACTTCACGGTTTTTCACTCGAACGTGTGTTTGGCGCAACCTTTCGAAAGCTACTACCGTTGTCCAGCAGGGAGACCATCGAGAGGGGCCGACGTGACCACCACCGCAGACAGTGCCACCATCACTGCCCAGGACCGCTCCCAGGGCCGACTCGAGCCGGTGCATGCGATGAACGAAACCGCGAATCCTGAGGCACACAAGCGCTCCCTGCCAGGGCGACCTCCAGGCATCCGGGCGGACAGCTCCGGACTCACGGACAGGCAGCGCCGGGTGATCGAGGTCATCAGGGATTCCGTACAGCGGCGCGGGTACCCGCCGTCGATGCGCGAGATCGGTCAGGCGGTCGGCCTGTCCAGCACCTCGTCGGTCGCACACCAGCTGATGGCACTGGAACGCAAGGGCTTCCTGCGCCGTGACCCGCACCGGCCGCGCGCCTACGAGGTGCGTGGCTCGGACCAGGCCGCGTCGGTGCAGCCCACCGACACCGCGGGCAAGCCGGCCGCGTCCTACGTTCCGCTGGTCGGCCGCATCGCCGCGGGCGGCCCGATCCTGGCCGAGGAATCGGTCGAGGACGTCTTCCCCCTGCCCCGGCAGCTGGTCGGCGACGGCGAGCTGTTCGTGCTGAAGGTCGTCGGTGACTCGATGATCGAGGCGGCGATCTGTGACGGCGACTGGGTCACGGTGCGCCGTCAGCCGGTAGCCGAGAACGGCGACATCGTCGCCGCGATGCTCGACGGCGAAGCCACCGTCAAGCGCTTCAAGCGCGAGGACGGCCACGTCTGGCTCCTCCCGCACAACTCGGCGTACGAGCCCATCCCGGGAGACGACGCCACCATCCTCGGCAAGGTGGTGGCGGTACTGCGGCGCGTGTGACGGCCACGGCGGGTGGGCCGGTCGGCCCCCGCCCTCTGACCGGGCCCCGGGACCCCTGCGCCGGTTCCGGGGCCCTGCGCTGCCCGCAGGTCGATGGCCCGGGGTTACCCGGGGGTGTGGGAGCCACCGCTGACCGCTCACCAACCGGGGTGGAGCGGAGCCCGGGCTGGGCAGCCTCCGATCGCCCGGCTTCCGCCGTCACTCCGCGTCGGTTCCCTCCGCCTTGTCCGCCCCGGCTTCGTCGGCCTTGTCCGTCACCGCTTCGTCCGCCTCACTCGCTACGGCTTCGTCCGCCTTCTTCGCTACGGCGTCGATCGCGGCCAGTGACTTGCGGACCTGGTTGCGGTCCGTGGTGTACCAGAAGTCCGGCAGGGACGCCTTCAGATAGCTCCCGTACCGGGCCGTGGCCAGGCGCTGGTCCAGCACCGCGACCACACCCCGGTCCCCCGTCGCCCGGACGAGACGGCCGGCGCCCTGCGCCATGAGCAGAGCGGCGTGGGTCGCGGCGACCGCCATGAAGCCGTTGCCTCCGGCGTCCTCCACGGCCTTCTGGCGGGCGCTCATCAGCGGGTCGTCCGGGCGCGGGAACGGGATCTTGTCCATGACCACGAGCTGGCAGCTGGGACCGGGGACGTCGACGCCCTGCCACAGCGACAGGGTGCCGAACAGACAGGTCTTCGGATCGGCCGCGAAGTTCTTGATCAGCTCGCCGAGGGTCTCCTCGCCCTGGAGGAGGATCGGGTACTGCGGAATGCGGGTGCGCAGTTCCTCCGCGGCGAGCTGGGCGGCCCGCATCGAGGAGAACAGCCCCAGCGTGCGGCCGCCGGCCGCCTGGATCAACTCCGTCAGCTCGTCGAGCATGTCCCCGCGGTCACCGTCGCGCGCGGGCCGCGCCAGGTGCTTGGCGACGTACAGGATGCCCTGCCTGGGGTAGTCGAACGGTGATCCGACGTCCACCCCCTTCCACTGCGGCAGGTCGTCTCCCTCGGTGCCCTCGGGGGCGAGGCCCAGGGAGGCGCCCACGCCGTTGAAGTCGCCGCCCAGCTTGAGGGTCGCGGAGGTGAGGATCACGGAGCGGTCCGCGAACAGCTTCTCCCGCAGCAGGCCCGACACCGACATGGGGGCCACGCGCAGGGAGGCACCGAAGCGGTCGTGCCGCTCGTACCACACGACGTCCCACTCCGAGCCGTTCGTGATGCGCTCCGCCACGTCGTGCACGCTCTCGACGGAGGCGAGCGCCTGCTTGCGGACCGCGTCCTCGTCCTGGACGGACTTGTCACGGGTCGCGCCGATCGCGGAGATGACCGTGCGCGCGGCGTCGCGCAGCGCCATGAGGGCGTATCCGAGGTCCTCCGGGACCTCCTCCAGACGGCCGGGGAGCGCCAGTTCCATCAGCCGCTCGAAGCCCTCGGCGGCGGTCTGCAACTGGTCCGCGGCCTTCTCGTTCACAAGTCTCGCGGCGCGCCGCACGGCGCGGTTGACCTGGCCGGGAGTGAGCTCGCCTGTGGCCACCCCGGTGACCCGCGACACCAGTTCGTGCGCCTCGTCGACGATCAGCACCTCGTGCTGCGGGAGCACCGGCGCGCCCTCGATGGCGTCGATCGCGAGCAGCGCGTGGTTGGTGACGACGACCTCGGCGAGCTTGGCCCGCTCACGGGCCATCTCCGCGAAGCATTCGGCGCCGTACGCGCACTTGGAGGCGCCCAGGCACTCCCTGGACGAGACCGACACCTGGGCCCACGCACGGTCGGAGACGCCCGGGGTGAGGTCGTCGCGGTCGCCGTTCTCCGTGCCGTCCGACCAGTCGCGCAGCCGCAGCAGGTCCTGGCCCAGTTTGCTGGTCGGGGCGGCCGCCTCGAACTGGTCGAAGAGCCCTTCCTCCTCTTCCTGCGGAACGCCCTCGTGCAGGCGGTGCAGGCACAGGTAGTTCGACCTGCCCTTGAGCATCGCGAACTCCGGGCGGCGGCGCAGCAGCGGGTGCAGTGCGTCGACCGTGCGGGGCAGGTCCCGCTCCACGAGCTGGCGTTGCAGCGCCAGGGTGGCGGTCGCCACGACCACCCGCTCCCCGTGCGCGAGTGCCGGCACCAGGTAGCCGAGCGACTTTCCGGTACCGGTGCCGGCCTGCACCAGCAGGTGGGCACCGTCGTCGATCGCCTCGGCGACGGCTTCGGCCATGGTCACCTGGCCGGGGCGCTCCGTACCGCCGACGGCGGTGACGGCAGCGTGCAGGAGTTCAGGGAGTGAGGGCTTCGTCATAGCCCGACCACCCTACGGCCAGCCACTGACAATCGGGTGATCACGGGGAGGTGCCTGGGGTGGATCACGACCGGGTGCCCTTGGGTCGGGGATCACTGCGGATCACTGCGGAGGAGTCGTAGGAGGGGAGAGTCCGGCGCAGCAGCCGGTCCCGGATCACGAGGGCGGCGCGTTTGTCGGGCAGGTCGATCTCGGCGGAGAAGCGGAATCCGGCGCTGAGGAACGAGGCGACGGAGGGGACGTTGCGAAGGTCGGGTTCCGCGACGACGCGGGCGCAGGCGGGCCGTCGGTCGAGGACGAGATCGGCGACGGCTCTCAGGAGGGTGCTGCCGAGTCCGCGCCCGCGGTCCGCGACCCCGCCGATGAGGAGGTGGACGCCGGTGTCGTGGGGCCGGGCGGGGTAGTGGCGGGCGAGGGGGTCGAGGTCGGCGCGGTAGATCTCCCAGTAGCTCATCGGGGTGCCGGCCAGCATGCCGATGCACGGAACGCTGCGGCCGTCCCCGTCGACCTGTTCCCGCACGTGGCGCTCCGCCGCGGACTCGGGACCCGCCAGGTTCCAGAAGGCGGCCACCGCCGGGTCGTTCATCCACCGGCTGATGAGTGCGAGGTCCCGTTCCAGGCGTACGGGGACCAGTTGGAAGACGCCCGCGGGCGTGCCGGTCGGTCCCCAGTCGGCCACGCGGTCGAGCAGGTCGTCGGGCGTGGACGCGGTGGTGGGTGCGGGTGCCGCGTTCCCGGGGCGGCTCGCGGGGCCGTCGGGGTCGAGTCTGCCCTGCTCGATGAGGGCGAGCAGCTCGTCCGGCAGGCGCAGGTCGAGGGTGTCCTCGCTGTCGCTGCCCGCGCCACCACCCGATGCGGTGGTGCTTTCGCCGGTGAAGGTGTCGGCGTCATGGGTGAGGGGGGCGGTCCCGGTGCCGGTGCTCGCGTCGTTGGGAGGCACGGCGACGCTCCTTTCAGGAGGAGGAGTACGGGTGGTTCGTGTTCCGCGGGGCGCGGGGAGGGCGGGGTTCCGCAGCGGGTCGGGGGCCAGGGGGGAGTGGGTCGGCGGGGGCGGTCAGAGGTGGAGGGGGTTGGCGATGGTGACGTAGACGGACTGGGTGTCGACCGGGCCGACGAGTTCGTCGAGGCCGTGCAGGCGGGTCATCAGGTTCGCCTTGCAGCGCAGGACGGGGGCGTCGAGCAGCTGGGCGGGGAGCGTGGTGTGCAGCCGGGCGGGGCCGGTGGCGACGTCGGTGAGGAAGCGCCGGAAGGCGGCCAGCAGCAGGTGTTCGTCGGCCAGGCGCTGCGAGCCGAACGCGCCGATGAGTCCGAGGACGTTGTTGATGCCGAGGTAGTAGGCGAAACGCTCGTCGGTGACGTCGTCGGGCACGAACGTGTCGCTGTGCTCGCCGACGCCGGGCAGCCGGGCGTCCAGTTCCGCGCGCCGGGACGCGCGGAAGTAGTAGCCCTGGTTGTCGCGGTAGCGGCCACCCGTGGGCCAGCCGGCGGGGTCCAGGAGCACCAGGGTGTTCTGCTGGTGGGCTTCCAGGGCGATGCCGGCCTCCGCGTCCAGCCACAGCACCGGGCGGACGACCTGCTCCAGGTACCGCAGGAACCACTCGGCGGCGACGGCCCCGGGCGGGCGGCCGGTGCGGGCGGCGAGACGGTGGACGAGCGCGGCCAGGCGGGACCGCGAAGCCGGGCGGCCCGCCTCCGCGAGCTCCCCGGCCCCACCTGACCGGGCAAGTGGACGGGGTGAGACGAGTCCGGCGACGCAGGAGACGTCCGTGGACGGGCTGAACGGGTTGTGGCGGATCACCACGTCGAGGCCCTGCACGGGGGTGCCGTCGGGTGCGTCCACGGCGAGCCAGGCCGGGTCGCGCACGATGTCGAACCCCGGATGCGCGCTCTGCCACCGCCTGGACAGACCGGCGCGCAGGAGCCGGTGCACTTCGACTCCGCGGTGCAGTTCCTTGCGGAGGTTCTCACGGCGGGAGTTGGTGATGCGCAGCCCCAACGACAGCTTGAGCATGGCCGCGGCGCCGGATCTGTGGACGGTGCGTACCGAGGAGGTGGGGTACCAGGCCGGCCCCTGAGGGCCGAGGTCGCGGAGCAGTCCGTCGTCGAACAGGCCCGCCACCCCGGGACGCTGCCGGACCTCGCGCAGCTGCCAGGGGTGGACGGGCAGGGCGGCGTAACCGTCGGGCAGGGGCAGCGAGGTCTCCGCGAGGCGTGCTGTCAGCAGGGGTGCGGCGAGCGGGCGCCCGCGTTCGGTCCAGGCCGAGTCGGTGGCGAGCAGGGCGGGGGCGACCGCCAGCCAGTGCGGGACGAAGGAGCCGTACAACTCGGGTGAGTAGAGCGGTGCCTCGGACTCGGAGAGGCCCTCGCGGCTCTTCGGGGCCGGGTGCAGGGGATGTCCGAGAACGAGTGCCTGCTCGGCGGCGAGGAAGAGGTCCGGGTCACCGTCGGGACGCTTTCGGCAGGCGCTGACGAACGTGGCGGTACGGCGGCGGGAGTCGGCGACCCGCGCCACCAGGTCGGCGCTGTCGATGGCCTCGGTCGCGTCGGATGGGCGGGGTGCCGCCGGGTGGGGGTTCGCCGGGCGCGGGGCCTCGGGGCGCGGGGTCGGCAGGCGCGGGGTCGGCAGGTGCGGGTCCGCCGGATGAGGGCTTTCGCGTGCCTCCCTGGCGAGGAGGGCGGCGATCGTGACGGCGTCGGCGGGCGGGGAGTGGTCCGGGACGCCGGCCAGGAGGGGGCGGCCGAAGCGGTGCCATCCCGTCGGTGACCAGTAGCGGACGGGGACGAGCAGGGAGGTGCCGCTGGCCGGCAGCGGGATGCGGAGAGGGCCGTCGGCGGGAGCCCGGAGGTTGGCCTCGCGCACCCAGCAGCGCAGCACGTTCTCCACGGTGGCGGCCTCGGCCGCGGTGTCGGGGTCGGGGTGCTCCAACGGGTCGGGGTGCTCGTACGGGTCCTGGTGCGGCAGGGGTTTCACGGACTCCTGAGGTTCCCGGTGCTCATGAGCGCCCGATCCCTCCGGCGGACCCGCGTCCGCGGCCGTACCCCCCGCGGACGCCTGCTGCCGGAGATCCGCTGCGCCGGGGGGCCGTGGCACCGGTGTGAGGGCGCGGTCGTCGGAGGTGGGGGTGGCGTTCAATGTCGAGATCCTCGGGGGTCTGAGCAGGGGTTGGGGTGGATGCGATTTCGCATTTGACTCAAGTCGGTTGATGGTGGCTTGTGTTGACGCTGTGGAGAGGCGCGGTGGGAGCGGTTCGGCAGGCGGTGAACAGGCGACCAACGTGGTGCGGAGACACCGGGCCGCCGGCGGCCGTCGGCCCGGGCGGCGCGACCGTGGGCGGCGCGACCGTGGGCGGCGCGACCGTGGGCGGGTCGGCGGGGCGGTCGCGCGGCACGCCTCGGCGTCAGCCCGCGCGTTCGGCCGGGTCGCCGTGCCGCCTGGGCCGTCGGCGCGGTGGAGGCGTCCGACCGTCCTGGGTGTGCCGGCGGGCCACTGTCTCCACCGCGTCGGTGAGACGGTCGAGCACGGCGGCGGCCTGCTCGTCACTGATCGTCAGCGGCGGCAGCAGCAGGACGACATTCGCGTGGGGACCGCCGATGCCGACGATCAGGCCGCGACGCAGGCACTCACGCTGGACGGCGGCCGCCAGCCCGGACGCGGCAGGCCCCGGGCCGTGCGGCTGGTCCGGCCTCCGGGTCCCTCCCGCGCCCACGGGCGCGACTTCCCGCTCCCCGGCCGCGACTTCAAGGCCCGCCGGTGCGACTTCCCGCTCCCCGGCCGCGACTTCAAGGTCCGCCCGTGCGACTTCGGGGCCCTTCGGCGCGACGTCCCGCTCCCCGGCCGCGACTTCAAGGCCCGCCCGTGCGACTTCGGGGCCCTTCGGCGCGCCTCCCGCATCCATCGGCGCGCCTCCCGCATCCACCGGTGGGGCTTCCGCATCCACCCGTGTGACTCCCGGCGCCACCGCTGCGACTCGCGCATCCACCGGTGCGACGCCCGGATCCACCCATGCGACGTCCGCGTCCACCAGCTCGACGCCGATCATCAGGCCGCGCCCCCGGACGTCCCCGACGCACGGGAACCGGGACGGCAGGGAGCGCAGTTGGGCGAGCAGTCGGGAGCCCAGGGTTGCCGCCCGCCGGGCGAGTTGGTGCCGGC
Organism: Streptomyces sp. NPDC043878; assembly: GCF_056435735.1. Taxonomy (NCBI): domain Bacteria; kingdom Bacillati; phylum Actinomycetota; class Actinomycetes; order Kitasatosporales; family Streptomycetaceae; genus Streptomyces; species Streptomyces sp. NPDC043878. The sequence goes on from NZ_JBWKDW010000001.1 coordinate 799,139, forward strand.
GGACGTAGGCCAGGGTGGCGGTGCCCGCGGCCATGGCGAGCTGGTTGCCGCGGAACGTGTCGGTACGGCCGCCCGGTTGCCGTACGTCGAGATCCTCGCCGTAGACCAGTACGGCGAGGGGGAGGCTGCCGCCGATGGCGTGGGAGAGGACCATCACGTCGGGGGTGACTCCGCTGTGGTCCACCGCCCAGAAGGCGCCTGTCCGCCCGACTCCGGTCCGGGACTCGTCCGCGATCAGCGGGATGGAACGGGCGGCCGTGAGTCCGCGCACGCGCCGCGTCCAGTCGTCGGAGGCGGGGAGCACCGCGCCCCCGCCGTGGACGGGGTCGAGGACCGCTCCGGCGGGGAGCGGCAGGCGCGGCAGCGGGTCGTCGAGGTCGGTCCCGGTCCTGCGGAACGCGACATCGGCGCCGTGCGGGCCGTGGAGGTCGCGGGCATCGAGGATCCCGGTGCGCCCGGTCACGGTGCGTACGAGGCGGAACGCCGCCTCCATCGCGTCCTCGCCGGCCGGTCCGCAGAACCGCACGCGGGCGTGATCGGCCAGGCCCGGCGGCAGGGTGCGGAGCAGCTCTTCGGTGAAGGCGTCCTGGACGGGAGTCGTCAGGTCGGGGACGAGCAGGGGAGCGCCCGAGTCGAGGACCTCGCGGATCGCGTCGAGGACCACGGGGTGGTTGTGGCCGAGCGCCAGGGCGCCCGCGCCGGAGGCGCAGTCCAGGTACCGGCGGCCGTCGGCGCCCTCGATGGTCAGACCGCGCGCCCGGACCGGCACGATCGGCAACGCGCCCGCGTAGGTGCGGGCCGTCGGCTCGCGCGTCGTCTGCCGCCGCCTCGGGGTTCCCTCGCGCGGAGGACACGGATTCCCCTGGTGTGCGGGGGGCGCGCCCACGGGGCCGCGCGTCATGCCCACCGCCTCGCAGGTCCCTCCGGACGCAGACTCGGTCACGGCCACGGTTCCCGTCCTCCCGCTGTCCACGGACGAGGGGGCCCTCGCGGCCTCGTCCATCCCGGAATACGCAACCCCGCGAGCGTTGACTCGCTCACCCGACGCCCCGGGGACCTGAGCACAGGGGACCGGACACCGTCAGCAGGACCCCATGGCTACCAACCCCGGACCGTCCGGCGGGTTACGGGTAGTTCCAAGATCATTGCGATCGTCGGGCCACCACGCGAGGGGGACCTCCGACGGGGTTACGCGCGCGAGGGGAGGGGCATCGGGCCACCCGCCGCGATGCGAGGCTGGTGAACCAGTCGTCCCACGGCATCACAAAATGTGACTGATTGCCACGTATCATCATCGAACTGTCCCGCCTCCGCGCCCCGCCCCCTACCCCGCCCGGTCCTCAAGACGTGTCCACAGCGTCTCCACCAGGCGGTCGGCGCCGTCCCGCACGACTCCCTCGCGGAACTCGGCGGCGATCTGCCGGGCGGCGACCGGGCCCGTGGTCAGGCACCAGTGCCACCAGCGGTCCAGCTCACGGGCGTCCACTCGTTCCGCGGGCACCAGTGCGGGCCAGTCGCAGGCCCGCGCCTGCGCGGTCAGCTCCGCTCCGCCCGCCGCCGGATCGACGGCCAGCGCCGGCACGCCCGCGCGCAGTGCCAGGACCAGCCCGTCCAGCCGGTCCGTGACCACGAGGTCCAGCCGCGTGAGCACGGACTCGAGTTGGGCCGGCGTCGCGCACAGGCGCCAGTCGCGGGCGTCGAGCCGGGTGTCGAGCTCCAGGCGGGCGCAGTCCTTCCCGGCCAGCCAGGCGGTGACCTCCCCGGCGACCTGTTCGTGCCGCCACCGCTGCCCGTGCCCGTGCTCGGGCCGGCCGTATGTGAGGACGACGCCGACGACCGGCCGGGTCGGAAGGGCGGGTGCCCGTGTCGCCAGGTCCCGGCCGGACTCGGTGTCCGAGGCGTCCCGGGCCAGTACGCGGTGGAAACCGGCCACGGCGGCGCTGCCCGGCGCGACGACGGACGTACCGACAGCGATCCGCACGCAGTGCGCGAACCGCCGGTGCAGGTTCTCGATCTGCTCCCCGTGCAACGGACCGCACACGAAGACAAGGTGGGAGTAGTCATCGGGCCGCACGTCGCCGAGGTGGAGGGCCTCGGGCCTGAGGCCGGGGCTCCAGGCGACGTCATGGGTGATGCCGGCCTGGCCGAGCACGTCGCTGACCCGCTCCAGGGCCAGCACGTCCCCGGCGGTCGCCTCGCCGTGCGGGAAGCTGAACCATCCCGTGAGCAGCACCTTCCCGCGCGTCCCGGGAAGTGCTCGCAGCAGTCGCTCGCGCATAGTGCGACCGGGTTCCCGCCGGGACGGGAGGCAATCACCGGTGCCGGAGCGATTTCGCGGCGGGACGGCCAGGTCAGGCGGCCTGTAGCCGAACCGTTGCCGTCCCGCCCGCGGTCACCCACAGGGACCGCATAGTGTGTGGTGCCGTCCGGGTACCCGCCCGGACGGTGGGGGTCCACCGAGACGCAACGGCACCCGCCCGCAACCGCGTTCACACCCAGGACGCGGCCGGGCCCGCCCGAGCACACCCGTCACGGCACCGCACAGCAGGCACAACCAGGCACGTCCAGGCACCTCAGGGGGAGTCAGACCATGCGATTCATACGGCCGTCGTTCACCGCCCGGCAGGTAACGCGCGGGGAACGTGCGCGCCGCGGAACCTCCCTCGTGCTGGCCACCGTCGCGCTCGCCTCGGCGCTCGCGCTCACGGCCACCGCCTGCGATTCGGGCGACTCCCAGGCCGACGGCCGCCCCTCCGCCTCCGCCACCTCGGACGGCGACGGCAAGATCAAGATCCCGGACGACATCAAGCAGAAGCTCAGAGAGCACGGGATCGATGTCGACAAGTGGAAGAACGGCGCCTGGAAGAACTGGAACAGGGACGACTGGCTCCGCGAGGCCCAGGACTACATCAACCCGATCATCAAGGGCCTGTGGGACTCGGACCGCATGCGTGGCGCCGACGACCCGGACAAGGTGGTCGACCCGGGCGACCTCGCCGACGACCAGGGCGTGACCGACCCGACGCCGGCGTCGGTGGACGCGAAGTCCGTGCCGCCCACCTACCACGCGAACGCCGCCGAGGCGGGCAAGGTGTTCTTCGACTCCCCCGAGGGCACGATGGTCTGCTCGGCGACGGTCGTGCGGGATCCGGCCCACCCCGGCAAGTCCAACCTGGTGTGGACGGCGGGCCACTGCGTCCACGCCGGCAGGAAGGGCGGCTGGTACCGCAACATCGCCTTCGTGCCCTCGTACAACAACGCGGGTGACACGGCGGAGGAGTTGCAGAACGCCCCGAAGGAGAAGGTCGCTCCCTACGGCGTCTGGTGGGGTGACTGGGCGCGGACCTCGCAGCAGTGGATCGAGCAGGGCGGTGCGACGGGCGGCGACGGGGCACCGTACGACTTCGCGGTCATTCACGTGACACCGGAGGAGGGCAGCGACGGCAAGTCGCTGGAGGAGACGGTGGGTTCGGCGCTGCCGGTGAACTTCGACGCACCGTCGGTGCCGAAGGTGGCGAGCATCACGGCCACCGGCTACCCGGCCGCGGCGCCCTATGACGGGCAGAAGCTGTACCAGTGCGCGGACCGGCCGGGACGGCTGTCGGTCAACGCGTCGGCCCCGACGATGTACCGCATCGGATGCAGCATGACCGGCGGCGCGTCCGGCGGCGGCTGGGTCGAGACCGGCTCGGACGGCGAACCCGCGCTGGTGTCCAACACCTCGATCGGTCCGGTGACTTCGGGCTGGCTGGCCGGACCGCGGCTGGGCGATGTGGCCAAGGGCGTGTACGACTCGGTGAGCAGGAAGTTCGCCGGTCAGTGACCGCTCATCACCTGGGGTCACGTCAGACCTGGGTGACGTCGTGAGCGAGTGAGGTGTACGGCGGCCGGTGACCGCGCAGGCACACCGAAGGCCCACCTCCTGCGCCGGGCAGGGGGCGGGCCTTCGGACTCTCGCGGGACGGCCGGGTCGGCTCTCCCGGGCGCGACTCAGCCGAGCGGTGCCGGGACGTACGGCGCGAGATCCGCCGCCAGCTCCTCGTGCACCCGCGCCTTGAGCAGGGTGCCCTCCGGGGTGTGCTCCTCGGAGATCACCTCGCCCTCGGTGTGGGCACGGGCGACGAGCTTGCCGTGGGTGTACGGCACGAGTGCCTCGATCTCGACCGAGGGCCGGGGCAGCTCGTTGTCGATCAGTGCGAGCAGCTCGGTGATGCCGAGTCCGGTGCGGGCCGAGACCGCGATCGACCGCTTCTCGATCCGCAGCAGCCGTTGCAGCGTCAGCGGGTCGGCCGCGTCCGCCTTGTTGATCACGACGATCTCGGGCACGGCGGTGGCGCCGACGTCCCGGATCACCTCGCGTACGGCGGCGAGCTGCTCCTCCGGGAAGGGGTGCGAGCCGTCCACCACGTGGATGATCAGGTCGGCGTCGCCGACCTCCTCCATGGTGGAACGGAACGCCTCGACCAGGTGGTGCGGCAGGTGTCGTACGAAGCCGACCGTGTCGGTCAGTGTGTACAGCCGTCCGCTCGGGGTCTCGGCCCGGCGCACGGTCGGGTCGAGGGTCGCGAACAGGGCGTTCTCGACCAGGACGCCCGCGCCGGTGAGGCGGTTGAGCAGGGAGGACTTGCCGGCGTTGGTGTAGCCCGCGATGGCGACGGACGGCACCCTGTGGCGCCGGCGTTCCTGGCGCTTGATCTCGCGGCCGGTCTTCATGTCCGCGATCTCCCGGCGCATCTTCGCCATCTTCTCGCGGATCCGGCGCCGGTCCGTCTCGATCTTGGTCTCACCGGGACCACGGGTGGCGAGGCCGCCGCCCTTGCCGCCGCCCATCTGACGGGACAGCGACTGACCCCAGCCGCGCAGCCTCGGCAGCATGTACTGCATCTGCGCGAGCGCGACCTGCGCCTTGCCCTCGCGGGACTTGGCGTGCTGGGCGAAGATGTCCAGGATCAGGGCCGTACGGTCGATGACCTTGACCTTGACGACGTCTTCGAGGTGGATGAGCTGGCCCGGGCTGAGCTCACCGTCGCAGATGACGGTGTCCGCGCCCGACTCGATGACGATGTCCCGCAGCTCGTTGGCCTTGCCGGAACCGATGAAGGTGGCGGCGTCGGGCTTGTCGCGGCGCTGGGTCACGCCGTCGAGCACGACCGCGCCGGCGGTCTCCGCGAGGGCCGCGAGCTCCGCGAGGGAGTTCTCCGCGTCCTGCACGGTCCCCGAGGTCCAGACGCCGACGAGCACGACCCGCTCCAGGCGGAGCTGGCGGTACTCGACCTCGGTGACGTCCTCGAGTTCGGTGGAGAGGCCCGCGACGCGGCGGAGCGCCGCACGGTCGGAGCGGTCGAACTGGTCGCCGTCCCGCTCTCCGTCGATCTCGTGGCTCCAGGCGACGTCCTCTTCCATCAGGGCATCGGCCCGGAGACCGTCGGGGTAGGCGTGCGCGAGACGCTGACTGTCCTGGGAAGGGGATGAAGAGGAGGTCATTGGGTCCTTACGTCGTTGGGGATGGTGTGCCGTGACGGGCACGCGGCGGAGGCCGGTGTCTCGACCTGGTCCGCCACTGTCGTCAACGTACGGGTACCCCGGGAGATTCCCGTGTCCCGTGCGGTGCGCTGCCGCGCCGGCCCCACGATGGTCGCACGGGGCGGCCGGTCCCGTCATCGCCTTATCCCGCTGCCGACGCCGCCGGCCGGAGTCCCCGATGCCCTGCGGGCGGCGGGCCCGGCCGTGGCACCGCCGTCACGGAGCGGCCGGTTTCCAGTCCGGGTGACCGGGCATCGGCGGGGTCTTCTCGCCGTACAGCCAGGCCTGGAAGAAGTCCCCGAGGTCGCGTCCGGAGACCTGGGAGGCGAGCCGTACGAAGTCGGCGGTGGTCGCGACGCCGTCGCGGTGGCCGCTCAGCCAGGCGCGTTCCAGGTGCTCGAAGGCCGGTCCGCCGATCTCCTGGCGCAGGGCGTACAGGGCGAGGGCGGCGCCGTCGTAGACGTTCGGCCGGAAGATGCCGATCTTCTGGCCGGGCTTGGGCGCCTTGGGTGCGGCCGGTGGTCCGCCGGCCGCGCGCCAGCGGTCGGAGAAGCTGTACGCCGCCTTCATCCGCGCCTCCATCGGCCGGTTCGCCTTCTCCTGCGCGTAGAGGGCCTCGTACCAGGTGGCGTGGCCCTCGTTGAGCCACAGGTCGGACCAGGTGCGCGGGCTGACGCTGTCGCCGAACCACTGGTGGGACAGCTCGTGCACCATGATCGACTCGACGTACCACCTGGGGTAGGCGGGCTCGGTGAACAGGTCCTTCTCGAAGAGGGAGAGGGTCTGCGTCTCCAGCTCGAAGCCCGTGGCCGCCTCGGCCATGAGGACGCCGTACGTCTCGAAGGGGTAGGGCCCGACCTTGCTCTCCATCCAGGCGATCTGGTCGGGGGTCTTCGCCAGCCAGGGTTCGAGCGCGGCGCGGTCCTCGGCGGGCACGACGTCCCGCAGGGGCAGATGGTGCGGGCCGGTGCGGTGCACGACGGCGGAGCGGCCGATGGAGACCTGGGCGAGTTCGGTGGCCATGGGGTGCTGGGTGCGGTACGTCCACGTCGTCGTCCGGCCGGCCCGGTCCACGCCGGCCGGCAGTCCGTTGGCGACCGCGGTGTAGCCCTCGGGAGCGGTGACGTGGACGGTGAACATCGCCTTGTCGGAGGGGTGGTCGTTGCAGGGGAACACGAGGTGGGCGACGTCGGCCTGGTTGGCCATGGCGAGGCCGTCCGCGGTCCGCACCCAGCCGCCGTCGCGGTCGTCGGCGGTCACGGGGTCGCTGGTGTGCCGGACCGTGATCCGCGTCCAGGTGCCCCGGGGCAGCGGCTTCCGGGGGGTGACGACGAGGTCCTCGTCCGCGCCGGCGAACGTGGCGGGCTCACCGTCGACCTCGACCGACTGGACGTCCCCGTGCGCGAAGTCGAGGTTGACGCGGTCCAGCGAGGTGGTCGTCCAGGCGTTGATGGTGGTGACGGCCCGCAGGGGTTTGTCGTTGGCGCCGGAGTAGGTGAAGTCGAGGTCGTAGGAGGCGACGTCGTAGCCGGGGTTGCCCAGGTGGGGGAAGAGGCGGTCGCCGACGCCGAGCGGGACGGCGGGGGCGCTCGCGGCGAGGAGGCAGACCGAGACGGCGGAGACGAGCAGTGCGGCCGCCTTCGGCCGTCGGGGGCGGGGGGCCCGGGTGCGGGGGGTGAGCAGCATGGACCACCGCTACCAGCGCGCGCGTACGCTGCGGCGGCGCCGCGCACCCGGCCCACCCGAACGGGTGGGTGCAGGGGCGACGACAGGCGGCGGGGCCGCCACCAAGGCGGCGCGCGGGACGGTTTCCGCGAGACGGCGCGCGCCCCTCGGCCGTGCCGGGCCCGCTCAGTCGTCCGTCGTCTCCAGCTGGGTCTGGGCCCGGCTCACGTCGTACACGCCCGGCACGTCGCGCATCGCCCGCATGAGAGCGGGGAGGGCGGCCGCGTCCGGGATCTGGACGGTGTACGTGTGGCGTACGCGTTGCCGGCTCGGGGGCTCCACGGTCGCCGAGACGATCTCGGCGCCCTCGTGGGCCATCGCCTCGGTGAGGTCCGCGAGCAGATGGGGGCGGCCGAACGATTCAGCGAACAGGGTCACCCGGCACGCGGTGGTGTCACCCCAGCGCACGCCGACCTCCGCACGCCCCGCGCTCTTCATGCGCTCCGCTCCGGGGCATTCGAGGCGGTGGACGGTCACCGCTCCGCCGCGCACGGAGAACCCGGTGATCTCGTCGGGCGGTACGGGCGTGCAGCAGCCGGCCAGTCGCGCGCTCGCGCCGGGCTGGTCGACCACGGCGTTCGCCGACCCGGAGGGGGCAAGGGGCCCGGCGACGGGCCGGGGCGGCGCCTCGCCCGGCACGGCGGAGGCCGGGGCCGCGGCCTGGGCCTCGGCGGCCGCCGGATGCGTGGTGAGCCAGCGCTGGATGGCGATCCGGGCGGCCGGGGTGTGCGCGTGCTCGAGCCACTCCCTGGAGGGCTCGGAGGCGGGGTCCTGGCCCATGAGCAGCTGGACGGTGTCCCCGTCCTTCAGCACGGTGCTGAGGGTCGCCAGGCGGCCGTTGACCCGGGCGCCGATGCACGCGTGGGCGTCCTCGCCGTACTGCGCGTACGCGGCGTCCACGCAGGTCGCGCCCTCCGGCAGGCCCAGCCGACCGCCGTCGGGCCGGTACACGGTGATCTCCCGGTCCTGGGCGAGGTCCTCGCGCAGGGTGGACCAGAAGGTGTCCGGGTCGGGCGCGGCCTCCTGCCAGTCCAGGAGCCGGGACAGCCAGCCCGGGCGGGTGGGGTCGACGCGCTCGTCGTCGGTCGCGGACTGGTCCTCCGGGGAGGGGGCGTAGGGGTTGCCGAGGGCGATGACCCCGGCCTCGGCGACCTTGTGCATCTGGTGGGTGCGGATGAGGACTTCGACGACCTGGCCGTCGGCACGGGCCACGGCGGTGTGCAGCGACTGGTAGAGGTTGTACTTGGGGACGGCGATGAAGTCCTTGAACTCCGAGACGACGGGCGTCAGACAGGTGTGCAGTTCACCGAGTACGCCGTAACAGTCCGCGTCCTCGTTGACCAGGACCAGCAGCCGTCCGAAGTCGGAGCCGCGCAGCTGTCCGCGCTTGCGGGCCACCCGGTGCACGGAGACGAAGTGGCGTGGCCGGATGAGGACTTCGGCCTGGATGTCGGCGTCACGCAGGACACCGCGCACCTCGTCGGCGACCTCGGCGAGAGGATCGTCGGGGCGCGCGGAGTTGGCGACGATCAACTCCCGTGTGTGGGCGTACTCCTCGGGCAGCAGGATCGCGAAGACCAGGTCCTCCAGTTCGGTCTTGAGCGCCTGCACACCGAGCCGTTCGGCGAGCGGGATCAGGACGTCCCGGGTGACCTTGGCGATCCGGGCCTGCTTCTCGGGCCGCATCACCCCGAGGGTGCGCATGTTGTGCAGCCGGTCGGCGAGTTTGATCGACATCACGCGGACGTCGTTGCCGGTGGCGACGAGCATCTTGCGGAAGGTCTCGGGCTCGGCGGCGGCGCCGTAGTCGACCTTCTCCAGCTTGGTGACCCCGTCGACGATGTAGCGGACCTCGGCGCCGAACTCCTCGCCGACCTGATCCAGCGTCACATCGGTGTCCTCGACGGTGTCGTGGAGCAGAGAGGCCGTCAGAGTCGTTGTCTCGGCGCCGAGTTCGGCGAGGATGAGGGTCACCGCGAGCGGGTGTGTGATGTACGGCTCACCGCTCTTGCGCATCTGGCCGCGGTGCGAGGACTCGGCGAGCACGTAGGCCCGGCGCAGGGGCTCCAGGTCCGCTTCCGGGTAGTGGGCGCGATGCGCCTCGGCGACGTGGCCGATGGCGTCGGGCAGCCGGTCGCGGGCGGCGGGGCCGAGCAGCGCGGCCCGGCCCAGACGGCGCAGGTCGATCCGGGGGCGGGCCTTCCTGCGGGGCACTGTCGGGGCGACAGGGCCTGTGCTCGCAGGATTTGTGGCCTCCGCACTCATGGGCACCTCCGGCTGCGTCGACCGGCGGACGGGGTGCCCCAGGGCGGACATGACTCCAGGGCTGGCATCGGTCCCCCGTCCGGGCCGGTGCTTGATGCTACCGAGCCCACCACGTGCGGCTGACCGCCTCCCGCCGAGCGTGAAACGGATCACCCATTCGAGCGACCGTCTCCAGGTTTACGGTTTCACGGTGTGTGACAGATGATCACCTCAGCGTGTGGCGGCGTCCAGCCACTCCGTGTCGATCTCACCCTCGGCGACGATCACCGCGGGACCGGTCATCTCGATCTCCCCGTCGGGCCGTTCGGTGATCACCAGGGTGCCGCCGGGCACGTCGACGGTGTACGTCGCCGGGACGCCGGTGACCGCCGGGTCGGCGCCGTCCCTGCGAGCCGTTGCCACCGCCACGGCGCACGCGCCGGTGCCGCAGGAGCGGGTCTCGCCGGAGCCGCGCTCGTGCACGCGCAGGGCGACGTGCCGGGGGCCGCGGTCGACGACGAACTCGACGTTCACCCCGTCCGGGTAGGCGGACGCGGGGCCGACCGGCGGCGGGGAGCACAGGTCGCCGGCGTGGGAGAGGTCGGCGACGAAGGCGACCGCGTGGGGATTGCCCATGTTCACGTTGCGCGCGGGCCAGCTGCGCCCGCCGACGCTCACCGTGACGTCCCCCTCGGGGAGGCGCGCCCGGCCCATGCCCACGGTGATGTCCCCGTCGGCGGAGCCGCTGCCCGGCGTGACCTTCGCGATGTGCACCCTCTTCACACCCCCGCGCGTGGCCACCGCGAGGTCGCCCTCACCGGCGTGACCGGCGCGCTGGAGGTAGCGGGCGAACACCCGCACGCCGTTGCCGCACATCTCCGCGACCGAACCGTCGCCGTTGCGGTAGTCCATGAACCACTCCGCCTCGGCCGCCAGGTGCGCGGCCTCGGGGTGGGCCGCGGACCGCACCACGTGCAGCAGTCCGTCACCGCCGATGCCCGCGCGCCGGTCGCACAGCGCGGCGACGGTGGCGGGGGGAAGGGCGATGGCGTTGTCCGGGTCCGGCACGATCACGAAGTCGTTCTCCGTGCCGTGGCCCTTGAGGAAGGCGATCCGCGTGCTCATTCCCCGATCGTACGGCGTGACCGCGGCGGGGCGGAGGGCGTGCGGTTCAGTCCAGGCGGGGCGGGCGGCGAAGCCGTCGGCGCGGGCGGGGCCGGGCGGGGCGGGCGGACGTGTCGGCGCAGGCGGGGCGGGCGGACGTGTCGGCGCAGGCGGCGCGGACGGCGAGCGCGTCGACGCAGGCAGGGCCGGGCGGGGCGGAAGGCGGACGGGTCGGCGCGGCGGGGCGGTGAGCGCGTCGACGCAGGCGGGCGGGGCGGGCGGACGTGTCAGCGCAGGCGAACCGCAGGGCGGGGCGAGCGCGTCGACGCAGGCGAACCGCAGCGAGGGCGTGCGCGTCAGCGCAGGCGGGCCACGCGCCAGACGGCGAGTACGACCACCGCGGCGACCACCAGGGCGTACGCGCCCGCGATGCGCCAGTCCGCGCGCCGGCCGGAGCCGCGCGGCGGCAGGCCGGGCCAGGTGTGGCCCACGCGGCGGGCGGCCGTCATGCCCCAGCCCGCCGCGCACGAGCAGATCAGCAGCCCCAGCATGGCGATCACGGCCCCGCTGTCGCCGAAGTCGAAGGCGAGCGGGAAGGCGAACATCAGGGAGCCGACCGCGGCGAGGGCCACGATGGGCGCGAGCTGCCAGATGCGCAGTCGGCGCTGCGGACGCAGCTCGACCTCGACCTCGGGGCCGCCCGCGAACATCTCCTCGGGCTCGGGACCGTCGGCGGTCACACCGCCCTGGGTGTCGTCGGGCCCGTCGGGGCTCAGGTCGGGCCCGTCGGGGCTCAGTCGGTCGTCGTACTCGGCCGCACCACTGTCGGTGGTGAGACGCCCGGTGCCTTCCGCGGTGTCGCGAGGGCCGGCCTCCATCGCCACGCGCCCTCCCAACTTGGACTCCACCTGGTCGATCGAAGCTCGATGATGGCACGGCACCGGAGGCCCGCATGACGGCCTGAGCGTCCCGATGCCATGACGTGATCAGGCTGTGACCGGTCGTTCGACCAACGTCAGCGCGAGCTGAGGAAGTTCTGTGAGATCCGCCGCGGCCCCACTCAACCAATGCACCCGCGGATCGCGCCTGAACCACGAATCCTGGCGGCGCGCGAAGCGTTTGGTGGCCCGCACGGTCTCGGCCCGCGCGTCCTCCAGGGTGCACTCCCCCGCGAGCGCCGCGAGCACCTGCTGGTAGCCGAGCGCGCGCGAGGCCGTACGCCCCTCGCGCAACCCCTGCGCCGCGAGTGCGCTCACCTCGTCCACGAGTCCGGCGTCCCACATCCGGTCGACCCGGCGCGCGATGCGCTCGTCGAGTTCGGGCCGCGTCACGTCGACGCCGATCTGGAGGGTGTCGTAGACGGAGTCGTGGCCGGGGAGGTTGGCGGTGAAGGGCCTGCCGGTGATCTCGATGACCTCCAGGGCCCGGACGATGCGGCGGCCGTTGCTCGGCAGGATGGCCCGCCCCGCCTCCGGGTCGGCGGCGGCGAGGCGGGCGTGCAGGGCTCCGGAGCCGCGCAGGGTGAGCTCCTCCTCCAGGCGGCTCCTGATCTCGGGGTCGGTGCCGGGGAACTCCAGGTTGTCGACGGCCCCGCGGACGTACAGCCCGGAGCCGCCGACGAGGATCGGCCAGCGTCCCTCGCCGAGCAGTGCGTCGATGCGCTCCCGGGCGAGCCGCTGGTACTCGGCGACGGACGCCGTGACGGACACGTCCCAGATGTCCAGGAGGTGGTGCGGGACGCCGCCGCGCTCCTCGGGCGTCAGCTTGGCGGTACCGATGTCCATCCCCCGGTACAGCTGCATGGAGTCGGCGTTGACGACCTCTCCGCCGAGCCGCTGGGCCAGAAAGACGCCCAGATCGGACTTTCCGGCCGCGGTCGGTCCGACGACGGCGATGACGCGGGGGGCGGGGGGTGCGCTGCTCACCGCCCCAGTCTCGCAAACCTCACCGGGTGGTCTCGAACGGGTTACGTGACGGCGCGCGTCCGGGGTCGTTGCCAGTTCCGAGGTTCTTGCCGCCGGTTCACAGGGGCGGCGATCCGGGCGGCGCAGACGGGCGCACCGGACGACGCGGGATTTCGCCCGCACGAGTAGCGTATGGAGTCGACATGGGCGTTTTCGCACGACTTATCCGCAGGTCGAAGAGCATGGAGGACGCGCAGGCCGTCGAGGCTCCGGCCGAGTCGGCACCGGCGGCAGAGGAGGGCACCTCCGAGTCCGGGAAGCCGGCCGCAGCGGAGCCGACGCCGGCGCCGGCGGGCGACGAGGCCGGAGGGGAGGGCGTCGAGATCCCCAAGCAGCAGTCGGCCGGGGAAGTGGCCGACCGTGAGGCCGGTGAGAGCTCCCGCACCAAGTAGCTCCCGCGTGGAAAGGTGGAACATGGGTCTGCTGGACGGTTTCAGGGCCAGGCTCGGCCCGGCCAGGGACAAGGTCTCCGACCTCGCCCAACAGCACGGGGACAGGATCGCGCACGGTCTCGACAAGGCCGCGAAGGTCGTCGACGAGAAGACCAGGGGCAAGTACAGCGGCACGATCGAGACGGGCACCGGCAAGGCCAAGGGCGCCGTGGACCGGCTCGCGCACAGGGACGGCACCTCGAAGCCGGGCGGAGGCACCACGCCTCCGCCCGCCGCGCCGCCGCCCGCGTCACCACCGACGTCCACGCCACCGCCGCCGGCCTCACCGCCTCCGGCGTCCTGAACGGAACGTGACGGGACGCGACGGAGCGCTGGAACACGGCGCATCGACGGACGGCCGCGGAGCCTCACGGTTCCCGGCCGTCCGCCGTTCCCCGGGCGCCGCGATCCGGACTGCCGCCCCGGCACTGACCCCCGGCCCTCGGCCCGCGATCTCGCGACGGGCGACACGCGCTACGACCAGGCCGCGACCACGTATCCCACGCCGTACGGCGCGTCCTCGTACAGGAGCGTTCCGCCGAGGTCCGCGCCCTCGGCCGCACCCGCCAGTACCTGCCACGGCGCCCGCCCCGACGCCTTCAGCTGATGCGCCAGGTCGGCGTCCAGCGCGCGGAGGGCCGCGACGTCCGCCGCGCCGAGCGCACGCGCGATCTCCGCGTCGAAGGGGGCCGCCCGCTCGTCGAGATACCCCGGCGCCTTGAGCGTCCGGCAGGCGCTGGAGTCGCCCATCACCAGCAGCGCGACACGATCGGCCCGCGCCGCGAGATCCCGCCCGGTCCGCAGACACCGCTCCGCCTCGAGAGGTTCCCCCACCCCGAGCCCCTCGACCGGAGCGTCCGCCCACCCGGCCCGCTCCAGCAGCCAGGCCGCGACGGCGAGCGAGGCCGGGAGCATCCGGCCGGACACGGTGCCGTCGCCGTCCCCGCCGTCCCCGCCGGCTCCCGGCCGGCCGGTGGGCCGGGAGCCGGCCTCGTCCGCGCCCAGCCGCACGTCCAGATCCACGCCGAAGCCGCGGAACGAGCCCCGCGTCCCCGCCGGGTGGGTTCCGCGCCCGCTCCGCTCGGCGGGTCCGACGACCACGAGCAGGCCGGGCCGGGCGGCGGCGAGCACGCCCAGCGCGTCCGAGCAGGCGGCACGCGCCGCGTCCAGCTCGGGCGCGGCGCCCGCGGCGACGGCGGGCACGAGAAGCGGCGGGCAGGGGCAGACCGAGGCGGCGACAAGCATGATCGGCAGGGTAGTACCGCCGGGCCGTACGCGGCATTGGCACACGCCACCGCGGCCCCGACGCAGGGGGCACGGCCACACGCCACCGCGGCCCCGACAGCGGGGGCACGGACACACGCCACCGGCCCCGACGGCGGGGCACGGACACACGCGACCAGCCACGGACGACGGGGCATTGGCACACGCGACCAGCCACGGACGACGGGGGCATTGGCACACGCGACCAGCCACGGACAGCGGGGGCACGGACACACGCCACCAGCCCCGACAGCAGGGGCACCAGCCACGGACGGCAGGCGCATTGGCACACGCGGTCCTGCCCTGGGGGACCGGTCAGTCGCAGCCGCAGCCGCTTCCCGCGGCCACCGGCAGCGGCGCGGGCGCGCCGATCTTCGGCAGGCCGAGCATGACGCCCGCCGGCTTCTCGGCCGCCACCGCGTTCCGCTTCTCCCAGGCGTCGCCCGCGCGCGTACGGCGGACGCCCAGCGTCGGGCCCTCGGCGAGGAGGTGGTGCGGGGCGGCGTAGGTGATCTCGACCGTGACGACGTCACCGGGGCGGACCTGCTCGTCCGGCTTGGTGAAGTGGACGAGGCGGTTGTCGGGGGCGCGGCCGGAGAGGCGGTGGGTGGCTCCGTCCTTGCGGCCCTCGCCCTCGGCGACCATGAGCTCCAGCGTGCGGCCGACCTGCTTCTTGTTCTCGTCCCAGGAGATCTCCTCCTGGACGGCCACCAGACGCTCGTAGCGCTCCTGGACGGTCTGCTTGGGGATCTGGCCGTCCATGGTGGCGGCCGGGGTGCCGGGGCGCTTGGAGTACTGGAAGGTGAAGGCCTGCGCGAAGCGGGCCTCGCGGACGACGTGCAGGGTCTGCTCGAAGTCCTCCTCCGTCTCGCCGGGGAAGCCCACGATGATGTCGGTGGTGATGGCCGCGTGCGGGATGGCGGCGCGCACCTTCTCGATGATCCCCAGGTAGCGGTCCTGGCGGTACGAGCGGCGCATCGCCTTCAGGACGGTGTCGGAGCCCGACTGCATCGGCATGTGCAGCTGCGGCATCACGTTCGGGGTCTCGGCCATGGCCGCGATCACGTCGTCGGTGAAGTCGCGGGGGTGCGGGGAGGTGAAGCGGACCCGCTCCAGTCCCTCGATCTTCCCGCAGGCCCTCAGCAGTTTGCTGAACGCCTCGCGGTCGCCGATGTCGGAGCCGTACGCGTTGACGTTCTGGCCGAGCAGCGTGATCTCCGAGACGCCCTCGCCGACCAGCGCCTCGATCTCCGCCAGGATGTCGCCGGTACGGCGGTCCTTCTCCTTGCCGCGCAGCGCCGGGACGATGCAGAAGGTGCAGGTGTTGTTGCAGCCGACGGAGATGGAGACCCAGGCCGCGTACGCGCTCTCGCGCCGCGTCGGCAGGGTCGAGGGGAACGCCTCCAGCGACTCGGCGATCTCGACCTGCGCCTCCTCCTGGACGCGGGCGCGCTCCAGGAGCACCGGCAGCTTGCCGATGTTGTGCGTACCGAAGACGACATCCACCCAGGGCGCCCGCTTCACGATCGTGTCGCGGTCCTTCTGCGCCAGGCAGCCACCGACCGCGATCTGCATCCCGGGGCGCTTGGTCTTCATCGGCGCGAGCCGGCCGAGGTTCCCGTAGAGCCGGTTGTCGGCGTTCTCCCGTACGGCGCAGGTGTTGAAGACGACCACGTCGGCGTCGCCGTCGGCGCCCTCGGGTGCGCGGACGTACCCGGCGTCCTCCAGCAGACCGGACAATCGCTCGGAGTCGTGGACGTTCATCTGGCACCCGTAGGTGCGCACTTCGTACGTCTTGACGTCCACTGCCTGACTCCGGTCGCTGCTGCTCATGTGACAAGGGTAGGCGGTGACGGCGAGGGCTCCGGACCCCGGAGGGCGGCGGGGCTCAGGGATCGGTCAGGCCCGCGCGGATCGCGTGGCGGGTGAGTTCCAGTCGGTCTCGCATGCCCAGCTCGTGCAGCGGGTTGGCACGGTGGCGTTCGAGGGACTTAGCGCTGGTGAAGAGGAGTTCGCCGATCTCCTTGGTGGTGTGGCACTCGGCGACGAGGTTGAGGATCTCCTCCTCGCGCTCGGTGACGGCCCACCCGTGCGCCCCGCCCACCCTTCCGTGCCGCCCCGGCCCACGCCGCCGCCCTCCGTGCTCCACGTCACAACCGCAAGTCCACGGAACCCGGAATTCCAGAGCGTGGCTACTGGCATGCTCATGCGCAGTTACCCGCCAGTACTACCCGCGGGTAGCTCCATGCCATCCCCCACCTCCCGGGACCGACCTTGCGCAGACGCGAGGGGCACACGCGTGCCCTGCTGCCCGCCCTGTCCGTGACCGCCCTCCTCCTCGCCGCGGGCTGTGCCTCGCCCCCCGCGCAGGCCGACCGCCCCACCGCGGAGCCCGGCCGGGCCCGCGCCACCGAGACCTCCGCCGCGGCCGAACGCCCGCTCGCCGTCGCGGCCGCCCCCGCCGGAACCGAGACCGCCACCGCGAGCCCCCGTAGCTCCGGTTCCGGCGGCCGGGCCCGCCCCGCGGCGCTCTCCGTGAGCTCGTACGACAGCAAGACCCGGCATGCGGTCATCTCCCCCGCGTCCGAAGCGAGTTCGTCACCGGCTCCCGGCCCCGCCCGGACCCCGCGCCGGGCGGCCGTCGGTGACGTCATCGCCAGCACCCCCGCACCCGGCGCTCCCCGCGGACTCCTCGCCAGGGTGACCAAGGTGGTCGGTGAGACCGACGCCGGGACGGAGGTGCAGACCGCGCCCGCCACCCTGGACGCCGTGCTCGGAGACGAGACCGCGCGCGGCACCGTGCCCGTCGAGCCCGCCGCGTTCGACGTCGACAGGCTGCTGCCCGACGTCGACGTGTCCTGGACGAAGTCGGGCGACGTCCACGTCGGGCCCGAGGGGGCCGAGGTGCCGCTGGGCAGTCTGCGACTCGACGTACGGGCCGACGTGCCGACCGCCCCGGGCTCCCCCGCCTCCGCCGGCGCGTCCGTGTCCGGCTATGTCCAGGTCGCACCGCAGGTCGACTTCCGCTACGGCGGCCGGGCCACCGGCGCCGCACCCGACACGGCCTACCTGGGCGTGTCCGGCGACTGGACCTCCCGCTGGGCCCTGAAGGGACGCGCGGCGGCCTCCACCACGGCCCCGCTGCGCATCCCGTTCGCCAAGCTGCACGCCGACCCGGTGCTCCAGGTCGGCCCGGTGCCCGTCGTGGTGAACCTCGACCTGACCTGCTACTTCCAGGTCAGCGCCGACGGCACCGTCACTGTCGACGTCGAGCAGGACCTCAAGGGCGACTTCGCCGCGGGCGGCACGTTCGCCCCCGCCAGGGGCTGGACCCCGGTCAGCAGTGCGGACATGACGAGCACGCCGGTGCGGACCTCGCTGACCGCCGCCGGCACGGTGAAGGCGGCGCTCGGCGCGGAGGCCTCCGTGGGTCTGTACGGCGCCGTGGGCGTCACCGCCGACCTGGCGCCGTACGTGCGGGCCGACGCCTCGGGCACGGTGACGGCCACCGGCGCGACGTCCGGCACGGGAGCCGCCGCCTGGGCCGTGTACGGAGGCGTGGACCTGAGCGGCACGCTGCGCCTGCAGCTGTCCGTGTTCGGCACGCCGGTGTTCCAGCGGAGCATCCCGCTCGGTGCGCTGAACCGGGAGTGGAAGCTCGCGGGCGGCGGCACACCGCCCGCCTAGTGCCGGCAGGCAACGTTTGCCCGTGAAGGAGCGGCGTCCGGTGCGTGCTCTGGGGGTCCCCCCGGCCGGAGGCTGGGGGAGGGCCGGCCGGAGGCCCTCGTACTGGACGTACTCGGGTCTTCGGCTGGTGCGGCGAGTGGGGGCACCTCCCACGCCCTTACGGCAGTGGGGGAGCGTGCCGGGCGTCGCGACGGGGCGAACGTCGCCTGTCGCGGCACCAGGAACGGGAACGGGCCGTGATCGCGCCCTGCGACCTGCGGGGAACAGGCCCGGCGGACCCCGCGTCCGTCGGGTCCAGGCCGCCCGGCGCGATCCGCCGGGCCCCGGCCTGGCCAGTACGGCCCGGGGGCTGGCAGGATCGCCCGCATGTCCCCGCTGTTCCCCCGTGTCAGCAGGCGGCGTGCCCTGCAGGGCGCGGCCGCCGGCTTCGTCGTCCTCGGCCTGCTGCTGTGGTGGCTGCTGCCCCTGGGCGAGGACCCGCCGAGCGGGACGATCACGTTCAGCACCGGGTCGGAGGCCGGGGTCTACCAGGAGTACGGCAAGCGGCTGAAGACCGAACTCGCCAAGGACATGCCGGATCTGACGCTGAAGCTGGCGACCAGCAACGGATCGCAGGCGAACGTGCGGCGGGTGGCCACCGGCGAGGCCGACTTCACCATCGCCGCGGCCGACGCGGTGGAGACGTACGAACTGAGTCACCCGGCGGCCGCCGACCGGCTGCGCGGAGTCGCCCGGCTGTACGACGACTACGTACAGCTCGTCATCCCACCCGGCTCGGACATCCACTCCGTCGCCGACCTGCGGGGCAAGCGGGTGGCGATCGGGCTGCCGGACTCGGGGGTCCGGCTGATCGCCGAGCGGGTGCTGCGCGCGGCGGGCATCGACCCGGCGAAGGACATCACGCCCTCGTCGGACGGCATCGACACCGGTCCCCGGCGCGTGGGGCACGGGCTCGACGCGTTCTTCTGGTCGGGCGGCCTGCCGACGGAGGGCCTGAAGTCGCTCGCCGAGACCACCGCCTTCCGGTTCGTCCCGATCGACGCCGCCCTGGTCGCCAAGGTGCACACCGAGGGCGCCGCCACCCACTACTACCGCGCCACGAACATGCCGGAGTCGGCGTACCCGACCGTACAGAACGGGGAGACGGTCCCGACGATGGCCGTGTCGAACCTGCTGGTCACCCGCAAGGACATGGATCCCCGGCTCACCGAGTGGATCACCCGGACGGTGATCAAGAGCCGCGACGGCATCGGCGCCCACGTCCACTCGGCGCAGCTGGTCGACCTCCGCACGGCGATCTACACCGACCCGCTCCCCCTCCACGAGGGCGCCCGGCGCTACTACCGGTCCGTCAAGCCGTAGCGTGGCCACCGGCCGGCGGCGTCACGGCCTCGACCTGGGCACCGACACCGTCACCTTCAGCCCGCGCGGCTCGTGGTGGCCGTAGGCGATCGAGCCGCCGCCCGCCGCCAGCAGCGAGCGGGAGATGGCCAGGCCGAGCCCGGAGCCCTTGATGTTCTGGTGGCGCCCACTGCGCCAGAAGCGGTCGCCGACGCGGGCGAGCTCCTCGTCCGTCAGGCCCGGGCCGTGGTCGGTGACCACCACGGTCGAGGTGGTGCCGTTCGAGGCGACCACGACCGCGACCTCCTCGCCGTCCGGCGTGAACTTCACCGCGTTGTCGATCACCGCGTCCAGTGCGCTGGACAGCGTGACCGGGTCGGCCCAGGCGGTGGTGGGCGGGCAGGTGCCCACCAGCCGGACCCCCTTGGCCGCGGCGGTCGGCGCCCACGCGGCGACGCGCTCGGCGGTCAGCGCGCCGATGTCGGTGACCGTGAGGTGCGCCTCGGTGTGCTCGGCCAGGGCCAGGTCGAGCAGGTCGTCGAGGACCTCCGCCAGGCGCTTGCCCTCGGTGCGGACGGACGCGATCTCCTCGTTGTCCTCGGGCAGTTCGAGGGCGAGCAGCTCGATGCGCAGCAGGAGCGCCGAGAGCGGGTTGCGCAGTTGGTGCGAGGCGTCGGCGACGAAGGCGCGCTGCTGCTCCAGGACGTCCTCCACGTTGTCCGCCATCTCGTTGAACGACCGGGCCAGGCGCCTCAGTTCCGGTGGCCCGCCGGCGGCGGCGACCCGGGACTTGAGCCGTCCGGTGGCGATGTCGTGGGTGGTGGCGTCCAGGACGCGCACGGGCCTGAGCACCCAGCCGGTCAGCCGCAGGGCGGCGCCGACGGCCAGCAGCATCGCGGCGATCTCGCCGGCCCCCACGACCAGCCAGCCGTGCAGGGTCCGTGAACGCATCGGCCCGGTGGGCGAGTCGGTCACCACGACCGCGACGACGTCACCGTCCCGGATGACCGGGGAGGCGACCACCAGGCGGCGGCGCTGCCAGGGCCAGACCTGCTTCGGGTCCTGGCTGCGACGGCTGAGCAGCGCCTCCTCGAAGGCGTCGCGGACCTCGCCCGTCCGGGGGAGGAACCAGGTGGCCGGCGCGTTGGCCATGGGGGTGTCGCCGGTGTAGAAGACACCGGCGCGGATGCCGTAGACCTTGTGGTAGCTGGACAGTTCGTTGGTGAGCGTCTTGAGGCGCTCGGTGCCGCTCGGTGTGTCGTCGACGAACTGGGCGAGCGCCGCGAAGAACGCCGTGTCGTCGATCCGGTCGACGACCACCTTCTGCTGCTGGGCCGCGGCCACGCTCACCGCGAGCGGGACCCCGAGAGCGAGCAGCATGGCCGCCATCAGCACGATGAGCAGGGGGAGAAGACGTGTACGCACCTGTGCCCGCTACGCCGCCGGGGCGACGAGCCGGTAGCCGACGCCGCGCACGGTCTCGATCAGGGCCGGCATCCGCAGCTTCGCGCGCAGCGACGCGACGTGCACCTCGAGGGTGCGTCCGGTCCCCTCCCAACTGGTGCGCCACACCTCGCTGATGATCTGCTCCCGGCGGAAGACCACGCCGGGGCGCTGGGCCAGGAGGGCGAGCAGGTCGAACTCCTTGCGGGTGAGCTGGACCACCGCCCCGTCCACGCTGACCTGGCGGGTGGGCAGCTCGATGGTGACGGGACCCAGGCGCAGCGCCGTGTCCGTGCCCGCTCCGGCCTCCTCGTGGACCGTGCGCCGGCTGACGGCGTGGATCCGGGCGAGCAGCTCCCCGGTGTCGTACGGCTTCACGACGTAGTCGTCGGCGCCGAGGTTGAGGCCGTGGATGCGGGAGCGGACGTCGGAGCGCGCGGTGACCATGATCACCGGGGTGCCGGTGCGCTTGCGGATCTTGCCGCAGACCTCGTATCCGTCCTGGTCGGGCAGGCCGAGGTCGAGGAGGACGACACTGAACCCGGCGCCCTCGGGGACCAGCGCCTGGAGCGCTTCCTCGCCGCTGCGGGCGTGCGTGACGTCGAACCCGTGTCGCGCCAGGACAGCGGACAGCGCGGCGGCGACGTGGTTGTCGTCCTCGACGAGGAGGAGTCTCATCCCGGCCCCCTTCGGTTCATGGGTCGTACGCTGGTCATGGGTATACCTCGGGTGCACGCGCGCGTGCACCAAGGCAGTCACGCGGATGGACGCCGACGAGTCAAGTGGGTTCCGGTCGCGCCGGACTACCGTTACCCGGCCGATACGCGCCCCGGCGGGGAGTGCTACCACACGTGTCCGATTGCTATCGGATCGTGATGCTCAGATCTCCCTCAGATGTAATGACCTGGTCCGACGGGCTCACTAGTGTCCTCCGCAACCGAGGAGGACGGAGCCCCAGAGCGATGACCGAAGTATCGGTGGCCAAGGAAGACATGGCCGCGACCGGCGATCTGGTCGTCCTGAAGAGCGTCAACAAGCACTTCGGCGCGTTGCACGTACTCCAGGACATCGATCTGACGATCTCCCGCGGCGAGGTCGTCGTGGTCATCGGGCCCTCCGGGTCCGGCAAGTCCACCCTGTGCCGCACCATCAACCGCCTCGAGACGACCGACTCGGGGACGATCACGATCGACGGCAAGCCGCTGCCCCAGGAGGGCAAGGCGCTGGCCAGGCTGCGTGCCGACGTCGGGATGGTCTTCCAGTCCTTCAACCTCTTCGCGCACAAGACCGTGCTCGAGAACGTGACGCTGGGCCAGGTCAAGGTCCGCAGGACCGACAAGAAGAAGGCCGAGGAGAAGGCCCGCGCCCTGCTCGACCGGGTCGGGGTGGGCTCACAGGCCGACAAGTACCCCGCGCAGCTCTCCGGCGGCCAGCAGCAGCGCGTCGCCATCGCCCGGGCGCTGGCCATGGACCCGAAGGTCATGCTCTTCGACGAGCCGACCTCGGCCCTCGACCCGGAGATGATCAACGAGGTGCTGGAGGTCATGCAGCAGCTCGCCCGCGACGGCATGACGATGATCGTCGTCACCCACGAGATGGGGTTCGCCCGTTCGGCTGCCAACCGGGTGGTCTTCATGGCCGACGGCCGCATCGTCGAAGAGGCTGTGCCGGACCAGTTCTTCAGCAATCCGCGCAGTGACCGTGCGAAGGACTTCCTCTCGAAGATCCTGCACCACTGACCGCCCGCCCCACCCTTCCGTCTTTGAGGGCCCGCATCCCTTCATCACCCAAAGGATGTCCAACATGAAGCTCCGCAAGGTCACCGCCGTCTCCGCCGCCGTGCTCGCCCTCGCCCTGTCCGCGACCGCGTGCGGTGGCGACGACAACAAGGATTCCGGCTCGGGCTCCAGCGGTGGCGGCAAGATCAAGGTCGGCATCAAGTTCGACCAGCCCGGCCTCGGCCTGAAGCAGCCGGACGGCTCGTTCGCCGGCTTCGACGTGGACGTGGCGACCTACGTGGCCAAGCAGCTCGGCTACAAGCCCGACCAGATCGAGTGGGTCGAGACCAAGAGCGCCGACCGTGAGAACGCGCTCGCCCGCGGCGACGTGAAGTTCATCGCGGCCACCTACTCGATCAACGACGAGCGCAAGCAGAAGGTCGACTTCGCCGGCCCGTACCTGCTGGCCCACCAGGACCTGCTGGTGAAGAAGGACTCGGACATCACCAAGGCCACGGACCTCAACGGCAAGAAGCTGTGTTCCGTGACCGGCTCCACCTCGGCGCAGAACATCCACGACAAGATCGCCCCGAAGGCCCAGCTGCGCGAGTACAGCGGCTACTCGGAGTGCATCGCCGGTCTGCAGAGCGGCGCCGTCGACGCGGTGACCACGGACGACTCGATCCTCGCGGGCTTCGCCGCACAGGACAAGTACAAGGGTCAGTTCAAGCTCGCCGGCCTCAAGCTGAGCAACGAGAACTACGGCGTCGGCGTGAAGAAGGGCGACACCGCGACCGTCAACAAGATCAACTCCGCGCTGGAGAAGATGGTCAGCGACGGCTCGTGGCAGAAGGCGGTCGACGCCAACTTCGGCCCCGCGAACTACAAGAACGAGCCCGCGCCGAAGATCGGCAACATCGTCAAGTAACGCGGGGCTCCGGCCAAGCAAGCGCAGGATTCCATGGGGCGCCGCCGCCCGCCGTGACCCGGGGCGGCGGCGCCCCATGCCCTCCACGTACGCCTCACACCCGGAAGCGCGGGAGATCGTGTTCGACTTTCTTGATGGTTACGACGTCCTCGGGGCGTTCTGGATGACGGTGAAGCTCACCGCCCTCTCCGCCGTGGGCTCCCTGGTCTGGGGCACCCTGCTGGCCGCGATGCGGGTCAGTCCGGTCCCGCTGCTGCGCGGGTTCGGCACCGCCTATGTGAACATCGTCCGGAACATCCCCCTGACCGTCATCATCGTCTTCTCCTCGCTCGGTCTGGCCGACATCTTCGGCGTGACGATGGGCGCGGCCGACGACTTCAAGGCGCAGGGCTTCCGACTGGCGGTGCTCGGATTCGTCGGCTACACCGCTGCCTTCGTGTGCGAGGCGGTGCGCTCCGGCATCAACACCGTGCCCGTAGGCCAGGCCGAGGCGGCCCGCGCCATCGGGCTGAGCTTCGGTCAGGTGCTGCGGCTGGTCATCCTCCCGCAGGCCTTCCGGGCCGTCATCGGCCCGCTGGCGAACGTCCTGATCGCACTGACCAAGAACACCACGGTGGCGGCCGCGATCGGTGTCGCCGAGGCCGCCACCCTGATGAAGACGATGATCGAGAACGAGGCCCAGACGGTCGCCATCGGCGCGGTCTTCGCCCTCGGGTTCGTGGTACTGACCCTCCCGACCGGGCTGCTCCTCGGCTGGCTGGGCAAGCGACTGGCGGTGAAGCGATGAGCTCGGTCCTCTACGACACTCCCGGGCCCCGCGCCAAGCGGCGCTACGTGCTCTTCTCGGTGGTCTTCGCCGTCCTGTTCGCCCTGCTGCTGTGGTGGATCTGGCAGACCATGGACGACAAGGGCCAACTGAAGTGGAACCTGTGGGAGCCCTTCACCACCTCGCAGGCCTGGACGACCTACCTGCTGCCGGGCCTCGGCGACACGCTCAAGGCCGCGGCGATCTCCATGGTCATCGCCCTGCCTCTGGGCGCGGTCTTCGGCATCGCCCGGCTCTCCGACCACCGCTGGGTCCGGGGGGTCGCCGGCACCGTCGTCGAGTTCTTCCGCTCGATCCCGGTACTGCTGCTGATGCTGTTCGCCAACGAGTTCTACGTCCGCTCCACCAACGTCGGCAGCGAGGACCGGCCGCTCTACGCGGTCGTCACCGGCCTGGTCCTCTACAACGCCTCGGTCCTGGCCGAGATCGTGCGCGCCGGCATCCTCTCCCTGCCCAAGGGACAGTCGGAGGCCGCGATGGCGGTCGGGCTGCGCAAGGGCCAGACGATGAGCAGCATCCTGCTGCCGCAGGCCGTCACGGCCATGCTGCCGGCCATCGTGAGCCAGCTCGTCGTCATCGTGAAGGACACCGCGCTGGGCGGCGTGATGCTCGGCTACACCGAGCTGCTCAACGCCCGCAGCACGCTGGCCGCCAACTACGCCAACGTCGTGCCCAGCTTCATCGTGGTGGGGATCATCTTCATCATCGTGAACTTCGCCCTCACCAGTTTCGCGGCCTGGCTGGAGGCCCGACTGCGACGCAGCAAGAAGGGCACGGGCACGGTGCTCGGCGAGGACATGGTGGAAGTCAACCCCGCGGCGGTCGGCGGCGCCTTCGGGACCGGTGCCGGCGACGCCCTCTGACGGTCAGCCACCCGAGGTGACCGACACGGAGGCAGTGGCATGATCGCCACTGCCTCCGTCACTTGACGCAAGCACCGGCAATGGGTTGCATACGTTCTGTGATCGCGCACCCTGCTCCGACGTCCTGTTCACCCACGTCCCCCAGGACGTCACCGCGAGCGGGGGGCACCGCGCCGTGGACCCGGTGATCATCGTCGGCGCGGGGCCCGTCGGGCTCACCCTCGCCCTCGCACTGGCACGCCAGGAGGTACCGTGCGTCGTCCTCGACGAGGGCCCCGGCAAGGACGAACCCCGCCCGGCCCGGACCGTCGTACTGCGCGAGGACACCGCCGCCCTCGTCGAACGGCTCACCGGCGCCCCCCTCGCTGAGGCCGGCTCCCGCTGGGCCGGATGGCGGTCGATGCGTCGCAAACAGGTGACGCGCGAGGTCACGTTCGACGTCACGGAACCCGGCGCACCGCACACCGACCCCCTCGCCTCCCCGCCCGCCGACCCCGCGCCCCTGCACATCGCCCAGCACATGCTGACCGGCGTACTGCGCGAGGCCCTGGCCGCCGAGCGGCTCGTCAAGATCGCCGTGAACAGCCGGCTCGACGCCGTCGAACAGGAGCCCTCGGGCGTCACCGCCCACACCCGCGGGCCCAACGGCACCTGGTGGCGCGGCGGTTACCTGGTCGGCTGCGACGGCCCGCGCTCCACCGTCCGCAAACTCCAGGACATCCGCTTCCCGGGACGTACGGCTGTGGAACGGCACGCCGTCGCCGCCCTGCGCACCCAACTCCCCCGCCCCGACCAGGCGTTGCTGCACCGCATGCCGCCGTGGCGGACCGTCGGCCCCTCGGCCGGGGAGGTCACCGCGCGCCCCCTGCCCGACGGGGTCTGGCGCCTGGACTGGCTGCTGCCGCCCGGCAAGGACCTGGTCACACCCGAGCTGCTCGTCTCCCGCATCAGGGAGACGCTGGCGGGCTGGAGCGGGGGGACCACACCGCCGTACGAACTCCTCGACACCGGCGTCCACACCGTGCACCACCGGCTTGCCCGGCGCTGGCGCGTGGGCCGGGTCTTCCTCGCCGGGGACGCGGCCCACCTGCTCGGCGCGCTCGGCACCCAGGGGCTCGACGAGGGGCTGCGGGACGCCGACAACCTCGCCTGGAAACTGGCCCTGGCCTGGCACCACGGGCCGCACGAGGCACTCCTCGACAGCTACCAGGCGGAGCGCCGCGCGGTCGTCGCCGCCCGGCTGCGCGCCGCCGACCAGGCCCTGCCCCTGCTGCGCGGCAGCGGAGGCCCGCTGTCGTACGTCCGCGGCTCCGCCAAGGGCAACGACGCGCTGTTCACGGACGGTCACCTGGGGCGCGGGGTGCTGGGCACGCCGGGGGCGTACACCGACTCGCCGCTCGCGCCCCCGCCCCTGGAGGGCGAGGCCCCCGTGGCCACCCTGCCCGGCGCCCCGGTCACGGACGTGCGGGTCACGGCGGAGGACGGCTCGTTCGTACCGCTGCGCGACCGGCTCGGCCGCGGCGCGCTGCTGGTGCTGCTGATCGCGCCGGGCACGGGCGTGTGGGAACGCAAGCACTGGGTGACCGCCGGCATCATGCCCCGGCTGGCGGCGGCGGTCACCGCCCTGCCGCACCCCGCCGAACTGCTCGTCGCCGAGACCTACCCCGGCGCCGCCCCGCACACCGTCCTGCTGATCCGTCCCGACGGCCACCTCGTCACCGCGCTGGCCGGCGTACGCCCGGCCGACCTGTACGCGGCGGCCGAGGCCACCCTCGGCGGCCCGGCCAAGGCCGGGGCGGAGGCGACGGCGGGCTCGCACTGACGTCCTTCAGCTCACCGTCACCGCCGCATGGTCCACATAGTGACGGTGAGTTGACCGGTATCCACCATCATGGTGTACTCCGGAACGTGACCGACACCTGTGTACGCCTGTGGCGGAGGGTCCATATGGACCTCGTCCGCTATGCGGGCTGCGTGTGTCGCCCGTCCTGCTGAATTCGCGTCCCCCCTTCTTTCTTGGCCGCGCGCCGCCTCCCGCTGTCGCGCGCGCCCGCGAACGCTCCTCAGGACGGTGCCCGTGTCTTCATCCCCCGCTGTGTCCGTCGCGGTCTCCGCGCCGACCCAGGCCGACCTCCTCGACTTCGTCCGGCGTACGGCCGCCGACCACGAACTCATCGCCTCCCTCCCGCTCGACCCCGAGGGCCGCACCTGGGTGCGGCTGGAGGGGCCCGGCGGCAGCGAGGCGTGGCTGATCGGCTGGCCCCCGGGCACGGGGACCGGCTGGCACGACCACGCCGAGTCGGTCGGCGCCTTCATCACCGCGACCGGCGAGCTCAAGGAGAACTCGCTCGCCGCCCGGCTGCCCGCCGACGGCTGGAAGACCCTGGAGCTCAGTGACGACGTCGACCGGGAACGCCGGCTGCCGTCCGGCCAGGGACGCGGCTTCGGCCGTCACCATGTGCACGAGGTACTGAACGAGTCCCCCGACCGGCACGCCGTCTCCGTCCACGCCTACTACCCTCCCCTGCCGCAGATCCGCCGCTACAGCCGCAGCGGCCAGATCCTGCGCCTCGAACAGGTCGAACGCCCGGAGGACTGGCAGTGAGCGGCGCGGAGGGGAGTGACGCGGAGGACTGGAGGGTGGCCTCGGCTGACGCGGGGGACGAGCAGCGGGTGAGCGCGCCCGTGGCGACCGACGGCGCGGCCGGACCCCCGCAGGGCATCGACGACTTGTTGGACCGGGTGCGCGCCGGCTACGAACGGATCGAACCGCGCGAGGCGTACGCGGCCGCGGAGCGCGGCGACGCACTCCTGGTCGACATCCGTTACGCGGCCCTGCGCGAGCGCGACGGCCTCGTCCCCGGCGCTCTCGTCGTCGAGCGCAACGAGCTGGAGTGGCGCCTGGACCCGCGGGGCAGCCACCGCGCCCCCGAGGCGACCAGCCACGACCTGCGCGTGGTCGTGATCTGCAACGAGGGCTACGCCTCCAGCCTGGCCGCCGCCTCCCTGCACCAACTGGGGCTGCACCGGGCCACCGACCTGGTCGGCGGCTTCCAGGCGTGGAAGGCAGCGGGACTGCCGGTCAGGCCGTAGGGGGCCTACGTCGGCGGGGCGGGCGGGTGCGGTAGCCGCCCGGGGTGTGGGGGCTGTCCTACGGCAGGGCCGGGGCGCCGCTCGGTAGGCGCCCGGCGGGCAGCAGCAGAGCGGGGCCATGTCCGCGTTGTCCCTGGTGACCGGGCGTACCGGCATGTCGGCGGCCCGCTCCGAGTCCTCCTTGCGCGGCAGCGCGCTGGCGTTCGTCGCGGGTCGGGTGGGTCGGGCGGGTCGGGTGGGCCTGGTCTGGTCTGGTCTGGTCGTCGGGTGGGTCTGGTCGGCGGGATCATCCGCGCTCGGAAGGCGGAGACGGGAGGCGCGAGGCGCGGGAGGCGCGAGGCGCGGGAGGCGCGAGGCGCGGGAGGCGCGAGGCGCGGGAGGCGCGAGGCGCGGGAGGCGCGAGGCGCGGGAGGCGCGAGGCGC
>NZ_JBWKDW010000001.1:827810-862077 GCF_056435735.1 Streptomyces sp. NPDC043878
GCGCGGGAGGGTAGAACGGCTGCCGTCGGGGGACGGCGCCGCCAGCTCAGGCTCGGAGCCGGGCTTCGGCTCGGAGCCGGGTTTCAGCTTGGAGCCGGGCTCAGGGCTGGAGCCGGGCTTCGGCTCGGAGCCGGCTTCGCTCCCACTCCGGACCGGCCCTGCTCCGGTTCCAACTCCTGCTGGATTCCCGGCTGCTGGGAGCTGAGCCGGGTCAGAACCCTCCGTCTGTGAAGTCCTCCGTGTTCTCACCCTCCTGATCCAGTGCCTGCCGGACCACGCGCAGGGCCAGGCCCTCGGAGTAGCCCTTGCGGGCGAGCATGCCGGCGAGGCGGCGCAGCCTCTTGTCCCGGTCGAGGCCCCGGGTGGAACGCAGTTTGCGGGCGACGAGCTCACGCGCGGTCGCCTCCTCCTGCTCGGGATCGAGCTGCGAGACGGCCACGTCGATCAGCGTGGAGTCGACGCCCTTGGTCCGCAGTTCCTGCGCGAGCGCCCGCCTGGCCAGTCCCCGGTGATGGTGCCGGGACTCTACCCAGGCGTCCGCGAACGCGCCGTCGTTGATCAGGCCGACCTCCTCGAACCGCGAGAGCACCTGCTCGGCCGCGTCCTCGGGGATCTCCCGCTTGCGGAGCGCGTCCGCAAGTTGCTTCCGCGTGCGCGGGGTCCCGGTGAGCAGGCGCAGACAGATCGCCCGCGCCTGCTCCACCGGGTCCGCTGGGGGCTCCCCCTTCTCGGCCCTCGACGAGAAGGAGGGGCCTCCGTCCTCACCGGACGGTTCGCCGGAACCACGCCGCCGGCGCCCACGCCCACCACGTGAGCCGCCCGCACCGCGTGACCCGCGGTCGCCACGGAGCCGATCGCCTCCACCCGCCCCCGCGCGGGGGTAGGGATCGGACACCTCGTCACCGTGGTACCGACCGGCGTCCTCGTCCCGGTGCCGGTCGGCCTCTTCACCGCGGCTCAAGCCGCCGTCCGGTCGGCCGTCGCCGCCCCGGGCGAAGCCCTCGTCGGCTTCGCTCCCCCGCTGCTGCGGATCACCCGGGTAGGCGGTGTACTCGGCCCAGTCGGTTCGCCGTGTCACGGATCAGCTCTTGGCCGCCGCGGCCTTGGTCTTGGCCGTCTTGGCCGCCGCCGAGGCCGGGGCAGGCACCGTCTTCGTGGCGTCGTCCGCGGGGGTGGAGACCGCCGCGTCGGTGCCCGGCTCGGCCGCCGGTTCCTGCGGTCGCACGCCGACGCCCAGCTTCTCCTTGATCTTCTTCTCGATCTCGTTGGCCAGGTCGGGGTTGTCCTTCAGGAAGTTGCGGGCGTTCTCCTTGCCCTGGCCGAGCTGGTCGCCCTCGTACGTGTACCAGGCGCCCGCCTTGCGGACGAAGCCGTTCTCCACGCCCATGTCGATCAGGCCGCCCTCGCGGCTGATGCCGTGCCCGTAGAGGATGTCGAACTCGGCCTGTTTGAAGGGCGGGGCGACCTTGTTCTTGACGACCTTGACGCGGGTGCGGTTGCCGACCGCGTCCGTGCCGTCCTTCAGCGTCTCGATGCGGCGGATGTCGAGTCGCACCGAGGCGTAGAACTTCAGCGCCCGGCCACCGGTCGTGGTCTCCGGCGAGCCGAACATCACACCGATCTTCTCGCGGAGCTGGTTGATGAAGATCGCCGTGGTCTTGGACTGGTTGAGCGCACTGGTGATCTTCCGCAGCGCCTGGCTCATCAGACGGGCCTGAAGACCGACGTGGCTGTCGCCCATCTCGCCCTCGATCTCGGCCCGCGGGACGAGCGCGGCCACGGAGTCGATGACGATGAGGTCCAGCGCGCCGGAGCGGACCAGCATGTCCACGATCTCCAGCGCCTGCTCGCCGTTGTCCGGCTGGGACAGGATGAGGTTGTCGATGTCGACACCGAGCTTCTTCGCGTACTCGGGGTCGAGTGCGTGCTCCGCGTCCACGAAGGCCACCTGGCCGCCGGCCTTCTGCGCGTTCGCCACGGCGTGCAGCGTCAGCGTCGTCTTGCCGGAGGACTCCGGGCCGTACACCTCCACCACCCGGCCGCGCGGCAGGCCGCCGACCCCGAGGGCGACGTCAAGTGCGGTCGACCCGGTGGGGATGACCTCGATGGGTTCGTTCGGCCGCTCGCCGAGGCGCATCACGGCGCCCTTGCCGAACTGCCGTTCAATCTGTGCGAGTGCGGCGTCCAGGGCCTTCTCGCGGTCGGTTCCTGCCATGGGTTCCACCCGATTTGCTTGAGTCGATCGCTTCACGTCAAAGACGCTAACGCCTGCCACTGACAATGGGCCCCGACGACCGTCCGGCCTGTGGATAACCCGGGCGCAGCTCCGGCGAAACCGTGGCGAAACGCCCACCGGG
Source organism: Streptomyces sp. NPDC043878 (assembly GCF_056435735.1). Classification (NCBI taxonomy): domain Bacteria; kingdom Bacillati; phylum Actinomycetota; class Actinomycetes; order Kitasatosporales; family Streptomycetaceae; genus Streptomyces; species Streptomyces sp. NPDC043878. Next base: position 830,168 of record NZ_JBWKDW010000001.1, read on the forward strand.
AGCCTTGCCGGAGCCCTGCCGGAGCCTCCATAAGAATGGATGTTCGAATTTCGTGTCAAGCGCACCACGCGGCACTTCCGAGACTACGTCCGCGGTCCGACAACGAACCTGATCCCCGGCGTCACGTCGCCCGGCGCCCCTCTACTCCCGGCGGCGTAGGGCGGGTGCCTCCGGCCGGACGACGACGGCAGCGGGGGTTCCCGGGAGGCTCTCACCATGGAGAACGAGAGGACCACCGCCCTTCCCGTCCCGCCGGCGCGGACCACATCGGCTGCCGTCGCGACGGACCGCTCCGCCGTGACACCCGCACCGCCCGGAGCGGCGACGGCATCCGTGTCGCGCCTCTGTCACGCGACCGGCCTTCTGCTGATCCTCTCCGGTCTCGTGCACCTGGTGGTGTTCGCGGTGGACGGCGGCCCCTGGGACGGGCCCGTCTCCTGGCGCAAGCCGGTGACGTTCGGGCTGTCCTTCGGGGTGACGCTGATCGCCGTCACCTGGGTCACGTCGTATCTGCGGATGAGGCCGAGGCCGCGTGCGCTGCTCCTCGCGGTGTTCGCCGCCGACTGCGTGGTGGAGGTCGGCGGCATCACCCTGCAGGCGTGGCGCGGGGTGCCCTCGCACCTCGACATGGAGACGCCCTTCGACACAGCGGTGTCCATGACGCTCGCCGTGGGCGGTGGCGTCCTCGTGGTCCTGCTCACCGCGCTCGCCGTCGCCTCGTTCCGGAACCGGCCGACGGGCCCCGCGGGGATGGCACTCGCGGTGCGGTCGGGGTTCGCGATCCTGCTCGTCGCGCTGGCCTCGGGCGCGGCGATGATCGCGCGCGGTGTCGTGCTCACCCGTAGCGGCCACCAGGAGGCGGCCTACCACTCGACCGCCGCGCTCAAGCCGCTGCACGGGGTCAGCCTGCACGCCGTCCTGGTTCTGCCCGCACTGGCCTGGCTGCTGTCCCGCACTTCCTGGACGGAGACGGTCCGACGCCGGATCGTGGCAGCGGCGGTCGGATGCTGCGCGGCCGCTGTCATCGGGGCGGGAGTGTGGGCCGTACTCACGTATTGACCACTCGCCCATCGGGCCCTTCGCCTTGACCACGCGCGTGCGGCCTCGGCCACTCGCGTGTCGCCGACCGGTACACGGCCGCCCGGGCGTCGGGCTGCGGGCCGCGCGCACCCACCGTCGGCGAACCGCCCTCACGCCCGCCGGCGTGGGAGCGCCACCGCGGGCGCACCGGCCGGATCAGTCGTCCTCGGGGTTCCCGGTTCCCGGTCGGGCGTCCGTTCCCGGGTCCTTCGGCCCGGACCCGGGCTCCGTTCCGGTGTCCTGGGGAGCGGTTCGCCGTTGCCACAGCTGTCGCGCGCGGGCGAGCGGGCTGGGACCCGAGGTGCGTCTGCGGTGTCCGTGCACACGGGGATCGTCGGTGATCTCGTAGCGCTTCACGTACGCCGCCAGGAACGCCTGGAGCGTGGCGACCGCCGGGATGGCGACCAGCGCGCCGACGGCGCCGAGCAGGGCGGTGCCGGCGATGACCGAGCCGAAGGCGACCGCGGGGTGGATGTCGACGGTTTTCGAGGTGAGCTTGGGCTGCAGGACGTAGTTCTCGAACTGCTGGTAGACCACTACGAAGACCAGTACCCACAGCGCGTACCAGGGGTCGACGGTGAAGGCGATGAGCATGGGCAGCGCGCCCGCGAGATACGTGCCGATGGTCGGGATGAACTGCGACACCAGGCCCACCCAGACGGCGAGGACGGGCGCGTAGGGCACGCCGAGGGCCTCGAGCAGGATGTAGTGCGCCACCCCGGAGACGAGCGCCATCAGACCGCGCGAGTACAGGTAGCCGCCGGTCTTGTTGACGGCGATCTCCCACGCGCGCAGTACCTCGACCTGCTTCGCGGGCGGCAGGACGGAGCAGATCGCCCTGCGCAGCCGCGGACCGTCCGCGGCGAAGTAGAACGAGAACAGCGTGATCGTCAGCAGCTGGAAGAGCCCCCCGAGGACCTGGGCGGAGACGTCCAGGACGCCGGTGGCGCTGTTCCGCACGTAGTTGCGCAGCCAGTCGGAGCGCAGCACCCCCTCCTGGACGTCGACCCGTCTCAACTCGGTGTGGAAATGGGTGTTGATCCAGTTGATGACGGAGTCGAGATAGTCCGGGAAATCCTCGACGATCTTGATGATCTGGCCGGCGAGCATGGAGCCCAGCAACGTCACGAAGCCCGCGGCCGCGATCATCACCGCGAGGAAGACGAGGCCGGTGGCGAGCCCCCGGCGCAGGCCGCGCGAGGCCATCCAGCTCACCGCGGGCTCGATGGCGAGGGCCAGGAAGAACGCGATGAGGATGTTGATCAGCAGGCCGGTGAGCTGGTGAAAGGCCCAACTGCCCAGCTGGAAGACGGCGATGAGGGAGAGCGCCAGCACCATGGCGCGCGGCAGCCAGCGCGGCATGCGCGTGTTCGGCGCGGCGGCGCCTTCGGCCGGGGGCCGGGTGGGCGGTGTCGTGCCGGACGGGGATGCGGGCGGGGCTGTCTGCCCGGTGTCGTCAGTGGGTGCCACGGAGCAAGTCTCGCCCACGGGACCGACAATCAGTTCCCCTCATGCGATCTTCGTTACCGGTCAGCGCTTCTCACCCGGAACGTTCATGGCCGTGCAGACCACCCGCCACACGTCCTTCGCCTCCCAGCCCGCGTCCAGCGCCTCGTTCACCGTGCGCCCGCCCAGCTCCGTCATCACGTGGTCACGCGCGAAGGTGTCGGCGTACCCGGCACCGAAGTGCTCCGCCATCCGCTGCCAGAAGACCGTCAACCGCATGCGTCCAGTATCCCGCCCCTGAGAGTGGGCCTGCCCGGGGACCCCTTGCCGAGACCGCTTTCCGCCCTACGGTCTGACGCATGGCCGAATCAGGAGCTTCCCCACTCCCCCAGACGCCCGCGGCGCGCTCTCCGCTCTCCCTCGCCGAGCACTTCGTCTGGCTCACCGCGCGCGTGCTGGAGCAGCGGCTGTTCGCATACCACTTCCTGAACGCCGGCGCCGATCCGGTGGAGACCGCGCTGGACGCCCATCGCAACGAGGACGGCGGGTACGGCCATGCCCTGGAGCCGGACCTGCGCGGCCCGGTCAGCCAGCCGCTGCACACCGCTCGGGCCCTGCGGATCCTGGACGCCGTCGGGCGTTGCGGCGGACAGCGCGTGGAGCGCGTGTGCCGGTATCTGACCTCCGTGTCCACGCCGGACGGCGCGCTGCCCGCGATCCATCCCAGCCAGCGGGGATATCCGGCGGCTCCCTTCCTGCCGATCGTGGACGATCCGCCGAGCGACCTCCTCGCCACCGGGCCGGTGGTCGGACTGCTGCACCGCAACGAGGTCTGGCACGCCTGGCTGTTTCGTGCCACGGACTTCTGCTGGCAGGCCATCGAGCGCCTGGAACGGTCCCATCCGTACGAGATCGAGGCCGCCGTGTCCTTCCTCGACTCCGCTCCCGACCGCCCGCGCGCGGAGGCGGTCGCCGACCGTCTGGGCCGGATGGTGCGCGAACACCGCCTCGTGGTGCTGGAAGTGGACCGGCTCGACGCGTATCCGGTCGCACCCGGTTACGCCCCCGGCGAGCACCACTTCCCGCACGACTACGCGCGCAGGCCGAGCTCTCTCGCGCGCGCGTGGTTCACCGACGAGGAGATGACGCGCTCCCTGGACCACCTCGCGAACCAGCAGCAGGAGGACGGCGGCTGGCCGATCCGCCGGCGCCAGTGGGCGCCGGGCACCGCCCTGGAAGCACGCCCCATGGTGACGATCGACGCCCTGCACACCCTGCGGGCACACGGCCGCTTCCTGGGCTGACCGGCCGGATCCCCGCCCGACCGGAGCGGAAGCCGGCCGCGTGGGGCGAAGGGCCCGCCCTGCCCGGGTAGCGCGACCAGCCCGGGGGCTCAGCCCATGAGGGCGCGCAAGCCGGCCGTCACCACCACCGCGACCGCGACGACGACCAGGAAGGGGGCGCGCAGCAGCAGCGCCACGGCGGCCGCGGCGAGTCCGGCGGCCCGGGCGTCGAGCACCAGGGTGCGCCCGTCGGCGAAGGTCTGCTGGGCCGTGAGCGCGGCGAGCAGGGCCACCGGCAGCAGAGCGGCGAGCCGCCGGACGAGCGGCCGTTCCAGGGCACCCGCGGGCACGAGGAGTCCGGCGAGTTTGACGAGGTAGCAACCGAGGGCGGTCGCCCCGATGGCGATCCAGGTGTTCAACGCTCTTCCTCCGGTCCATGGCCCGGGGCATCCGGTCCGGGGCGCGGGGCATCCGGTCCGGGGCGCGGGGCATCCGGTCCGGGGCGCCGGGCATCCGACCCGAGGCGCCGTACACCCCGTCCACGGCGTGCCGCGTCCCGTCGGCCGTCCGTGCCCTCGTCGTCCTGTGCAGGGGTCCCGCGCGCGCGGGACCCCTGCGCCCAGAGGACCGCCGGCGCGGCGAGCGCGGCCGCCAGGACGGGCACTCCGGCGGGCAGGGCGGGCAGCAGGCCCAGTCCCAGGAGCACGGCGAGGCAGGCGACGGCCCGCTCGGTACGGGACTTCAGCATCGGCGCGAGCAGGGCCAGGAACACGGCGGGACCGGCCGCGTCGAGGCCCCAGGTGGCCGTGTCCCCGATGGCTTCGGCGCCCAGGGCACCGAGCAGCGTGGTGAGGTTCCACAGCACGTACAGGCTGAGTCCCGTCACGGCGAACCCGAGCCGCGTGCCGCGCCGGTCGGTCTGCGCGAGCGCGACCGCCGTCGTCTCGTCGATGACCCACTGGGCGGCGAAGGGGCGCACCGCGCGCGGGAGCGCCAGCAACTGCGACAGGCGCAGCCCGTAGAAGGCGTTGCGCACGCCCAGGAAGAACGCACCCGCGGCCGCGGTGAGCGGGCCGCCGCCGGCCGCGAGCGCTCCCACCAGCGCGAACTGGGACGCGCCGGTGAACACCAGGAGGCTGAGCGCGCACGTCTGGAGCAGCGTGAGCCCGCTGCCCGCCGAGGTCACTCCGAACGCGAATCCGGACAGTCCTACGGCGACTCCGACTCCGAGGGCGTCGCGTACGACGGCCGCGTCCGGTCGTCCTCCGTCGCCGGGGCGGGTGTCGGGGGGAGCTGTCTGTTCTGCCACGCGTCCGACGGTAGGAGGAGCCGGCCGCGCGTGTCTTGTACGTTCTTGCGCTCGCGCTGATAGGACCCCGGCGGCACGCCGACGATCCGGGAGAAGTGGCGGTTGAGGTGCGGCTGGTCGGTGAACCCCACCATGACGGCGGCATCCGCCGGCGTCGTCCCCGCGTCCAGCAGCCGCCTCGCCCGCCGTACCCGGGCATCCGTCAGCCAGGTGTGCGGGGGCATGCCGTAGGCGTCCCGGAAGGCCCGCAGCAAGGCGAACGGGCTCGTGCCGAGACCGGCGGCGAGCGCGTCCAGGGCCGGTGGCTCGGCCATCCGCTCCTCCAGCACGGCACGCGCGCGGGCCGCGGTCCGGGCCCCGGCGGTCCGCACGTCCCGACGGGGGAGCAGCCCGCCGTTCAGCCGGAGGAGCCGGGTCACGGCCACCCGCAGGAGGGTGTCGGCGGCCAGCGCGTTGCCCTCGTCGGCGGCCCGCAACACCTGATGAACCAGGCTCACCGTGTACGGATCGTCGAGCACCGGACGGACGAATCCCGGAGTGCCCCGGATCGCGGTGGTCCCGGCCGCGATCTCGGCCACGACCTCCGGTGAGGGGTACACGGCGCCGTACCGCCAGCCTTCGGGGACACCGGCCCGGCCCGTGTGCGGGGTGTCCGGGTTGACCAGTGCGAGGGCTCCCGCTCCGGCGTACTGGTCGGCACCGCGGTGGTGGAAGACCTCGACGCCGTCGGCGATGGCGGCGATCACGAAGTTCTCGTGGGTGTGGCGTACGAACGTCTTGCGGACGTACCGGGCCCGCAGCAGATCGACACCTGGCAGTTCCGCGTACTGCCAGTGCCGCGCCCGCTCGGTGCCCGACCCCGCCATGGAGTCGATTCTCCGCCACGCACCCTCCGGCCGGACGGCCGGACGGGGCACTCGGCACGACAGCCCCCGGACATCCGACTCATCTTCGCAGGTCACAGCCATTGTCAGTGCCTGGGTGCAGGATGGACGCATGCCCAGCTCCACACACCGAGCCCTCGACGGCTTCTCCCCCGCGACCCGTGGCTGGTTCACGGGGGCCTTCTCCGCGCCCACCGCGGCCCAGGCCGGCGCGTGGCAGGCCATCGGCGCGGGCTCGGACGTGCTGGTGGTGGCCCCCACCGGCTCCGGCAAGACCCTGGCGGCCTTCCTCGCCGCGCTCGACCAGCTGGCCTCGACACCCCCGCCGGCCGACCCGAGGAAGCGCTGCCGCGTCCTGTACGTCTCGCCGCTGAAGGCCCTGGCCGTGGACGTCGAGCGCAACCTGCGCAGTCCGCTGACCGGTATCCGCCAGGAGTCGACGCGTCTGGGCCTGCCCGAGCCCGAGGTCAAGGTCGGCATCCGCTCCGGAGACACTCCCCCGGCCGAGCGCCGCGCCCTGGCCACCCGCCCGCCGGACATCCTGATCACCACTCCCGAGTCCCTGTTCCTGATGCTGACCTCCGCCACGCGTGACGCGCTCACGGGCATCGAGACGGTCATCCTGGACGAGGTGCACGCGGTGGCCGGCACCAAGCGCGGCGCCCACCTGGCCCTGTCCCTGGAGCGGCTGGACGAGCTCCTGCCGAAGCCGGCCCGCCGCATCGGCCTCTCCGCGACCGTCCGCCCGGTCGACGAGGTCGCCCGCTATCTCTCGCCCCGGCGCAAGGTGGAGATCGTCCAGCCGAAGTCGGACAAGGAGTTCGACCTGTCGGTCGTCGTCCCCGTCGAGGACCTGGCGGAACTCGGCGGCTCCCCGGTCGCCGACGGCTCCGAGGGCGCGGAGAGGCCCTCGATCTGGCCGCACGTCGAGGAGCGGATCACCGACCTGGTCCAGGCCCACCGCTCCACGATCGTGTTCGCCAACTCGCGCCGCCTCGCGGAGCGGCTGTGCAACCGGCTCAACGAGATCGCGTACGAGCGGGCCACCGGCGAGTCCCTGGCCGAACATCACGCGCCCGCCGAACTCATGGGCGGCTCCGGGGCCGCGCAGGGCGCACCGACCGTCATCGCCCGCGCGCACCACGGCTCGGTGTCCAAGGAACAGCGCGCCCTGGTGGAGGAGGACCTCAAGGCGGGCCGCCTGCCCGCCGTGGTCGCCACCTCCAGCCTCGAACTGGGCATCGACATGGGCGCCGTGGACCTCGTCATCCAGGTCGAGTCCCCGCCCTCGGTCGCCTCCGGCCTGCAGCGCGTGGGGCGCGCGGGCCACCAGGTCGGCGCCGTCTCCACGGGTGTGGTGTTCCCGAAGTACCGCGGCGACCTCGTCCAGGCGGCGGTCGTCACCGAGCGGATGCGCACCGGCTCCATCGAGTCCCTGAGAGTGCCCGCCAACCCCCTGGACGTCCTGGCCCAGCAGATCGTCGCGATGACGGCGCTGGACACCTGGCAGGTCGACGACCTGCTCGCCGCGGTCCGCCGCGCCGCCCCCTTCGCCTCGCTCCCGGAGTCGGCGTTCACGGCGGTCCTCGACATGCTCGCGGGCCGCTATCCCTCGGACGCCTTCGCGGAGCTGCGCCCGCGCGTGGTGTGGGACCGCGTCACCGGCACGGTCACCGGCCGCCCCGGCGCCCAGCGCCTGGCCGTCACCTCCGGGGGCACGATCCCCGACCGCGGCCTCTTCGGGGTGTTCCTCGCCGGTTCCGACCCGAAGAAGGGCGGCGGCCGGGTCGGCGAGCTGGACGAGGAGATGGTCTACGAGTCCCGTGTGGGCGACGTGTTCACGCTCGGCACCAGCTCGTGGCGCATCGAGGACATCACCCGCGACCGCGTCCTCGTCTCCCCGGCCCCGGGCGTACCGGGCCGGCTCCCATTCTGGAAGGGCGACCAGCTGGGCCGTCCGCTCGAACTGGGCCGCGCGGTGGGCGCGTTCCTGCGCGAGGTCGGCTCGCTGCCCAAGGAGGACGCCCGCCTGCGTCTTCTCGCCGCGGGCCTGGACGCGTGGGCCACGGACAACGTCCTGTCCTATCTCGACGAACAGCGTGCGGCGTGCGGTCACGTCCCGGACGACCGCACGATCGTCGTGGAGCGCTTCCGCGACGAGCTCGGCGACTGGCGGGTCGTCGTGCACTCGCCCTTCGGCGCCCAGGTGCACGCCCCGTGGGCACTGGCCCTCGGAGCCAAGCTCTCCGAGCGGTACGGCATGGACGCGCAGGTCATGCACGCCGACGACGGCATCGTGCTGCGTCTGCCCGACGCCGACCTGATGAGCCTCGACCTCCTCGACCAGGAACCCATGAGGGCCGGCACCGAGTACGACGCCGACCAGGCACCGGTGGGCGCCGCCGACGTCGTCTTCGACAAGGGCGAGGTCAACCAGGTCGTCACCGACCAGGTGGGCAGCTCCGCGCTCTTCGCGTCCCGCTTCCGTGAGTGCGCCGCCCGCGCGCTGCTGCTGCCGCGCCGCAACCCGGGCAAGCGCACCCCGCTGTGGCAGCAGCGCCAGCGCGCGTCCCAGTTGCTCCAGGTGGCGAGCGAGTTCGGGTCGTTCCCGATCGTCCTGGAGGCCGTCCGCGAGTGCCTCCAGGACGTGTTCGACGTGCCCGGGCTGGTCGAGCTGATGGGTGACCTCGAATCCCGCAAGGTGCGTCTCGTCGAGGTCACCACCCCCGAACCGTCCCCCTTCGCCCGTTCCCTCCTCTTCGGGTACGTCGCCCAGTTCCTGTACGAGGGGGACTCCCCGCTCGCCGAGCGCCGCGCTGCCGCGCTCTCGCTGGACTCGCGGCTGCTGGCCGAGCTGCTCGGCCAGGCGGAGCTGCGCGAGCTGCTCGACGCCGAGGTGCTGGCCGAGCTGGAGCGCGAGCTGCGGTGGCTCACCGAGGACCGGCGCGCCAAGGACGCCGAAGGGGTCGCCGACCTGCTGCGGATGCTCGGCCCGCTGACCGACGCCGAGCTGGCCGAGCGGGGCGCCGAGCCGCAGTGGGCAAGGGAGTTGGCCGCGGCCCGCCGCGCGATCCCGGTCCGTGTCGCCGGCGCCGCCCACTGGGCGGCGATCGAGGACGCGGGACGCCTGCGCGACGCCCTGGGCACGGCACTGCCGGTCGGCGTCCCGGAAGCCTTCACGGAACCCGTCAAGGACCCGCTGGGCGACCTCCTCGCGCGCTACGCCCGCACCCACGGCCCGTTCACGTCGGCCGCCGCCGCGGCCCGCTTCGGGCTCGGAGTGGCGGTCACCGAGGGCGCGTTGCAGCGCCTGGCCGCGGGGGGCCGGGTCGTGCAGGGCGAGTTCCACCCGGCGGGCATCGGCCAGGAGTGGTGCGACGCGACGGTCCTGCGCCGCCTGCGCCGACGCTCCCTCGCCGCCCTGCGCCACGAACTGGAGCCGGTGCCGCCGGCCGCGCTCGCCCAGTTCCTTCCCCAGTGGCAGCACGTCGGCAAGGGGCACGGCCTGCGGGGAACCGACGGACTGGTGCGGGCCGTTGAGCAGTTGCAGGGCGCGTCCGTGCCCGCGTCCGCGCTGGAGAGGCTCGTCCTGCCGTCCCGCGTGGCCTCGTACACGCCCTCGATGCTCGACGAACTCACCGCCGCCGGCGAGGTGGTGTGGGCCGGAGCGGGCGCTCTGCCCGGCAAGGACGGCTGGATCTCCCTGTACCTGGCGGACGCGGCCCCCCTGCTCCTGCCGCCACCGCACCCCCTGGAGCTGACGGCGCTGCACCAGTCCGTCCTGGACACCCTCACCGGCGGCTACGGCCTGTTCTTCCGTCAGATCGCCGACCAGGTCCGCGGCACCACCCACCCCGACGCCACCGATCCCCAACTGGCCGATGCCCTCTGGGACCTGGCCTGGTCCGGGCGGCTCACCAACGACACGCTCACCCCGATGCGGGCCCTGCTCGGCTCGGGCCGCACCGCGGGCTCCACCGCCCACCGTGCCAAACGCGCTGCCCCACGCGGGCGCTACGGCTCGCTGACGGCCGCCGCGCGCCCCGTGTCCCGCGGTGGTCCGCCGACCGTCGCGGGCCGGTGGTCGCTGCTGCCGGGACGCGAGGCCGATCCCACCGTGCGGGCCCACGCGCTGGCCCGCACCCTGCTCGACCGGCACGGAGTGGTGACCCGGGGAGCCGTCTCCGCGGAGGGCGTCGAGGGCGGCTTCTCGGCGGTCTACCGCATTCTCTCCGCCTTCGAGGACAGCGGCCAGGCGCGGCGCGGCTACGTGGTGGAAGGTCTCGGCGCCGCGCAGTTCGCCATGGACGGGGCAGTGGACCGGCTCCGCGCGGTGGCGAACGCCCGCGACCGCGGCGCGCCCCTCCCCGCCCCCGGTCCCGCCGACTCCACCGGCTGGACCGGCGCCCCCGGCGGCTTCGGCTCCGCCACCGCGACCACCACCCGGACGGGCACCAACCCCGGCACCGGGACCACCACCGGCACCGGCACCCCGAACTCCGTCCAGCCTCTCGACCCGTCCGACTTCAACCCGTCCGACTTCGACTCACCCGACTTCCACTGGGCCGCCGAGCTGGGCCCCCTGGATGCCACGAACCCCGGTGGCGGCCCTGGTGCCGTCGACGGCCACGGACCCGGAGCCGTCGACGGCTCCGGTCCGCGCGGCAATCCCGGCTTCGCCCACGCCTTCGGCGGCCGTACCCAGGCTCCCGCGACCCCTCAGGCGGTCGTCCTCGCCGCGGCCGACCCGGCGAACGCCTACGGCGCGGCCCTCCCCTGGCCGGAGCCGCCGACCGGCGCGGGACACAAGGCCGGCCGGAAGGCCGGTTCACTGGTCGTCCTGGTGGAGGGCGAGCTGACGCTCTACATGGAGCGCGGGGGCAGGACAGTGCTGGCCTGGCCCTGCGACCCGGACGGCACACCCTCCGACGACGCGCGTCTGCGTGCGGCGGCGGAGGCCCTCGCCGCGGCGGCCCGCGCGGGTTCCCTGGGCACGGTCACGGTGGAGCGCGTCAACGGCGCCTCCGCCCTCACCTCCCCCATCGGCACCGTCCTGGAAGCAGCGGGCTTCATCGCCACCCCACGCGGCCTGCGACTCCGCGCATGACCCCTCGACACCGCCCACCCGCACGGGGACTCCTCCACGGTGGCCCACCCACAGCCGAACTTCTCCACGGTCGCCCACCCACAGCCGGACTCCCCAACGCTCGCCCACCCACAGCCGGAGCCCCCCACGGTCGCCCACCCACAGCCGGAGCCCCCACGGCAGCCCGCCCCTCCCCACCTGGTGCACGGCCACCCGGCCCCCACGCACTCACCCGTGCCACCCTTGACCCATGCCCGAAGGTGACACGGTCTGGCAGGCGGCGAAGCGGCTGCACACCGCGCTCGCGGGAGAGGTGCTGACGCGGAGCGATCTCCGGGTGCCCAGGTTCGCCACGGCCGACCTCACCGGTCGTACCGTCCTGGACGTCACCCCCCGCGGCAAGCATCTCCTCACCCGCGTGGAGGGCGGCCTGACGCTCCACTCGCATCTGCGGATGGACGGCGCCTGGAAGGTGTTCGCGGAGGGCCAGCGCTGGGTGGGCGGCCCGGCCCACCAGATCCGCGCGATCCTGGGCACCGCCGACCGCACGGCCGTCGGCTACCGCCTGCCGGTACTCGAACTGCTGCGCACGGCGGACGAGCACCACGCCGTAGGCCACCTGGGCCCCGACCTCCTCGGCCCGGACTGGGACCCGGACCGCGCCCTGCGCAACCTGCTCGCCGATCCCGCCCGCTCCCTCGGCGAGGCCCTGCTCGACCAGCGCAACCTCGCCGGCATCGGCAACGTGTACAAGAGCGAACTCTGCTTCCTGCTCGGCGTCACCCCGTGGCTCCCCGTCGGCGCGCTGCCGGCGGAGCGCGCCGCCAAGCTGCCCGCGCTCGCCAAGAAGCTCCTGGACGCCAACCGGGAACGCCCGGTTCGCAGCACGACGGGCCGCCGCGGCCAGGACCTGTTCGTGTACGGCCGCGCGCCTCGCCCCTGTCTGCGCTGCCGCACCTCCGTCCGCGTCGCCGACCAGGGCGACGGCTCCCGCGAACGCCCCACCTACTGGTGTCCCCGCTGCCAGGCCGGCCCGGTACCGAGCGCCTCCGCATCCAGGAGAATGTCCCGCCGTACAGCCAATTGACGGACCGTCAGAAAGCCTCGTACCGTCCCCTCATGGCCGTGAGCGCGTACGACCTCACCGGACGCACCGCCTTCGTCACCGGCGCCGCCGGCGGTATCGGCCGCGCCTCGGCGCTGCTGCTCGCCGAGGCGGGCGCCACCGTGCACTGCGCCGACTTGGACCCGCGGGGCCTGGACGGGACGGCGGCGCTGATCAAGGACCGGGGCGGGTCCGCCCACACCCACCCCCTCGACGTCACCGACCGCGCGCGGCTCCAGCAGGCCGTCGCGTCCTGCGGCAGCCTGGACGTGATGGCCGCGATCGCGGGGATCATGCACAGCAGCCCGGTCCTGGACACCCACGACGAGGACCTGGAACGGGTCTGGAGCGTCAACTTCAAGGGCGTGCTGTACGCCTGCCAGGAGGCCGCGCGGCTGATGCTCGCCCGCGGCACCCGGGGCAGCATCGTCACCATGGCCTCGGGCGCCGTCGACACCGGCGGCGCCGGCCTGCTCTGCTACGGCGTGACCAAGGCGGCCGTCGTCCAGCTGACCAGGACGCTGGCGACCGAGGTCGGCCGCCACGGCATCCGCGTCAACGCGGTCGCGCCGGGCTGGACACGTACGCCCATGACCGACCGCCACGAGGGCGAGGCGCAGGCGCGCACGGAGGCGCTGATGGCCCGCATGTCGCCCCTGGGCCGGGTCGGCGAACCGGAGGACATCGCCCAGGCCGTGTTGTATTTGGCCTGCGACGCCTCGTCGTTCACGACGGGCCAGATCCTGCGTCCGAACGGCGGGGTGGCCATGCCCTGGTAGGCCGGGCCGCTCCCCGCCACGCCTCGGCCCACCGCCGCGTGTCGACGGCTCCGTCGGCCCGCGTCTTCGGCACGCAGTGCACCGGCAGCAGGCTCAGTCCCCAGCCCCCGGCCGCGACGGCCCCTTCCAGCACCCCCGCGCCGGGCGCCAGCGTGAGCCGCAGCACGGCCCACCACCACAACGCCCCGAGTCCCAGCACAGCGGCCCAGCGCACCACCCGCACCGACATGGCCGCCACCTCCAGCCCGACGCTAGAACGCCACGCTCACCGGCCGGGAGGGCGCACCGACGGCACACGGGCGCACCGGCGCCGCCCTGTCGTCAGGGACGCTCGCACCGCCGGCCGGTCCGGCCCGCCGCGCACGTCCGCCCCTCCACCATGACCGCGGCACCCCGGCCCGGCAAACGGGCCAGGTGCGGGCTCGCGGGTCCACAGCGGCGCCCGGGCAGCAGAAAACCCCGACCGCAGTGCTCCGGATCTTCCCGGAGGAGCCCCGGCCGGGGTCTCACACACGTACTCGGCGCGATCAGCGCCCTGTCGGTCTCACACCCGCGCGGATCTCACGCGGCGACCACGTCGACCGCCTCGGCGGGGGCCTTGATGGTCACCCGCTCCGGTGGCACGCCGGCCACCGAAACGGAACCCAGCATCGGACGGACCGAGGCGGGCACATGCTTACCGGGGGTGGCCGCAGCAGACTGGGCCAGCTCGGCGAGGGCGAGCTCGTCGCTCACTTCTCGCATGAGCTCGGACATCCGTACGTCCAGCGCGTCGCAGATGGCGGAGAGCAGCTCGGAAGAAGCCTCCTTCTGCCCCCGCTCCACCTCGGAGAGATAGCCGAGTGAGACTCGGGCGGACGAGGAGACTTCGCGCAGAGTACGGCCCTGGCGCTGGCGCTGCCGACGCAGCACGTCACCCAGCAGGCGACGGAGCAGAATCATCGGTGGCTCCCTCCTCGGACCGCGTAGCCGCATCCTTCACGCCCCACCGTACCGCCTTGCGCCGCGGCCGTGCGGGGAGCGATGTCGTGTTCACTCAGGGCTGCAAACATCAAAACCCCCCGTTCTGTTCCGTATCCTGTGCCCGCTCGTTCCCGGTCTGTTCGCCCGCCAGCCGCTCCAGGAGCAGGGCGAGTACGCTGCGTACACTCTCCATACGAATTTCCGCGCGGTCGCCGTTCAACCGCAGCGCCATGACTTTTCCGCCACCGGCGCAACCGGAATCCGCGCCTGTGGGCCCGTCCACGGCGACGAAAACCGTACCGACGGGCTGGCCGTCCTGCGGCTCCGGGCCGGCGACGCCGGTGGTCGCGATACCCCAGTCCGCGCCGAGCGCCTTGCGCACTCCGGCCGCCATCTGGGCCGCGACCTGCGGATCGACCGCCCCGCGCTCCGCCAGCAGGGTGGCGTCGACGCCCAGCAGCTCGTGCTTCAGCTCGGTGGCGTACGCCGTGACCGAGCCCCGGAAAACCTTGGACGCCCCGGCGACGGACGTGAGATCCGCCGCGACCAGACCGCCCGTCAACGACTCGGCGACAGCGAGCGTCTCGCCTCTGACCGTGAGTAGTCGCACCAGGTGGGTGGCCGGGGAAGTCACGCTTCCGTCTCCTCCAGCGCGGCCTGGCGCTCGGCGATTCCCTGCCGCCGCAGCACAATGGCCTGTCTCACATAGTCGAGCCCGGTCACCACGGTCAGGACGACGGCCGCGGCCATCACCCAGAACCTCATGGTGGCCAGCCATCCCGTCAGTGCCAGGACGTACATCCCGACGGCCACGCCCTGCGTGAGGGTCTTGAGCTTGCCGCCGCGGCTCGCGGGGATGACGCCGTACCGGATGACGAGGAAACGCAGGAGCGTGATGCCGACTTCCCGACCGAGGATGACGATCGTCACCCACCAGGGCAGATCACCGAGCCCTGACAGACAGATCAGCGCCGCCCCCATGATCGCCTTGTCGGCGATGGGGTCGGCGATCTTCCCGAAGTCGGTGACGAGGTTGTAGGTGCGGGCGAGATGCCCGTCGAACAGGTCCGTGATCATGGCGACGGCGAACGCGGCCCAGGCCAGCGAGCGCCAGGCCGGGTCGTACCCGCCGTCGGCCAGCATGAGGGCGACGAACCCGGGCACGAGCAGCAGACGGAGCATGGTCAGAAGATTGGCGACGTTCCAGACGCTGGCCTGGTTGACCGCCGCGGCGGCGATCTTCCCGCCCCGCGCGGACTTCACGCCGCCCGGCTGCGCCCCCGCGACCGGCTCGGACGTCTCGGCACCGGGGACACCGGAGGCACCAGGAGCACCGGGGACACCGGAAGCACCGGAAGCACCGGAAGCACCGGAAGCACCGGGGACATCGGAGGCACCAGGAGCCCCGGAAGCACCCGAGGCGACCGGGGAAACAGCTTCCGGAGACATGGCACCCGGGGCGACAGCTCCCCCGGCGACGGCACCCGGTGCGACGGCTCCGGAGACGGCAGCGGGGGCCGGCCCCGGGCTCACGGGCGCGCCGTTCGCGCCGGAGGGGCCACCCGCCGATGCCGGTACTCCGGTCATCTGCCCGCCTCCTCACTACACGCGAGCGAGCCCTGCAGGGGCTCGGCAACCAGGTCGACACCCTCCGTACCGACCACCTTCGCCTCGACCATACGGCCGACACTCAGACCTTCGCCGCTCGTGAGCAGCACCTGGCCGTCCGTCTCCGGCGCCTGGTGCTCGCCACGGCCGTACACGCCCTCGTCGTCCACGGACTCCACGAGCACGTGAACGGTCTCCCCCAGGCGCTCCTCGGCGCGCTGCGAGACGAGTTCCTCGGCGAGCCGGGAGACCCGGGCCAGCCGCTCCGCCACGACGTCCTCGTGCAGCTTGTGCTCGTAGCCCGCCGCTTCGGTGCCCTCCTCGTCGGAGTACCCGAAGACGCCGATGGCGTCCAGTCGCGCGCCGGTCAGGAAGCGCTCCAGCTCGGCCAAGTCGGCCTCGCTCTCGCCGGGGAAGCCCACGATGAAGTTGGACCGCACGCCGGCCTGCGGGGCCTTGCCGCGGATGGTGTCGAGCAGCTCCAGGAAGCGGTCGGTGTCCCCGAAGCGGCGCATCGCACGCAGCACGTCGGGGGCGGAGTGCTGGAAGGACAGGTCGAAGTAGGGCACGACCTTCGGCGTCGAGGTCAGCACGTCGATGAGGCCGGGCCGCATCTCGGCGGGCTGGAGGTAGCTGACGCGCACCCGTTCGATGCCGTCGACCTCGGCGAGCTCGGGCAGGAGCGACTCCAGGAGCCTGATGTCGCCCAGGTCCTTGCCGTAGGACGTGTTGTTCTCGGAGACCAGCATGACCTCCTTGACGCCCTGCTCGGCCAGCCAGCGTGTCTCGTTCAGCACGTCGCTCGGGCGGCGGGAGATGAAGGAGCCGCGGAAGGAGGGGATGGCGCAGAAGGAGCAGCGGCGGTCGCAGCCGGAGGCGAGCTTCACCGAGGCGACCGGGGCGCCGTCCAGTCGGCGGCGCAGGGGCGCACGGGGGCCGGAGGCCGGGGCGAGGCCGTCCGGGAGGTCGGCGGGGCCGTGTCCGGGCAGGGCGACCTCGGCGGCCGACTCCTGCCGCTGGGCCGGACTGATCGGCAGCAGCTTGCGCCGGTCGCGCGGGGTGTGGGAGGCGTGGATGCCGCCGTTCAGGATGGTCTGCAGGCGGTCGGAGATGTTCGCGTAGTCGTCGAAGCCGAGCACGCCGTCGGCCTCGGGGAGGGCCTCGGCGAGTTCCTTGCCGTACCGCTCGGCCATGCACCCCACCGCCACGACGGCCTGGGTTCTGTTGTGCCCCTTGAGGTCGTTGGCCTCGAGGAGCGCGTCGACGGAGTCCTTCTTGGCGGCCTCGACGAAGCCGCAGGTGTTGACGACGGCTACGTCCGCGTCCGCGGCGTCCTCGACGAGGTCCCAGCCGTCCGCCTCCAAGCGGCCTGCGAGCTCCTCCGAGTCCACCTCGTTGCGGGCGCAGCCAAGAGTGACGAGTGCGACGGTACGGCGTTCAGGCATGGGCTCAAGACTACTTTGTCTCACCGACAGCCCATGTCGACGGGGTTGGCCGATCTTGGCCAACCCCGTGTGCACCGTTACGCTCCGGCCGGTCAGCCGACCTGCGGGTCACCCTTCGTGTAGGTGAGCCGCTCCACGGCGCCGGGCTGGAAGTCGTCCTCGATCTTCTTGCCGTTGACGTACAGCTGGATGGCGCCGGCATCCCCGAGGATGAGGTTGACCTTCTCGCTGTCCTGGAAGGTCTTCGACTGGCCCTGCTTGAGCAGACCGTCGAACAGCAGCCGGCCGTTGTGGTCCTTGGCGGAGATCCAGCTGCGTCCGTCGGCGGCGCTCACCTGGACGGTGACCTTGTCCTGCGGCGCCGCGGCGATGGCGCTGTCGGACGGTTCGGGTTTCGGGTCGGTGGGCTTGGCGCTCTTCGGAGTGGGTGTGGAGGACTTGCCGGCCCCGGCCTTGGACCCGTCGGCGACCTGCGTCTTCGACCCGCCGTCGTCGCCGCCCCTGACCGCCGTGAAACCGACGAAGCCGACGACCGCGACGATCGCGGCGACCATGGCCGCCGTCCAGTTGGGTCCGCGCCGCTCGGGGCGGATGCGCTCCGCCTCGAAGAGCGGGGCCGCCGGCGTGGGGGCCGGGCGCCCGCCGTGGTCGGCGTCGAAGCGGGCGAGCAGGGGGGCGGGGTCCAGGTGGACGGCCCTGGCCAGGGTGCGGATGTGACCGCGGGCGTAGACGTCACCGCCACAGGGCGTGAAGTCGTCCGCCTCGATGGAGTGCACGATGGCGATGCGGACCCGGGTGGCGCTGCTGACGTCGTCGACGGTCAGTCCGGCCGCGATGCGCGCCTGCTGGAGCTCGCGGCCGACCGAGGGACGGGTCTCTTCACGATCATCTTCGAACGGACGCTCGTCTTCAGGGGAGTTGCCGATGGACACGGGGGCGCCTTTCGAGCGTTTTAGCCGCCTGTGCTGGAGGTTCAGTCTAGGGGGGGTACGAAAGGGTGGGGCAACCGGACGGCGGACTTTGTACGCCATCGGAATGGCCGGCCATCCCGACGGTGGAGCAGGAGCTTGTTGTTTCCCTCAACTTGACGTACGCCGAAGGGAAACGGTTGCTCAGTGATTTCTTACGGGTGAGTCACGATTCGACGACGGCGTCGGGGCTGTCTTTGACGACTGCGGCGACTCCGCCTTGGCGACTCCCCTTACGACTCCCCGCGAATCACTGCGAGCACGCCGTCCAGCTCGTCGGCCTTCACGAGAACGTCACGGGCCTTGGACCCCTCGCTGGGGCCGACGATGCCCCGGGACTCCATCAGGTCCATGAGCCGCCCGGCCTTGGCGAAGCCGACCCGCAGCTTGCGCTGGAGCATGGAGGTCGACCCGAACTGCGTGGAGACGACCAGCTCGGCGGCCTGGCACAGCAGGTCGAGGTCGTCGCCGATCTCCTCGTCGATCTCCTTCTTCTGCTTGCTGCCCACGGTGACGTCGTCCCGGAAGACGGGCGCCATCTGGTCCTTGCAGTGCTGGACGACCGCGCCGACCTCGTCCTCCGTCACGAACGCGCCCTGCATACGGGTCGGCTTGTTCGCCCCCATCGGCAGGAACAGCCCGTCGCCCTTGCCGATGAGCTTCTCGGCGCCCGGCTGGTCGAGGATGACGCGCGAGTCGGCGAGCGAGGAGGTGGCGAAGGCGAGCCGGGAGGGCACGTTCGCCTTGATCAGACCGGTGACGACGTCGACCGACGGCCGCTGCGTGGCGAGCACCAGGTGGATGCCGGCCGCGCGCGCGAGCTGCGTGATGCGCACGATCGAGTCCTCGACGTCCCTCGGCGCGACCATCATCAGGTCGGCGAGCTCGTCGACGATCACCAGCAGGTACGGATAGGTCCTGAGCTCCCGCTCGCTGCCCTCGGGCGTCTTCAGCTTGCCGTCGCGGATGGCCTTGTTGAAGTCGTCGATGTGCCGGTATCCGAAGGCGGCCAGGTCGTCGTAGCGCAGGTCCATCTCGCGCACGACCCACTGCAGCGCCTCGGCGGCCCGCTTCGGATTGGTGATGATCGGGGTGATCAGGTGCGGGATGCCCTCGTACGCGGTCAGCTCGACGCGCTTGGGGTCGACGAGGACCATGCGGACGTCCTCGGGGGTCGCGCGGACCATGACCGACGTGATGAGGCAGTTGATGCACGACGACTTGCCGGAGCCGGTGGCGCCGGCCACCAGGACGTGCGGCATCTTCGCCAGGTTGGCCATCACGTAGCCGCCCTCGACGTCCTTGCCGAGCGCGACCAGCATCGGATGGTCGTCCTCGGCGGCCGCGGCGAGGCGCAGCACGTCACCGAGGTTGACCATCTCCCGGTCGGTGTTGGGGATCTCGATGCCGACGGCGGACTTGCCGGGGATCGGCGAGATGATCCGCACGTCCGGACTGGCGACGGCGTAGGCGATGTTCTTCGTCAGCGCGGTGATCCGCTCGACCTTCACCGCCGGGCCGAGCTCGACCTCGTAGCGCGTGACCGTCGGCCCGCGCGTGAAGCCGGTGACGGCGGCGTCGACCTTGAACTCGGTGAAGACGTTCGTCAGCGAGGCGACCACGGCGTCGTTGGCCGCGCTGCGCGTCTTGCCGGGGCCCCCGCGCGTGAGGAGGTCGAGTGAGGGGAGCGCGTACGTGATGTCGCCGGACAGCTGGAGCTGCTCGGCCCGCGGAGGCAGCTCGCGCGGCGCCTCGGGCGCGGACTTGGTGAGGTCGGGGACCTCGGCCCTGAGCTTCTCCTGCCGGGGGCGCGCGGCCGGCACGGACTTCGGAACGGGGACCGGCGTCGACTCCTCGCGCTCCCCCGCGCTCACACCCTGGGTGAGGTCGGCGACGACCGGCGAGGGCGGCATGCCGTGCATGACGGCGCCGTCGAGCGCGGCGGCGGCCGCCGCGGCGACGTCCACGGCGTCCAGCGGTCGGTCCATGTCGGGCTGCGGGACGGCCGACCGGCGCGGGCGGCCACGGCGCCGGGTGAGGGCCTCCTGTTCGGCGCCCTCGGGGTCGTACCCCTCGGGCGCCGGGCCGCGCCGCCGGGAGCGGGCGGGAGCGGGCAGCGACTCGCGCCACTGGTCCTCGTACCGCTCGTCGTCCTCGTCGAATTCGTCGGCGACGCGGTCGTCGATGACGCCCAGCTTCACGCCGAGCAGCCGCAGCCGCTGCGGGATGGCGTTGACGGGGGTGGCGGTGACGACCAGCAGCCCGAACACCGTGAGCAGCACGAGCAGCGGTACGGCCAGCACCTCGCCCATGGTGTACATCAGCGGCGTCGCCGCTCCCCAGCCGATGAGCCCGCCGGCGTCCCTTATCGCCTGCATGCCGGCGCTGCGGGCGGGCGCGCCGCACGCGATGTGCACCTGGCCGAGCACACCGATGACGAGCGCGGACAGGCCGATGACGATACGGCCGTTGGCCTCGGGCTGTTCGGGGTGCCGGATGAACCGTACGGCGATCAGCGCGAGCAGTATCGGCACGAGCAGGTCGAGCCGGCCGAACGCGCCGGTCACCAGCATCTCCACGAGGTCGCCGACCGGGCCGCGCAGGTTCGACCAGGTGCCCGCGGCGACGATCAGGGCGAGACCGAGGAGGAGCAGCGCGACCCCGTCCTTGCGGTGCGCGGGGTCGAGGTTCTTCGCGCCCTGCCCTATGCCGCGGAACACCGCGCCGACGGCGTGCGCCAGGCCGAGCCACACGGCGCGCACCAGCCGGTAGACGCCCCCGGTGGGACTGGGAGCGGGCCTGGGCGCCGGCCTCTTCACCACCGCCTTCCTGGCCGGTGCCTTCCTGGGGGGTGCCTTCTTCGCGGCGGCCTTGCGCACCGGAGCCTTCGCGGGAGCGGCCGCCTTCTTCGCGGGCTGCTTCTTGGCTGCCGAGGGACGTGAGGCCATAGGTGCGAGGTTACCGGTGCGGAGGTCGACGGACACGTGTGACCGACGCTTCACCCGTTCGTGTCGCCGTGAGGAGGTCGCCGAACTGACGCGCGCTCACGCGCCGGGCCCGGCGCGGGCGTCAGTTCGGCGACGGCAGGGACGACGTGGTGCCCGTGCCCGGCTCCAGGGCGTCCAGCGCCCGGCGCAGGCCGGTGAGTTTGCGCTCCAGATGAGCCGCCGTGGCCACCGCGGCCGCGTCCGCCGAGTCGTCGTCGAGCTGCTTGGACAGCGCCTCCGCCTGCTCCTCGACGGCGGCGAGCCGCGCCGACAGCTCGGCCAGCAGTCCCGCCGGTTCCTTCGCCTCGCCCGTCACGGCTTTGCCGCCGCCACCCTCCAACTGGAGCCGCAGCAGCGCCGCCTGCTCCCGCAGCTGGCAGTTCTTCATGTACAGCTCGACGAAAACGGAGACCTTCGCGCGCAGCACCCACGGGTCGAACGGCTTGGAGATGTAGTCGACCGCGCCCGCCGCGTACCCGCGGAAGGTGTGGTGCGGCCCGTGGTTGATCGCGGTGAGGAAGATGATCGGGATGTCCCGGGTTCGTTCTCGCCGCTTGATGTGCGCGGCGGTTTCGAAACCGTCCATACCTGGCATCTGGACGTCCAGCAGAATGACCGCGAAGTCGTCCGTGAGCAGCGCTTTGAGCGCTTCCTCCCCGGACGATGCCCGCACCAGCGTCTGATCGAGCGCGGAGAGGATGGCCTCCAGCGCCAGCAGATTCTCCGGCCGGTCATCGACCAGAAGGATCTTGGCCTTCTGCACCATGGCCCGCCCTCCTCGCCCCGGAAGTGCACCGGGCGCCGCCCCGGGGGACGACTCCTTTGCGCCGCCCGCCCTTGTGCCGGTCATGGTAGCCGCACCCCGCCTGTCGCCACACCCTGTCACCGCGATGTCACTGTGCACGTAGCAGAAACGTAGCGGGAGACCAGAAGGTTCCCGGAATCCCGTACTTCTACACGACCTCGGCCACACTGAGTCAGCAACTCCGTGTGAACTCCCGCCTTCCCGTTCCGCGCGCGGGAAACCCCCTCACCCGGAACGGGACCGTACTCCTTCCCTTCCCGTCCCGCCTCACGCCTCCCGCATCCACTGCTCCATCACCGTCAGCAGGTGATCGGGATCGACCGGTTTCGTCACGTAGTCGGAGGCACCGGACTCGATCGCCTTCTCCCGGTCGCCCTTCATCGCCTTCGCGGTCAGCGCGATGATCGGCAGCCCCGCGAACTGCGGCATGCGACGGATCGCGGTGGTCGTCGCGTACCCGTCCATCTCGGGCATCATGATGTCCATCAGGACGACCGACACGTCGTCGTGCTGCTCCAGGACCTCGATGCCCTCGCGGCCGTTCTCGGCGTACAGCACCGACAGGCCGTGCTGCTCCAGCACGCTGGTGAGCGCGAAGACGTTGCGGATGTCGTCGTCGACGATCAACACCTTCTCCCCGCCGAACCGGATGCCGCGGCGCGGCTGCGGCGCCGGGTCCGGCTCGCCGGCCGTCCACTGTTCGTGCGTCCCCCGGTACTCCAGCGCGGGCACACCGCGGCGGCGGCGCCGGAAGAGCGCGGCGGCGCCGTTCTGCGTCTCCTGGTACGACTTCACCTCGGCCGGCGTCTCGATCTCCACGTCGGACAGCTCGGACTGGTCGGCCCGGTCGTGCGCGGAGGCCACCAGCTCCCGGGCCTCCAGCGCGGGGGCCAGCTGCTGATAGCCCTGCGGCGGCAGTTCGCTGGGATGCAGCGGCAGGTACAGGGTGAACGTCGAACCGCGTCCGGGTTCGCTCTGCGCGTGGATCTCGCCGCCGAGCAGCTGGGCGATCTCCCGCGAGATGGACAGCCCGAGGCCGGTACCGCCGTACTTGCGGCTGGTCGTACCGTCGGCCTGCTTGAACGCCTCGAAGATCACCCGCATCTTGCTGGCCGCGATGCCGATGCCGGTGTCGGTCACCGAGAACGCGATCAGGTCCGCGTCCGCGTCCCGCAGCGACCCCGTCTCCAGCAACTGCTCGCGGATCGCCACCGGGACGTCACCGCCGGCCGGCCGGATCACCAGCTCGACCGACCCGGAGTCGGTGAACTTCACCGCGTTCGACAGCAGGTTGCGCAGCACCTGGAGCAGCCGCTGCTCGTCGGTGTGCAGGGTGGCCGGCAACTCGGGCGACACCCGCACCGACAGGTCGAGGCCCTTCTCCGCGGTCAGGGGCCGGAAGGTGGCCTCCACGTAGTCCACGAGCTGGACCAGCGCGATGCGTGTCGGGGAGACGTCCATCTTGCCCGCCTCGACCTTCGACAGGTCGAGGATGTCGTTGATCAGCTGGAGCAGGTCGGAGCCGGCCCCGTGGATCGTCTCGGCGAACTCCACCTGCTTCGGGGAGAGGTTGCCCTCCGCGTTGTCCGCGAGCAGCTTCGCCAGGATCAGCAGCGAGTTGAGCGGCGTGCGCAGCTCGTGCGACATGTTGGCCAGGAACTCGCTCTTGTAGCGCATGGACACGGCGAGTTGCTCGGCGCGCTCCTCCAGGACCTGCCGCGCCTCCTCGATCTCGGTGTTCTTCACCTCGATGTCACGGTTCTGCTGGGCCAGCAGCTCGGCCTTCTCCTCCAGTTCGGCGTTGGACGCCTGGAGGGCCTTCTGCCGGTTCTCCAACTCCGCCGACCGCTCCCGCAGTTGCTCGGTCAGCTCCTGCGACTGCCGCAGCAGTACCTCCGTCTTGGTGTTGACGGAGATGGTGTTGACGCTCGTCGCGATCATCTCGGCGATCTGGTTCAGGAAGTCCTTCTGGATCTGTGTGAACGGTGTGAACGACGCCAGCTCGATGACCCCGAGCACCTTGCCCTCGAAGAGCACCGGAAGCACGATCACCTGCGCGGGCGGCGCCTCACCGAGCCCCGAGGAGATCTTCAGATAGCCGCTGGGCGCGTTCTCCACGAGGATCGTGCGCTTCTCCTCGGCGGCCGTGCCGATGAGCGCCTCACCCGGCCGGAACGAGGTCGGCATGGAACCCATCGAGTAGCCGTACGAGCCGAGCATCCGCAGCTCGTACTGCTCCTCGCCCTCCGCGCTGACGTCCTTTCCGTCGAGCAGCGGCATGGCGACGAAGAACGCGCCGTGCTGCGCGGTCACCACCGGTGTCAGCTCGCTCATGATCAGCGAGGCCACGTCCTCCAGGTCGCGGCGGCCCTGCATCAGGGCGGAGATGCGGGCGAGGTTGCCCTTGAGCCAGTCCTGCTCCTTGTTGGCGATCGTGGTGTCGCGCAGGTTGGCGATCATCTTGTTGATGTAGTCCTGGAGCTCCTGGATCTCGCCCGCCGCGTCGACGTCGATCTTCAGGTTCAGGTCACCGCGGGTCACCGCCGTCGCCACCCGCGCGATGGCACGCACCTGCCGGGTCAGGTTCCCGGCCATCTCGTTCACCGACTCGGTGAGGTCGCGCCAGGTGCCGTCGACGTCCCGCACCCGTGCCTGCCCGCCGAGCTGGCCCTCCGTACCCACCTCGCGGGCGACCCGGGTGACCTCCTCGGCGAAGGACGACAGCTGGTCGACCATCGTGTTGATGGTGGTCTTGAGCTCCAGGATCTCGCCGCGCGCGTCGATGTCGATCTTCTTGGTCAGGTCGCCCTTGGCGATGGCCGTGGTGACCATCGCGATGTTGCGCACCTGACCGGTCAGGTTGGACGCCATCCCGTTGACGGACTCCGTGAGGTCCTTCCACGTACCGGCGACGCCGGGTACGCGCGCCTGCCCGCCGAGGATGCCGTCCGTACCCACCTCGCGGGCCACCTTGGTGACCTGGTCGGCGAACGAACTCAGCGTCTTCACCATGGTGTTGAAGGTGTCGGCGAGCTGCGCCACCTCACCGCGCGCCTCGATCGTCACCGTCCGCGTCAGGTCCCCGTTGGCGACGGCGGCCGCGACCTGGGAGATGTTGCGCACCTGCATGGTCAGGTTGTTGGCCATCAGGTTGACGTTGCCGCTGAGGTCCTTCCAGATACCGGTGACGCCGGGCACGTGCGCCTGCCCGCCCAGGATGCCCTCGGTGCCCACCTCGCGGGCCACCCGCGTCACCTGCTCGGCGAAGCTGGACAGCTGGTCGACCATCGTGTTGACGGTGGTGACGAGCTCCAGGATCTCGCCCTTCGCGTCCACGGTGATCTTCTTCGACAGGTCGCCCTTGGCGACGGCCGTCGTGACCTCGGCGATCTGGCGCACCTGGATCGTCAGGTTGTTCGCCATGAAGTTCACCGACTGGGTGAGGTCCTTCCAGGTGCCGGAGACACCCTGCACCTCCGCCTGCCCGCCGAGCTCGCCCTCGGTGCCCACCTCGCGGGCCACGCGCGTGACCTCCTCGGCGAACGACGACAGCTGGTCGACCATCGTGTTCAGGGTGTTCTTCAGCTCCAGGATCTCCCCGCGCGCGTCCACGGTGATCTTCTGGGACAGGTCACCGCGGGCCACCGCCGTGGCGACCTGCGCGATGTTGCGCACCTGCGCGGTGAGGTTGCCGGCCATGCCGTTCACGGAGTCCGTCAGGTCACGCCACACGCCGGCGACGCCGGGCACCTGCGCCTGACCGCCGAGCCGGCCCTCGGTGCCCACGTCGCGGGCCACCCGGGTCACCTGGTCGGCGAACGCGGAGAGCTGGTCGACCATCGTGTTGATGGTGTTCTTCAGCTCCAGGATCTCCCCGCGCGCGTCGACGTCGATCTTCTGCGACAGGTCGCCCCGGGCCACGGCCGTCGTCACCTGGGCGATCTGCCGCACCTGGGAGGTGAGGTTGCCGCCCATGAAGTTGACGGAGTCGGTGAGCTCCTTCCACGTACCGGACACGCCCGGCACCACGGCCTGACCGCCGAGCCGGCCCTCGGTGCCCACGTCCCGGGCCATCCGCGTGACCTGGTCGGCGAACGCGGACAGCTGGTCCACCATCGTGTTCACGGTGTTCTTCAGCTGGAGCATCTCGCCGGAGACGTCGACGGTGACCTTCTGCGACAGGTCACCGTTGGCCACGGCCGTCGTCACCTGGGCGATGTTGCGTACCTGTCCGGTGAGGTTGCGGAACGCGGTGTTGACGGAGTCGGTCAGGTCCTTCCACGTACCCGCGGCGCCCGACACCTGTGCCTGGCCGCCCAGCTCACCCTCGACACCGACCTCCCGCGCCACGCGCGTGACCTCGGCACCGAACGCGGACAGCTGGTCCACCATCCCGTTGACGGTGTTCTTCAGCTCCAGCATCTCGCCGGCCACGTCCACGGTGACCTTCTGCGACAGGTCACCGCTGGCCACGGCCGTCGTCACGGCGGCGATGTCCCGCACCTGGATGGTCAGGTTCCGGAAGACCGTGTTCACCGAATCGGTGAGGTCCTTCCACGTCCCCGCCGCGCCCGGCACGTTCGCCTGCCCGCCGAGGCGCCCCTCGGCACCGACCTCGTTGGCCACCCGGGTGACCTCGTCCGCGAAGGTACGCAGCGTCTCGGTCATCTGGTTGATCGTGTCCGCGAGCTGCGCGACCTCGCCGCGCGCCGACACCGTCACCTTCTGCGACAGGTCACCACTCGCGACGGCCGTCGTGACCTGGGCGATCCCACGCACCTGGGCCGTCAGGTTGCCGGCCATGAGGTTCACCGAGTCGGTGAGGTCCTTCCACACACCCGCCACACCGGGCACCTGCGCCTGGCCGCCCAGCTCGCCCTCGACACCCACCTCGCGCGCGACCCGCGTCACCTCGGAGGAGAAGGACGACAGCTGGTCGACCATCGTGTTGACGGTGTTCTTCAGCTCAAGCATCTCGCCGGCCACGTGCACCGTGACCTTGCGCGACAGATCACCCTTGGCGACGGCGGTCGTCACCAGCGCGATGTCCCGCACCTGGGCCGTCAGCCGGTAGGCCATCGTGTTGACGGACTCCGTGAGGTCCTTCCACGAACCGGACATGCCACGCACCCGGGCCTGCCCGCCCAGCTTGCCCTCGGTGCCCACCTCGCTGGCCACGCGCGTGACCTCGTCGGTGAACGTCGACAACTGGTCGACCAGGTTGTTGACGGTCCTGCCAACCTTGAGGAACTCCCCGCGCAGCGGATGCCCGGTCCCGTCCGGCGCCTGCGTGCGCAGCTCCATACGCGGCGACAGATCGCCCTCCGCCACCGCGGACAGCACCCGGCTCACCTCGGACACGGGCCGCGCGAGATCGTCCACGAGGGCGTTCGAGGCGTCGATGGCGGCCGCCCAGGAGCCCTCCGAGGCGCCCGTCTCCAGCCGTTCAGTGAGCTTCCCCTCACGGCCCACCGTCCGCCGTACCCGCGACAGCTCACCCGTGAGGTGGAGGTTGCGGTCGGCCACCTCGTTGAAGACGGCCGCGATCTCCGACATCACCCCGTCGCCGGACACCGTGAGCCGCTTGCGGAAGTTCCCGTCCCGCATCGACACCAGGGCGGCCAGCAGCCGGTTCAGGGCTGCCGTGTCCACCGGAGTGGTGCCGTTGCGTGGTGTACGCCGGTTACTCAGGGACTGTCCGCCTTTCGCGCGCGTTTTCGTGACCCGCGTCGCTTCGCCAGACTCCACTGTGTCCCTCCCGCAGGGGTCGACCGTTCTGCTGTGCTCCGGCAGCCCTGGTCGGCGTACCGGTTACTGCCGCGTGACGGCGCCTGTGCCGCGCCCCACCGCGTTCTCCGGCCGGGCATGACGGACCCCGTCACGGGGTTGCTGCCCGCCATACGCGGTGGACACTCGGCCTGCCCGGACCTTCTCCCGAAGCCTGCCCAGTGTTTCACCCCGGCCGAACCAGGCCATAACAGTTCGGCAGCTTCGCACATCGTCCGCACACCTCCGGGCGGAAACACCGGTGACCGGCATCCGCACGGGCGGGGAAGGTAAGTAACCTTGCATGCGGCTGTCCAGCCACGCCGGTCCGTCCGGCCTGGGCGGTGGCACGAAACGAGCGGGCATCGGAGGGGCGGCCGCACACATGACCACCGGACTGATCCCGGGGGAACAGCCCTCGGACCCCCGGCCGACCGGAGCACTGCCGCAGCAGCGGCACGAGCCGGCCGGCCAGGCAGCCCTGCACGCCGACAACCGGTCGAGGAGTTCAGTGATCACCGCGCGCGCGGCCGCCAGCTTCGAGCCCCTCGGACGATCGGTCGCGAGCGCCCGCTCCTTCGTCCGTGACACCCTCCAGGGCTGGGGCTTCGCCGACATCATCGACGACGCCGTGGTCCTCACCAGCGAACTGGTGACCAACGCCGTGGTGCACGCCGGCACCGCCGCCGACGTCCTGTGTCTGCGCAGCGACGACGGCGTACGGATCGAGGTGGCCGACCACTACCCGGAGCGCGAGATCCCCCTGCAGGGCTCGCCCGTCACCATGGGCAGCCCCGACCGCGAGGGCGGGCGGGGCCTTCAGCTCTGCGCGGCACTGGCCGGCCGCTGGGGCGTGGAGTACACGCCCACCCGCAAGCAGGTCTGGTTCCAGCTCGCCCTCCCCGGCCGCCCGGTGGGCGCCCGTGCCGTCGGCCCACTGCTGCCGCCCGACCTGCTGCCCCTCGCCGACGGCCGGGTCCGCGTCGCCGTCGTCCAGATCGACCGCACCGGCGCCATCACCGCCTGGAACGAGGACGCGGAGGAACTCTTCGGGTACGCCGCCGAGCAGGTCACCGGCAAACCGCTGACCGACCTCGCGGCCTGGCCGCACACCCCTGGCACCGGCACGGGCATCGCCGACGCCCTCCGGCTCTCCCGCTGGGAGGGCAGCTACGGCATCAGGGACGCCAAGGGCCGGGTCAGCTCCGTCTACGCCTCACATCTCCGGGTCCGCGACACGACCGGCGAGCCCTCCACGGTGTGCCTCCTGGTCCGGGACCACGAGCGGGCCGTCCTGCAGACCCCGCTGCGCATCCCCGTCACCGACGCGGGCGCCGTCTCCGAGGGGCAGAACGCCGACCCCTTCGAGGTGTTCATCGGCTCCCCCGCCCCCGACGACCTCGACGGCCTCCTCCAGCGCACGGTGGAACGCGCCCGCGACATGCTCGACGGCGACTCCGCGTTCCTGCTGCTCGCCACCGACGACGAGACGGAGCTGGAGGTCCGCGCCTCCACCGGCCTGCCCTCCGCGCGCCAGCGGTTCGCCCGCGTCCCCGTCGAGGCCGGCC
Organism: Streptomyces sp. NPDC043878; assembly: GCF_056435735.1. Taxonomy (NCBI): domain Bacteria; kingdom Bacillati; phylum Actinomycetota; class Actinomycetes; order Kitasatosporales; family Streptomycetaceae; genus Streptomyces; species Streptomyces sp. NPDC043878. Next base: position 859,250 of record NZ_JBWKDW010000001.1, read on the forward strand.
CCGGCCGCTACGGCTCGGCCCGCATGCCGGCCGTCCACGAGGACCTGTCCGCCGTACCGGGCGCCGTACCGCTGCTCAGCGGCACCGGCATGCGCTCGGTCGTGACGGTCCCCCTGAAGGTCGAGGGCCGCCTGACCGGCTCGCTCGGCGTGGCCGCCGAAGGCCCCGGCAGATACTCGAACGAGGAGGCCCTGCGCCTCCAGTTCGCCGCCGACCGCATCGCGCTGGCCGTCGAGTCGGCCCGCCTGGGCGAACTGGAACGGCTGCGCCGGGGTTCACTCAGCTTCCTCGTCGAGGCCTCCGACCTGCTGGCCGGCACCCTGGACCGCGACCAGACCCTGGCCCTGATGGCCCAGATGACGGTCCCGACCCTCGCCACCTGGTGCGCCGTCTACACGATCGCCGACCAGGCCTCCGAGCCGTATCTCTCCTACGTCCTGCACGAGGACGAGGAACTCATCGACGGCATCAAGTCCCTGCTCTCCAAGGTCCCGCCGCCCGACCCGGTGCCCACCCCCGGCGCCCGCGTCTGGTCGGCGCCCGGCGAGGCGGCCCACCGCGCGGCCCTGCGCAGCTCCATGCGCAGCCTCGGGCTGAGCGGCGGCCCCACCCACCAGGTCGCCTCGGGCATCGGCCCGACCCTCGCCACCGCGTCCGCCGTCGGCGGCGAGACCGTGGTCCTTCCGCTGGTCGCCCGCAACCGGGTCATCGGCATGCTGACCCTGGGCAAGCCCACCGACGAACACTTCCGCCAGGAGATCCTCGAACTGGCCGAGGACCTGTCCCGCCGGGCCGCCCTGGCTCTGGACAACGCCCGCCTGTACTCCGAGCGCACGGCCATCAGCCAGGCACTCCAGCGCAGTCTCCTGCCGCCCGAGCTCCCCGAGATCGAGGGTGTCGAGGTGGAGGTCATCTACCGCGCGGCCGGCGAGGGCAACGAGGTCGGCGGCGACTTCTACGACCTCTTCCCCATCCGCGACGGCGCCTACGGCTTCGCCATCGGGGACGTCTGCGGCACCGGTCCGAACGCGGCTGCGGTGACGGGCCTGGCCCGCCACGCCCTGCGACTGCTGGCCAGGGAGGGCCTCAGCGGTCCGGCGGTCCTGGAGCGCCTCAACTCCGCGATCCTCGACGAGGGCGAGCGCAGCCGCTTCCTCACCCTTCTCTACGGCGAGTTGTGGCCCCAGGAGGACGGCAGCGCGAAGCTGAAGGTGGTCTGCGCCGGCCACCCGCTCCCGCTGCGTCTCCGCCAGGACGGCACGGTCGAGCCGGCCGCCGAACCCCAGCCGCTGCTGGGTGTCATGGAGGACCTGGAGTTGTACGAGGAGACGGTCACCCTCGATCCCGGCGACGTCCTGTTGTGCGTCACCGACGGTGTGACGGAACGCCGGGAAGGCACACGCATGTTGGGCGACGACGGCCTAAGCGATGTCCTGACGACCTGTACCGGTCTGACGGCGGGCGCCGTCGCGGCCCGCATCATGCGCGCGGTGGAACGCTTCGCTTCTGACGCCCCGTCCGACGACATGGCGATCCTGGCGATGCGGGTACCGGGCCTGCAGAGGGACTGAACCGGGGCATGCGAAAGGCCCCGCCCGAATGGGCGGGGCCTTTGTGTCTGAGCCCCCAAACGGAATCGAACCGTTGACCTTCTCCTTACCATGGAGACGCTCTGCCGACTGAGCTATGGGGGCCGGTCACCTTGCCGAGGTTTCCCTCGTGGCAACGGGATAGATCATACCCCGGCGGGACCGCTGCTCCCAACCACGATCGTCAGAAGGCCGGCTGCAACAGTCCGCCGAGCGCGTTGCAGGCGCCCACGATCCGCTGCATGTCCCGCTTGGTCAACGCGGCGTCCACGGGCAGCGCGAGGGTCTCGTCGGCGGCCCGCTCGGTGTCGGGCAGCGACAGGCACCGACGGAACTCGGGCAGCCGGTGCACGGGAGTCTTCACCGGCACCCGGCACTCGACTCCCCTGCCCCGCAGGGCCCGCGCGAAGGCGTCCCGGTCGGGCCGCCCGTTCCCGGGCACGCGGACGACGTACTGCTGGTAGGTGTGCCCGTCCCCGTCGTCGGGCGTCAGCACACCTCGCAGCCGCGCGTCGAGATAGGCGGCCCGCTGCCGCCGCTGGGCGATCTCGTCGTACGGCGGTTCGGATTCCCGCTGCTGGAGCACCAGCAGCCCGTACCGCTGCCCGACCTCGTGCAGTCGCGCCATGTCGGCGGGCCGGCCGAAGCGGTGGACGACAACGACGGCCGCCGTCCGCGGAGTTATGGAGGCCTCGACGGCGGTCGCGTCGAGGCAGTACGTCGCCGGGTCTATCTCGGCGAACACGGGAAGCCCGCCGGCCAGCACCACGGCCTCGGCGACTTCCACGTTCCCGAAGGCCGGTACGACGACCTCGTCACCGACTCCGACGCCGGCGGCCCTGAGCATTGCTGCAGTACCCATACCGTGGATGCTGGGCGCGGAACGTGAACTGCAGGTGACACACAACAAAAAAGGGTTGGACTCTGAACCGAAGTTCAGGGTCCAACCCTTTTTGAAAAATTGTTCGGCGGTGTCCTACTCTCCCACAGGGTCCCCCCTGCAGTACCATCGGCGCTGTAAGGCTTAGCTTCCGGGTTCGGAATGTAACCGGGCGTTTCCCTCACGCTATGACCACCGAAACACTATGAAACTGACAACCGCACCGTCGTGTGGCACAACGGGGTTGTTCGTGGTTTCAGAACCAACACAGTGGACGCGAGCATTTGAGGACAAGCCCTCGGCCTATTAGTACCGGTCACCTCCAGCGGTTACCCGCCTTCCAGATCCGGCCTATCAAC